>CAMDJM010000001.1 GCA_945900785.1 Akkermansia muciniphila
CGGACGGGTTCCGATCCGCCGCCCCGCAACATTGCGGCTCTGTTCTTCACGGAACAACCCGCGGCTCCACACTGCCGGCACCCCACCTTTTTTCAGGACGGAGTTCCGGGCTGCTGGAGACGCGCTCTGCCGCAGCCATAGAGTCTAATTTCCCGTGGCCCGCCGGGCCAGTTCGACCCAATCCGGAGGCAACTGCTTCACTACGTTGAGACCCTTTGCTGCATCTCCGAGATGAAAGCTGCGAAACGTTCCGCCTCCCCTCTGTCAACTTCGTGAACGAACTCACATTTTCCTTGATTTCGGAATTTTACACTACTTCCCCTCAATAGATGGTTGTTGATTTTTATTACCAAGGTGCCGCTAATCGGCTGTCAGCAAAGGACTAAGCGGCACTCCTAAAAAGGAAATCGAGCCTCCAAATGCCCGATATCGACATTCTTCGCCGTTGTGTAACTGCACGATCTTTTCAATCTAACTAGTCTTAAATATGAGGAATATGCCTAGAGTTGTGCTCCATGTCGAACCGCCCAAGTGACGATAGCATGTCCGTCGAATTCCAATCCCGGGCCAATCCCAAGTCGGTTCATCGCTCCCACCCCACCAGCCTTGATACATGGCTCCGTCCTTGTTCATGTCCGCGAGGACAGCGTGGGAGGCATCGAACGGGCCGGGACTGGCGAGCAGGGAGGGCGTGCCGCTGATGTGATCATTGAGCAGGGCGAGATCGCGCACGGTGACCGTGCCATCATCGTCAAGGTCTCCGAGGTGAAGGTTTTGGGCGGAGACGCGAGACAGAGGCGTCAAAAATCCACACAGTCTCGGGCGGGCGGTATGGGCCAGGGGATAGATGCAATGAGGTAGTCGGCTGACGGTTTTTTGGGATTTGCTGACACGATGTTGGAATTCACTGGCGGCGGGTTCAAACCACAAGCGAAACGAGATTTGATAGAAATGCCGGCAAAGCGGGGTTGACCTGGTTTCCTGCCTTGAATGTATCCATGAAGCTTGGCCCGAAAGAGATACCGCCAAACAGCGCCCGGGGTTCGAACCCGGAGCAGGTAAGCCATCAAGCCTCCGGGGAGTCGATAAAACGCGCGGATGCCCGACCTCCTGCGGCATCCGGCACTTTTTCTGGTATTTTGGCGTTTTAACCCGTTTGCTGATTTTTTACTTTGAGGCTGAGCCGGGGGGCCCTTGCTGGCAGTGACAATGATGTCACGACAGTCTGGGGGAAAATCAGCAGCAATGGGTTAAGAAGGATGAATGGAAGTCTCAGCCCTGGATTTACGCCGTCGAAAAGTTGGATCTAAAGAAGAGGATCCGGACCAGGGGCCGCGTGGGTGGTGGCTTGAGGCCGTGGCGTTAGGCCGGGCGGTTTGGGATTTTTGGCGGCGGCATCCCCGCTCCCTGCTGGGAGGCATGGTGGTCTCACTGGGGTTGGTGGCGTGGTTGGTTTGGCCATATGACTGGCATTGGTTGAGGGAGATGGATGCCGGGCAACGGCTGCCCCGGGACCGGCCATGGTATGAGCTGGCAGGTTGGTTGGGGAAGTATGGGGACTTCGCTTATTGGAATTTGCTTCTGTTTTTTGGAATAGGGGGAGTTGCCCGGATCCGGCGCTGTGGAGCGTTGCGGCGTCTGGCTCTGGCGTCCTTGCTGGGGGCCGTCTTTTCGGGTTTGGCGGTGAATGTCCTGCGGTTTTCCACTGGGCGGCCCCGGCCCTTTGTTCAGGTAGCGGATGGGTTTTACGGGCCACGTCTGGAAGGCAAATATCACGCCTTTCCGTCCGGTCATACCGCCACAGCCAGCGGGGCGGCGGTGCCATTGCTCGTGGCCTGTCCGGTGGTCGGGTTGCCCGTGGCCGTAGTGGCGGGTTCGGTCGCCTGGGCCCGGATGCGCGCAAATATGCACCACCCCAGCGATATTGCTGCCTCGGTGATCGTGGCCTGTGTCTTCGGCATCCCACTCGGGCTAAAACTGCGCCGTTGGAGAAAAACCGGGTGACTCAAGATGGGATTATTCTCTGTCAGCCTTCCGGGCCGCAGGGGGGGCGGTTCCCGGTTCACGACGGACCCAGACGGCCAATTTAACAATGCTACTCCGGGCCGGATTCAGGCCCGTTGTCCAGTGCAATTCGTAGGCACCACCGGCGGCGCGGAGAAAGCGGGCGTGTTCCGCCTCCCCGTTCCGGCTGGGAGGGACCCCTCCGAGGGGAAGGCCGTTTTTCAGCCAGGAGGTGAGGGTCCATTCCTGGTAGAGGGTGACGGCCACGGCGGGTCGGCGCTTTTCGAGACGTTTTTCCACTTCTGCTGCCCTCGACTGGAATTTCCAGAGGCGCGCTCCGTAATAAACAAGGCTGGGTTCCGTATAGCCCCACGCGATGGCTTCCGGGGATTTTACCCCAACGGCCCTGGCAGGATCCGGCGATGCGGCCCGGAGGAGCGGTTGGACGGAAATCAGGGGATGCAGGGAACGCAGCTGGGGCCCCAGCAGCCCAATGACGATGGCCAATCCCAGCACCGCGCCTCCCAAAACCGCGCCTCCGGCGGCGCGCCGGTGCCTTGACCATGCCACGCCCATGCCGGTGAGGGAGAGACACAGGATCAGCCCCCCCAGCAATTGTCCAAGGCGGGACAGGCCAGGCATCCCGGGCACCTCCAGCCAGAAGGAACCTCCCAGGATCAGTAGGCCTGCCAAAGCGATGACACCCAAATAAATCCAACCGGCCCGTCCGGGAGAACTTGCGGGAGAAGTCGTCAGAACGGCCCCCAGGATCAGGAAAAAGGCCGGAAAACCCGGCATGGGGTAGTGGGGCAATTGTGTGGCGTAGAAAAAGAAAATGATCTGGGGTGCGAGGAACCAGGCGGTCAGGAAAGCCAGACGGGCATCCCATGCCTGCCGCAGCCGGGCCACGCACCGGGGCAGCCACGCGATCCAGGGCATCAGGCTGAGCAAGGCTGCCGGCACATAATAAAAGGGGATGCTGAAGCGGCCATTCAGCGCCGCCGTGCCACGTTTTACCACGTGCTCCCCCATGCCGGTATTCCAGAATTCTCCTTTTGTCAGAATGAGGGCGGGAATGCCCCAGGCGGCCACCGGCAGCAAGGCTACCAGCCAGCCCCACTGCGCCTGGAGGTGCTTCCAGGGCAGGGGCTTTTTCCAAAACAGGAGACGCCACAATCCCAACGTCAGGCCCGGCACCAGCCAGGCGATGGGGCCCTTGGCCAGGAAACCGAAGCCGGCCGAGCCCCAGAGGATCCAAAACCAGCCGCGCCACGGCCGCTGGTCAGGATCGCCCGTCAGGAGTTCCAGCAGCGCCCATTGGGAGGCTGTCACCGCCAGCACCATCGGCATATCCGCTACACAAAGCCGGCCGTGCACCAGGACCTGGAAACTGGTCAACCATGTCAAAGCCGCCACCCCGCCTGCTTTGCCGGAAAAGAACCGCCGTCCCATCAGGGCGAGCAGCACGGCCACCCCGGCCGCCGCTATTATGGAATGCAGCCGCGCTGCCATCCCGCCTTCTCCCAGCAGCCAGTAGTGTCCCCACATCCACCAATAGACGAGAGGAGGCTTGTCAAAGCGGTAGGCTTCATTGAAATAGGGAATGACCCAGCCGCCGCGCTCCATCATTTCCACGGTGGCCCGGGCAAAGCGCGGCTCATCCCGGTCCATCAGGGGCAGGGCATCGGTGCCGGGCAAAAACAAGGCCGACATGAGGATCACCAGAGCGGCCAGCAGGGAAAAGGGGGATTTCATGCCCCCACTGAGTCCGGAGGGACACGCGAAGCAAAGGCGAGGCCTCTCCGGAGGCGTGACATTTTTGCTACATGAGGCATGGGCAACCCAGCGAAATAACCAATGAAAACAACAAGTGCGAATCCTCCTGCCAAAGCGAAACCTGCCGCCATTGCCTTCGCTGCCGGAAAAGCCGTGAGGGCGGGTTACCCTGAGGGAAAACCCGCAGCACTTTTTCGATCCTGGCCCGGCGGAGGGGCTAAAGGATCGACTCGGCGAAGGTGCGGGAGTTGAAGGCTTCGAAATCCGTTTGGGTTTCGCCGGTGCCGATGTAGCGGGCGGGGATGCCGAGTTCCTGCTGGATGCTGACGATGACGCCGCCTTTGCCGCTGCCGTCGAGTTTGGTGACAATGACGCCGGTGAGTTGGCCGGTGGCTTTTTGGAACTCGCGGGCCTGGACGAGGGCATTCGAGCCGGTGGTGGCGTCGACCACGAGGAGGGTTTCGTGAGGGGATCCGGGGTCCTTGCGGCCGAGGACGCGCTCGATTTTGCTGAGTTCCTCCATGAGGTTGTGCTTGTTATGAAGGCGGCCGGCGGTGTCGCAGATGAGGTATTGGATGCCACGGCTTTTGGCGGCTTCCCAGGCATCATGACAAACGGCGGCGGGGTCGGCTTTGTATTGGCCTTTGATGATTGGAATGGACAGGCGGGTGGCCCATTGGTCCAGTTGCTCGATGGCCGCAGCACGGAAGGTATCGGCGGCGGCCAGCATGACGGTTTTTCCCTGGCGCTGGAGGAGGTGGGCGAGCTTGGCAGTGCTGGTGGTTTTGCCCACGCCATTGACGCCCACGACGAGGATGACGCAGGGCTTGTCAGGAAACTCCGGCAGGCCAGGGATGGTGGCTGGCAGGATTTTCAGGATTTCCTCCCGGCAGACATCGATCACTTCCTCGGCCTGCAGGTCGCGGCCCTTCGCCCGCAGGATGTCGAGGATTTGCAGGGTCATGCGCACGCCGACGTCACCCGTGATGAGGCTTTCCTCGAGTTCATCAAGGTCTACCTTGCGTCGGGTAAAGCGTTGGAGCAGTTTCTTGAAAAATCCAGCCATAACAGGGAGGGGGGATGGCCGCAGGGCCGTCAGTGAGAAGTGACTACGCCACGCCGTGGCGGCTCACGCAACCGGCGATTCCTGCAGGCGGGCGGCGGCCAGCACCAGCAGCCGGGCCCCGCAGGCGCTGAAGAGCACGGGGCTGCCGGGGCTGGCGGGGAGATTGAGCCGCCGGGCAAAGCGCCAGAATGCGCTCTGCCGCTCCAGATACCAGCGGAGGCCGTGGGGTTGGTCAGGATCCGGCCGCCCGGCGGTCTGGATGAGGTGGGCGAATTTCTCTGGACCCAGCGGGATGCCCTGGAGACCCCAGACCTGGATCATGTGATAGAGCCGGTTGTCACTGTGCCAGTCCCAGACAATATCCTGGACCATTTTTTCCCGGCTGATGGAGGCGGCGTGGGCGGTGATGTCCCGGTCATCTCCGGTGCTGCCAATCCAGTGTCCGCCATCGAAGGCCTCATCCGAGGCCCGGCGCAGGGCCACGGGACCGGGCAGGCGTCCAGGCAGAATGCTGAGGAATTCGTGAGGCAGGCGTCCGAGCCTGGACCATGGGATGATGCTATAAAACTCCCCGCCCTGGGGCCCGGTGAAGGCCGCCACGGTGGCGGCTTCCACGTTGAGTCCATCGCTGCTGCGCTGGGCATGGCGGCGGTGGTTGTCTTCCTCCAGCCAGACGAGGCAGGCCCCGCGGGAGCGGATCAGTCCAGCGGCCCTGCTGCACTCGGCTTCGAGGGAAAGCAGGGCCTCCGAATGCTGCCGCAGGATCGGGCGCAGGCGGCCGCGCGGAGGCTCCTGGGAGCAGTCCTCCAGGAGTTCCATCAAGCCGGAGGCGGGGATTTGTGAGGCTGCTATGGGTTCGGGGATAGGGCGCGCCACTGGCGCGCTGGCAGCTTCGGCCATGGGCGCACTGCCGGACGAGAGGGCCGCGCCCTTCAGAAAGTGGACAGCTTTGGGAAAGGCTTCCGTCACGCGATACCATGCGGAATTTCCCTCCAGCGCGATGAGGCTGTCCGCATCCGCCCGGCCTTCCCGCAGCCATTCGTATATCATCTCGCGGCGCACCGGACCGAATTGCCGGCCCCCGGCGAGGCGGAGCAGCCATTTGCCGCCCTTGGGGAATTCCACGCCTTCGGCCCGGGCCAGCGGCACCAGCGGAATGCGGAAGACAAATCCGCAGCTCTGGCAATGCATGCTCTGTCCCGCCATCGCATTGAGAAAACGGTAGGAGTGGTGGCAGTGTGGGCAGGTGAACTGTTTTGCCATGCAGGAACGTCGGAAAAGGGCAGGGCGGTTGCCTTGTCAGGTTCAGAATTGCCGGCGGAGGTGGCTGGGGAGAATATTCAATTCCTCACGGTATTTCGCCACGGTGCGGCGGGCCAGCTTGACGCCCTGCAGGGCCAGTTGCTTCACCAGCTCCTCGTCACTCCAGGGGTGCGAGGGGTCCTCGCCTTTCACGATTTCGGCCAGGGCAGTTTTCACACTGGTGTTGGACACCTGCTCGCCGCTTTCCGTATCCACGCCACTGGTAAAGAAATAACGCAATTCATAAACGCCATGCGGGGTAGCGATGTATTTACCGGAAATGGCGCGGCTGACCGTGGTTTCGTGCACGCCGACGACGTCTGCCACCTGGGACATGTTCATGGGCTTGAGCTGTGAGGGCCCCTGATCAAAGAAGCCCTGCTGGCGGGCGACGATTTGTTCCGCAATGCGCTGAATGGTCTGCTGGCGCTGCTGGATGGAGCGGATGAGGAATTTGCCGCTGCGGATCTTGTCGCGGATATAGCCGCGCACCTCCTCACGGCTGCCGGCGTCCGACATCAGGTCCTTGTAGAGGTTGCTGATGCGCAGGCGGGGCAGTTGTTCATCATTCAGGGTAATGTGATAGACCCCATTGGTGCGCTCCACATGAACATCCGGCGAGATGTAGTTTTGCGGGGAGCTGACAAAGGCAGAGGCAGGACGGGGATTCAGTGTGCTGATGTGCTCGGCGGCGCGCGAAATCTCGCTGACGGGGACGGATAGCTTCCGCGCCACCTGGGGAAAACGCTTCCGGGCCAGATCATCCAGATAGCCGGCGATGATGCGGCTCTCCAGGCTGTGCTCGCGCCCCTGACGTTTCAACTGGATCAGGAGACTGTCCCGCAAATCTTCTGCTCCCACGCCGGAGGGATCGAAGGTCTGGATGATTTCCGCCGCTGCCTGAAGATCCGTCAGGGGAATGGACAATTGCAGACTGAGATCGCCCAGCGGGGCCTGGAGAAAACCCCGGTCATCCAGGCTGCCAATCAGCATTTCTGCCAATTTCCGGATTTCCCTGGTGCAGTCTGCCATGCTGAGCTGCTGGATCAGATGATCCTGCAGCGTCACGGGAGATGTCAGGGAATCGAACATGAACTGCCGTTTTTCCTCGTCTTCGCTGGTGCGGGGGGATCGGCTGGCGCTTTGCTGCATGTAGTCGCGCCATTCCTCGTCCATGGCGGAAAGGCGGCTGAATTCCTCGTCGAATCCGTCATCATTCAGCTCTTTTTCGGATTGGGTGTCTTCAATGGAAATTTCCGGGGATTCCATCTCCAGCACGGGATTCTGCTGCAATTCCTGCTCCACCATCTGCCGGAGTTCAAACACCGGAGCCTGAAGGATATTCAGGCTTTGCTGCAGTTGAGGAGACAGCCGTTGCTGCTGACTCAGATTCTGTCCTAGGTGCGCTCCAATACTCATCGGCATCCACCATGCCACTATTACTCAAATCCACAAGCAAAGTTCGTGCCATGGCCGAAAAATATTATTTCGAATGAGTTAAGTAAGTGTTCGCCTTCCCCCGGCAGGCGTGGCACAAGACTATTGCAGGCCTAAACATTCCGCCTGATCCTCACCCTGTCCACTCCTTGATCCGGGAATCCGTCCTACCGGTCCTGGTCCCCCTATGAAAAAATATTCCCGCAAAGAGGTCGCCAAAATGTCCCCTGCCGAGTTCGCGGCCGCTGCGCGCGGCCCCTATGGCAAGTTGCTCGCCTATTTAAAGCCATACCGCACCCGATTCATCATCGGCCTGCTCTGCGGGGCGGTCTATGGTGCTTTCAATGGGCTGCTGGTTTACACGGTCCACCATGTCTCAGACCGGGTGTTGCCCCCGGAAGAAAAGGCTGGCTTGAATAACACCCATATTACAGAGCACTACCATGCTGATCTGGAACTGCCGGAACTCCGGGCGGCGCTTCAGGTTTCCCTGCTGTCCGCCACCGCCAAGGAGGAGGTGGTATCCGCCTATCAAACCTTCCGCCAGGCCCTGCACTCCCGCACCCTGCCGTCCGCGAAGGACGTTCCCCAGCCGGACCCACTCCTCGCGCTGGGTTTGCCCCCGGCCCTGCCCGCAGAGTTCCGCCTCATGCTGGAAGCGGAGCGCTGCCTTGTGGCGGTGCCTTCCTCAAAGCAAAAAGCCATCGCCCGCCTTGATGAATTGCTGGCCCTGCCGGAACCGCAGCGACTCCACCGCAGCATCTGGGCTGCGTGGTTGAAAGGACAGTTGGAAAACGACCGGACCAAGCGCGGTGACCTCTTCAAACAAGTGCGCCGCTTTGCGGAAACCCCGTCCTACACCGATGCGCTTTCACTGAAGTCCCACCTGCCCGCCTCCACTGCCCTCTGGGCCATCATCGGCGTTTGTGCCAGCATTCCTGCCATCATGCTGCTCCGTGCCATTTTTGGTTATTTAAATTCTTACTGCCTCATCTGGGTCAGCCTGAAATTGCTGGATACCATCCGCGGCGATCTCTTCTCCAAAATCCTCGGACAGTCCCAGGAGTTCTTCAATAAACAGAAAGGCGGGGATCTGCTCCAGACCGTGATGAATCAAACCCGGGTCGCCCAGCAGGGCTTCACCGGAGTGATCAGCGATCTGGTGAAGCAGCCCCTGTCCATTCTCAGCGCCATCGCGGTCCTTTTTTATCTGGACGCGAAATTTACCCTCATGGCCATGCTGCTCTTCCCGTTGTGCATCATCCCCGTGGTGCTGGTGAGTAAAAAAGTCCGCAAGGCCGGGGCCGAGGAGGAACAGGAAGCCGGGGCCATGGGGGTCATCATGCAGGAAGCGTTCAGCGGCATCCGCGTCGTCAAGGCCTATGGGCGGGAGCAATATGAATCCGAGCGCTTCAACGCCTCCAACCAGAAAATGCTGCGCAGCATGATGCGCTGGAACCGCGCCCTGGAGGGCGTGGGACCCCTGACGGAAGTCGTCGCCTCCATCGGTGTGGCGGCCGCGCTGGTGTATGTCTTTGTGCTGGATCTGGGGGCCTCAAAATTCATCGCCCTCAATGGCGGATTGGTCATGTTATACCCGCCGGCCAAAGCCCTGAGCCGGATTCCGATTATTCTGCAAAAAAGCCTCGCCTCCACCAGCAAGGTTTTTGAGATGATGGAGCGGCCTTCCGCCGTGGCGGACGCTGCCGGGGTAACCGCACCTGCAGAACGCACCGCCGGGCAGATTGAGTTCAGGGACGTCAATTTTCATTACCGTCCAGACACTCCTATCCTATCCAACATCAGCCTTGTCATTCAGCCAGGCGAAACCTGTGCGCTGGTCGGCCCGACCGGGGCAGGGAAAAGCACCCTCTTTTCCCTGCTGCTCCGCTTCTATGATGTGCCCGGAGGATCGGTGCATCTGGATGGGATTGATGTGAGGCAGTTGCCCCAGGCCTGGCTGCGGGAACAGATTGGGATCGTCAATCAGGAGGTCTTCCTGTTCCACGATACGATTTACGAGAACATCCGTTATGGCCGTCTGGGAGCCAGCCGGAAATCCATCGAGGAAGCCGCGCGCCGGGCTCATGCCCATGACTTTATCCTTGCCCAGCCCAAAGGCTACGAAACCGTGGTCGGTGACAAGGGCTGCAATCTGAGCGGAGGCCAGCAGCAGCGCATCTCCATCGCCCGCGCCATCCTGCGCAATGCCCCGATTCTCCTGCTGGATGAAGCGACCTCGGCGCTCGATTCCGAAAGCGAAAGTAAAATCCAGCAGGCCCTTGAGGATCTCAGTCAGGGTAAAACTGTCATCGCCATCGCCCACCGGCTCTCCACGATTCTGAAAGCTGACAAGATTGTCGTGATGGAGCATGGACGGATCGCCGATATCGGCCGGCACGCGGATCTGCTGCGCACTTCCGAACTCTACCGCAAGCTCTATTCCATGCAATTCCACACGGAACTGGCCGACATCGAAGCGCCCGCCCTTACTTGAAAATTCTCCCCCATGGAACGCCCCGAAGCCATTCAACAAATCCGCGATGCCTGCAAAATCATCGTGCAGCAATTCATGAAAATCCATCCGGCGGTGCCGCACCTGCAGCATGCGGAAACGCAGGATGAATTTTACAAAACCCTCCACCAGATGACCGTGGAATTGGAGACGCTGAAAAAGAAGCTGGGCAAACTGGAGCGCGATGATGCCTCCACGGTGTTGTGAGGCCAGCCATGCAGAAAGGCCCGGGCGGTTTGGAAAAATAGTGTAATCCGGCGCGTCTGATCCGCGTCTGCGTAGCAGGGGTCCACCTCTCTGGTGGACCCACACTTATTCATTTCCACTACCTGCCGCCATGGATTATATCACCACCGCCAATGTCCAGCTCTGGTTTTTTCTAACCCTGGGATTTTTTCTTGTCTTCCTCAGCCATTGGCTGGTCGCAAGTTCCCTGTTTCCTGATTATGTCGCGCAATGCTCGGACCAATACCGGCGGCCGGTGGTGATCACCCTGCTGGGCCTGCTGGCGATGGTGGTGCCTATCGCGCTGGGAATTACCCTGCTCAATATCTTGCCTGCCGCTCTGAAGTGGACCGGTCTGGTGATGATCTTTGCCCCCATTCTGGGAGGGCTTTTGGGAACGGCTGGGCTGGCGAGGAGGATTGGGCTGGGCCTGCCTGCCCCGGGGGATGAAGCCCAGCCCTGGAAACAGGTCCTGCGCGGGGGCACCGCCCTTGCCCTGACGTTTCTTCTGCCCATCCTCGGACAGCTGCTGGCGATCCCGCTCATCCTTTCCAGCGGCCTGGGAGCCAGCCTTCTGACATGGTCCGCCCGCCGCAGGGCCCAGCGTCCACCGGCCTTGCCGGAGACCAGCCACGCCGCGCCCACCCTGCCCGCACTCCCCAATCAGGTCCCGTCATGAGCACGACCCGCCGCCATTTCCTGCAGGCCGCCACCACCGGAGGGGCGCTCGCCGGAGCTGCGGGGTTCAGCCTGCTCTCCCACGTCCTGACGCCTCTCCTGTCCGGTCCTGACGATGGATTTGCCAGCTTCCAGCCCCCTGACTCCTCCGAAACCGATGACGCCACCCACGTGCTGAACCGGCTCAGCTTCGGTCCGCGGCCGGGCGACCGGGCGGAACTGCTCAGACTGGGGACCCGGGGATGGATTCAACAACAGCTGCAGCCGGAGACGATTGATGATGCGTGGACCGATGCCAGGACGCGTCATTTTGAGTCCCTCAACGTCTGGCCCATGGGGGAATTGTTGGAATACAATGCAAAGGAATTGCTGGATCAGCTGACCCGCGCCAGGATCCTGCGTGCGGTGCATTCCCGCCGGCAGTTGCATGAGGTGATGGTCGATTTCTGGTCAGATCACTTCAACATTGATCCCTCCAAAGGCGATTCCAAATGGCTGAAGCCAGCCGATGACAAAACCGTGATCCGTGCCCACGCCATGGGCAATTTCCGGGAACTTCTCAAAGCCTCAGCCCTGAGTCCTTCCATGTTATGGTATCTGGATGGACGCGTCAACCGCCGGGCTTCCGGCACG
Organism: Akkermansia muciniphila; assembly: GCA_945900785.1. Lineage (GTDB taxonomy): Bacteria > Verrucomicrobiota > Verrucomicrobiia > Verrucomicrobiales > V1-33 > CAIZWU01. Next base: position 11,637 of record CAMDJM010000001.1, read on the forward strand.
GACAAACCCAACGAGAACTACGCCCGCGAATTGCTCGAACTGCATACGCTCGGGGTGGACGGCGGCTACACCCAGCAGGATGTGATGGAAGTCGCCCGCTGCCTCACCGGCTGGACGGTGCGGGCCCGGGACAAGGCGCGCTTCGCCGTGGGCAAGGTTGAGTTCGCAGCCGATCTCCATGATGATGGAGCGAAGACGGTGCTGGGCACGGCCATCCCGGCAGGCCTGGGGGAAGGGGATCTCGAGCGCGTGCTGGATCTCGTTTGCCAGCATCCGGCGACAGCCCGGTATCTGGCTGGCAAACTTTGCCGCCGCTTCATCGCGGAGCAGCCCGTGGGAACGGTGGTGCAGGCCGTGGCGGATACCTTTACCGCGACCTCCGGCGATATCAAAAAAACCCTGCAGACCCTTTTCGACAGCACGGAATTCATGGCTGCCCGTGGCGGCAAGGTGAAGCGTCCGTTCCATTTTGTGGTATCCACCCTGCGTGCCACGGGGGCGCGCAGTGATGCCGGGCCGGTGCTGCAGGACTATCTGCTGCGCATGGGGCATGCCCCATTTCAATATCCCACGCCTGACGGTTATCCCGAGGAAGCCCAACCGTGGATGGCCACTCTGCTCTGGCGCTGGAAGTTCGCCTTGGAATTCTCCGGCCCAGGCCTGAAGGGCACCCGGGTGGATCCTGCCTGGTTGACCGCCTCTGCGGGAGGGCCCGCCAGGCTGGCCGCTCATTTCCTTGGACGGCGTCCCACACCGGCGGAATCCAACGCTCTCGTGGCATCCGGGCAGTCCCTCGGCCTGCTCATCGCCAGTCCTGCCTTCCAGACCTTTTAGGCAGGGCATGGGCGGTGTCATGACGCTCTCCTGCACTTTCCCTTTCCTCTACTTTTACTGCCATGCTCACCACATTCATCAACCAACAGCAGGACCCTGCCGGGACCCTCGTGGTCATCTTTTTGCGGGGCGGTGCCGATGGCCTTAACATGATCGTGCCATATGGCGACGATGGTTACTACCGCGCCCGGCCCGGCATCGGCATCCGGCGGGAAAATCTGTTGGATTTGGATGGATTCTTCGGTCTCAATCCGAATCTGGCCGCCCTGCATCCTTGGTGGAAAGCTGGGCAACTCTCCATCACCCACTGCGCCGGTTCCGAGGACGAGACCCGCTCACATTTTGAGGCTCAGGACTTTATGGAGCATGGCGGACTTGCCGCCGGTGGATGGCTGGGTCGATTCCTCCGGGTCAGGCCGGATGCCGGCCAATCCCCGCTCACTGCCGTCGCCATCGGCCCACAACTGCCGGAGTGCCTCCGCGGGGCACCTTCCTGTGCCGCCATTCAGTCCCTGGAGGACTTCGGCCTCGGCGATCAGGTGCCAGCCGGCTTCCTGCCGCAGCTGGCGGCCCTGTATAAATCCGCACCAGGGGTGCTGGGCCCCGCCGGCCAGAGTGCTCTGGCCGCCCTGGAGCGCATCAATGCCCTCACCAGGACGCCCTATCAACCCGCGAATGCAGCCGATTACGGGACGGAGGATTTTTCGTCAGGACTGCGGCAGGTGGTGCGGCTGATCAAAGGCCGGGTGGGTTTGCAGGCCGCTACGGTCGATCTCGGCGGCTGGGATTCCCATATCACTTCCTCCGTGATCATGGACACCCCGATGCAGCGTCTGAGCCGTGGACTGCACGCTTTTGCCACCGATCTGGGGACGGAGGAACTTGCCCGCACCAGCATCGTGGTCATGACCGAATTCGGCCGCCGCGTTGCCGAGAACAGCGCCCTTGGCACCGACCACGGCCGTGGTTCCGTCATGTTCCAACTCGGTGGCGGACAACCTGGCGGGGGAAAAGTGCATGCCACCTGGCCTGACCTGACCAACAGCCCGCTGGCCGGCCCCGGCGACCTGCCTGTGCACCACAACTACCGTGATCTGCTCGCCCCCATCCTCCGCCGTCAATCCCCCGCCGTGGACCTGACCAAGGTCTTTCCCGGTTACTCCCTCGTGGCTTGAGAGGCTTGAAATATCAAACCGCCCGGACCAATTCCTCGGGGATACCCCGCAGGGTGAAGAGGCGGAGGATGGTTTCCTCAATGAGGTTATTGGGACAGGAGGCCCCGGCGGTGATGCCGACGGTGACAGGGGCGCCGCCCAGCAGCTTGTCAGGGATTAGTTAGAAATACACCAGCTCACTTCTCCGGTTCGCCCAGGTCACATACTCAATGTCCACCGGCAGTAGAAACGAGCGGGCGTCGGTGGGGATGAAACTCAAAGTGCCCCGGGGCACCATCCGGGGATACAGCGCCGCCAGTTGGAACCACTCATCAAATCCATAGTCCGGCCACTTCACGCAGTGGATCGGCACTTCTCCCCGGCCGGGCATTTGGGCCATCACCGGCAGGGTGCCCCGTCGGGCATGCCAGATGAAGGCCTCGATCAATTCCCGCACCGGCAGGCCCCCTATGCCGCCGAAGTGCCCACCCAGGATGGGCCGGTAGCGCACCCGGTCGGTTTTCCGGTCATTGTCCACGCCATAGTAGCCCGGCACCCGCCAAAGCCCCAACCCCATCGCGTCCATCATTTTGGTCCGGGCGATCTCTCCATCCACTTCATTCATACGGTCGGTGTCGATCACGGTGACCCGCTTTCCGCGTTCCCCCAGCGCCAGAAAACGCCAAAACCCACCCGGGCAATAACGCAGGGAAGGACTCTTCATCAAATAGACCTCCCAACCCAGCGCCGTCAGATCCGGCACCAGGAAATCAAGATCCCGCGCCAGATACAGGCGGAACGTGACGTCAGGATGCCGCTCCACCGCCCCCGCCGTGTAGTCTATCAATGGTTCCACATAGGAAGTCCACGGGGAAAACCGTTTCACCAGCCCCAGTCGTTTCGCCATCACTAGTCGCTCCCGGCTGGGCACTGGCAAATCCGGATCAGCCTCTTGCACATGTTTCCAGAACAGCGTGGCACTGACCAGATGCCGCCGCTGGCTGTGGGGGCTGGGCTTTCCTGACCCAGGCGGGCGTGCCGGAAAGATGCGCTCCACTCCCAGCCAGCTTTCCAGTTCCAACCGCTCCTCAGGCGTTACAAGTGTTTGATAATCAGTGACCAGCTCGTTTGATAATACCGGGAAAATGTCTGTCCAGCTCATAGGCAGCTTAGGGTTGTGGCAGCGGTAGCGACCGTTATTAAAAAAAATTTGAAATAAAGTTTGCTTTTTTGATCTGGATGAAAAATGCTGTCAAGGGTTAATGACCTGCATGTGAAACCAAACATGTCAAACCAAACAAACCAAAAAACTTCATGTCTGATTCTCTTCATTGTCGTAGAAGTTTCTTGAAGGACTCGGTTTCACAAACAATAACCACTTTCCTCAAGGCAGGAAGTAATATTATCATTCGCAAAGCAGGAAATGGTTCCGGGCCAGTCGCTAACACATGGACGGCACCTCTCCCATACTCCCTCTAAATTTCACTTCTCTCCTAAAATAAACTTGATAGAAAACATGAACTAAAAACATGAAAACAACATTAGCCCTCCTCACATTCTCCGTAGCACTTGCTTCGGTCAGTAATGCAGCCATCACACTCAGTGGCACCGCACTTAGGAACGTCCAAGGCACCACAGCCACTGACTTAACCATTGGAAAACTTGGACTTCTTATCGTGGACACCGCTGGTGATGGTTTCCTCACTGCTTTTACTAAATCGCCTTTTTCTCCTAATACTGGAGCCTCTGGCAATGCAATGAGCTCAGCAACTTATTTAACCGCCGGTTCGGGCCTTGCCATCAATTCCACTTTTGGTGGAGATTTGGTAGTCGCTCGCCTTACAACAATCGCCGCATTCGGTGATACCTCGATGGGTGGTGGATTGACGGGGTTTACTGCTACGCCATATCTGAATAAGAATTACGCCATCGTTTGGTTCAATACCCTCACCACCGCTGGTGCTGAATCTACTGCTCCTGCTAGCACGTCCTTCGGTATTGCTCGTGGAAGCGACTGGGTATTCCCAGCAGCGGATAGCGGTACGTTCACCTTCGGAACAGGTGCTTCGAACCTCGACCAAATCACACTGGCCGCCGGTGGTTCGGCAAATGCTGCTACAGCACCTGCGGGTCAATCCGTTGCATTCGCTACCGCAGGTACCTCCCTGTCATTCGTGCCAGAACCATCCGCAGCACTTCTCGGTGCTCTTGGTGCTCTCGGTCTCCTTCGCCGCCGCCGGAACTAATTCGGATCGGTCGTTAACACTAAAAATTGTATAAAGAAAGAGGCGGACGAAAGTCCGCCTCTTTTGTTGTTCGTCTTATTTTAAAACTCAAACATGAAAATTGCTGCCAACGTAGTTGTTTTAGCTGGATTGATAATTACCCCAGGCGTGGCCAATGCCACTCCCGGAACTACCCAGCCCGGAACTACAGCTTGGTCGGGAAATGAATTGACGGAAAATTCCCAGTGGCGACAAGGCTATGCTATTGGAGGAGACGCCGCAACTGCTCTAGCGAATGCTAATGCCACACTAACCGCCCAAGCTTGGAAAAATGCCGCTGGATATCCGAAAGGTCCTTTTCAAACAAATGCTAACGTAGGAACTTATCCAAATCCGATTGTGCCATCAGCAGCCACAGGTGTTGCAACAAGAATTACCGCAGAGGGCGTAACACCTGAGATTTGGGAATGCACAAGGATTCAAACAAAAGTGTGGAATGTTGTTAATGGATATGCTTAGAAATAGTCTTATGCGGAAATACTATTTTGCAGGACTATTTTCTGGCATAGTAGTTTCCTCCTTCTTATTCTACGTTTTTCAATATCAATCTTCCCAAAATTCTGCATTATTTAATAAATCCCGGACGATTAACCAGTATTCACATTCTTCGGGCAATATTAAAACGAAAAATCCTGATAATCAGCATATTGAATCTACAGAGGAAAAAAATGCAACCAAACAGGGGGTTACTATTCCTAATTCACTCGCAGTAATTTTGTTCGAAGACTCAGTTGATTTACAGTCGCTCAAACTAAGTGAAATAGTTGCTTTACAGCTACATATAACACCTCAAGAAAATGATTTAATTTCAAATTTAATCAAAAATTCTATAGTTGAATTGGGCCAAATAGAGTCCCAATCAGCAAAATTGGAGGAGACAGTGCAAGGCATGGCATACGTTATTGACCAAAATCCAAAAGCCGATGAACTTCAAAAAAGCTTTTCATCTAAACTATTTAGTATTTTTCCAGAAAATAGAAGTAAAGCAGATTTAGTAGCATCCTATATCACTAACAGTAAAGTTTTCGGAGGATTTGGTTTATTTAAAAAAGAAATTTATGTTACCGATTATGCTACTTCCAATGTTGATGGAAGCGATGGCCCTATGAAGAGCATGGTTGAAGTAGAATTAACAACTGAATCTAGTAGCTCCCGCGTTTCGACTAGGAGCCACACTATCGATCCTAGTTTAGAATTTGTGAAAATACGTTATCCTTTTCTTAAATAATTTCTTGTGTTTTAATGTCCATAAATCTGTGTTTTTCTACGGATTTGCTCGGTTTTCCAAAGATTTCTTCTGTGATTGCCTCCGCACTTAGGAGAACACTAAAATCGATCAATGTAGTTGTGTTTTGTCATAGGTTTTTGCCATCCTCTTTTCAAGTTAACACTTTATCAGTTGAGTTTAGGTATTCGAATAAACGTAACAACGGTCAGTTCCCTTCTCACGTTAATTCTGCGGTATTCGATCGCCTACGCATAATCAAGAGTAAGTCGGATTGGAACAGATGTTTAATTTTGGACCACGATATGCTGGCGCTCTGTGATCTTGCCCCATATTTCGAGGAGGATTTTGAGGGAAATCTCCTCATGGGCAGGTTATTTGGTCCGGGAAACACCTTGGGTATTCAGATGTCACAAAGGGGAGGTCTTCTCCCAAATCTGCAATATGCTGCCGACTATCCGTATTTTTACATGGGCCCAATGATGAATTTGAAGGTGATGCGGGAGGAGGGGACTTGGGAGAAATTGCTGGCCGCGCATGAAGCGCTGGGGCAGGATGAGCAGATGGCTCTGACGATTGCTACCGAAGGCCGGGTGAAGGGAGTGGGGCGCAAGTGGAATCTGGTCCCACAGTGGGATCATCTGGAAGAGGGTAAAGCCGGTCCTGAGCGCTCTCTTTATGGAACCGTGGGCGAGGCCGCAACTTGGAAGGATGGTCTGCCGGAGGGAATCATTCATTGGACGGGCTGGGAAAAGCCATGGCATCATGGCACCCGGGTTTGGAGGCCTGATCTCTGGGAAGCAGAGGAAACCAGTTGGGAAGCCCTTCGCAATGGCTGGTGGGACAAACCCCGCGCCATAGAAGTGGAGCCCCGTAATTTCCGCGACGTCAACCACCTCGCGAGGCGCGGGTGGCGCGTGCAAATCATCCATCCAGGAATGCCTTTGGATCAAACCGCAGCAGCCGGGGCATTAGCCCAGGGAACGCCGGAACCGGATGCAGAGGAGAGCCGGAAAACGCTAGCCAAACCTGAAGCAGACTCCACTTCACCGGAGGCGATTCCAGTGGATCAGGAAGATTTCTATCGTCCTTTCCCGGACGTTTCGGTGACGCTTCCTCTGGGAGGGAAAGAGGCCCCGGCGGGGAATCTTCCGGAATGGGATCCAGTAGCTGAAATGGTGCGCTTTGGGGTGCCGACCACTGCCGCAGCGTGGCTCAAAGCGCAGAAAGCGCTCCCGCCTTGTGTGGTGCTACGGGGACCGGCGAGCAAACGTGACACGTCGCGGCTCGAAAAAATGGGTTATGGAAAGCATTGCCTGATTCGGCGGGAGGATTGGCCGGCGGGTGGGCCATCTCCGTCAGTGTTGGAATTTTCGGAAAACCTGCCGCTGCCTGCTTTCGGCGAAGCTGAGGATTTGTATCTGATGCGGGTGAGGTGAAAGGCTGGCCGGTTTTAGCCCATGCCTTTTTATTCTGCCAAAAAAAAGGTGGCCCGGGCTTCCTATCCAGGGGGGGTGCGGCCTTCCAGATTGGAGTTACCGTTGATCCGGCGGGCTGGAGGCCTACGCCCCACGCCACATGATGTCAAATTAGTGCTCATCGCTTGGACCTGGCGGGATGCACCAGTAAGGGAGTGGCCGGGGCCAAGAGCCACCCTGTAAAAGCCTGACGGGCCAGGCGCTTAAACCGCCCGGACCAATTCCTCGGGGATACCCCGCAAGGTGAAGAGGCGGAGGATGGTTTCCTCAATGAGGTTATTCGGACAGGAGGCCCCGGCGGTGATTCCGACGGTGACGGGGGCACCGCCGAGCAGCTTGTCAGGGTAGCCGGGTTGCTCCCGTTTGAGGAGGAGATCAAAGTGGATGATTTCCTCCAGCGATTTGAGGCAAAGCGAATCGCGGATAAAGAAGGTGGGGAGATGCTTTTCCGCGATTTCCACGAGGTGGGTGGTGTTGGAGGAGTTGTATCCGCCGACCACCAGCAGCAGATCCATGGGCTCCTTCAGCATTTCGTAGAGGGCGTCCTGACGTTCCTGCGTGGCCCCGCAAATGGTGTCGAAGACGGAAAAGTTATTCAGGGCGGCATCGGATCCGTCGCGGTCCACAATGGCCTGGCGCAGGCGGCCCTGGAGGTCTTCGGTTTCGCTTTTCAGCATGGTGGTCTGGTTGGCCACTCCAATGCGTTTCAGATGCTGGTCGGGATCGAATTCATCGCTGTGGGCTCCGGCAAAGTGTTGCAGGAACTCGTATTTGTTGCCCCCGTGGCGGATGTAGTCGCAGACACGCTCGGCATCAGCCAGAGTTAGGACAACGAGGTAATTTCCCATGCCATCGTCGCCGAGGGCGCGCGAGGCGGTGGCGCGGGTTTCCTCATGGGCGGATTTGCCATGGATGATGGAGGTGAGGCCACGCCGGGCATATTCCCGGACCCGGCGCCAGACACTCATGACATCGCCGCAGGTGGTGTCGACGGTGCCACAGCCCCGCGCGGTGAGGCGTTTCATGACTTCCGTGGTGGCACCGAAGGCGGGTATGATGACGATGTCTTCCGGTTCCAGATTGGCAAATTCCTCTTCGGTGGGCGGGTTGTGCAGCATGAGAATGCTCATGTCGCTGAGCTGCCGGTTCACCTCCGGATTGTGGATGATCTCTCCAAGCAGGAAGAGACGGCGGTCACCGAAAACCTTGCGCGAGGCATAGGCAAGATCGATGGCGCGCTCCACACCATAGCAAAAACCAAATTGCCGGGCGAGGCGGATGGTGGTGTTCCCCACCGTCAGGACGCCCCCGCTTTGCCGCAGCCGCTCGACGATGGTGGAGCGGTAATGGGTTTCCACCTCAGCCTGGACGTGGGCCATGACCTCCGGGGTGCGGACGTTGACCTTGCGGGGCTTGGCGGGGGCGGGAATGGACATGGGTGGTGGTGGTGGGGGGAGTTCTTGGTTCCTGGTTCTTGGTTATAGGGGGCCGGGCTGCAGGAGGGACTTCGGGTGTTGCCCTTTTCAGGGAATTGGCCTAATAACCAGGAACCAATAACCCCCATTACCTCAATCCACGAAAAGATTCCCCTTATACTGGGCGTCCTGGAAGACGGCGTCGGTCATCATATAGCTGTCCGGAGGATTTGGCAGGGAGGTGTCATCCAGAGTGGGCAGTTTGGCTCCGACCGTGGCATCCAAGGGCTGGGAGGAGGCGACGCTGATCGGGGTGCCGTAGCTGACGAGGGCGAAGATTTTAGGAGCGGCTTTTTTGGGGACCCGGACGCAGCCGTGGGTGCAGGGATAGGCCTTGAGGAAACCCCAGTGAATGCCGTAGCCAGGGCGGAATTCCACCCAGTAGGGCAAGGGATAGGAGCCGTAGGACATGGAGCGCCGCTTGAAGGTTTTGGCGGTGACGCGGTGGTTTCCGGGAGGGGTCACGCTGCCAGCCTTGCCTACGGTGCAGGGGGTAGCGAGCAGCACCCTGCTGCCTTCCATAACGTAGAGCCGCTGGGCTCCGGTAGAGATTTTGACGCTGACCGCCCCGGGGTTTTGGGCACGGAGGGCGGGTGGGTCGTAGTTGATGGACGTGCCGTTGCCATTGCGGGCAGTGGTTTTGGTGGTGCCACAGCTGGTGAAACTGAAGCAGCCTGCCGCGAGCAGGGCTGCGCTGGCGAGACGGGAAAGGGAGGGTGCGATTTTCATACGTTTTCCCGGTAACACAGCCCTTTTCACCTCTCCACCGGTTTTTCATGGGCAATGAGGGGCCTGGCCCCGCAGTCCAAAAAGGGGCTTCACCGTCCGGCTGGATAATGGAGCCCCCCGGCGCAGGACGCGGGATGCGTCTCAGTCTTCCTGCACGGCGCGGAAGAAGAGGCGCGGCTCGCGGTTGTTGCAGAGGATGCGGCAGGTGATTTCTTCTCCGGTGCCCAGAAAACTCTGGTCTGTCAGGATGTCGCTGCCCGTGATGGTGCAGGTGGAACTGATCCACATGGGCGGAGTGGTGAGGGAGCTGCTCTGCTCGATGCGGTAGTGTTTGCCGGCCACGGTGGGAAGAGTGAGTTCAACTTCCTGAACCGGGCCGTGCAGCACTCTGATGTTTCTGAGCTGGAAGCCGGCGGCTCCGGTGGGAGCCGCTGCTGCCGAAAGGCCCATGGACGCTACGGTGGAGAAAGGAATGCCTGCCGGATTGGTGAAGCTGACAAAAACCTGTCCGAGCCCGCCTGATTTCAATCCAGGATCGGCCGAGACGGGAATCAGGACCCGGGTGGTGCCTCCTGCGGGGATGCTGACTTGTCCATTCTGCACATTGGTGGCATCCCGTCCCGAGCCGAGATGGAAGACGGAAGGGTTGACGGTGAGGACATAGGGGACATTGAGAGGCACCGTGCCGGGGTTGATGAAATCGAAGCCCACCACGCCACCACCGGTGGCTGGCAGGTTCAGCACGGCGCTGCCGGCGGCGCTGCCCGCTCCGCCATTGGCTGCCTTTACGATGACTTCTCCCTGGGCCGCTTTCCGGACAATGCCATCGCAGCAAAACTGGTTGGGTGGGTTGGCGAAATCGTGCACACACGCCTGGAAGGCCGCACAGGCCCCTGCCGGCATCTGCTTGCAGTCGACATGGATGGAAACCGAGGTGCATCCCCCTGCTTTCACAAAGACGACTCCACTGGCTGGACTGAATTGGCTGTTCAGGAGCTCGGCGTTGCAGGGCGGCACGATGCCCAGTCCGCTGATGCTCCAGGCATAGTCCTTGTCCACGGCGCCGCAATTGCAGATGGTCAGGATGATTTCGGCGATTTCTCCGGCAACTGGATTGCCCGGACAGCAGGGAGCGATCCTCGTGACCTCGCAATAGTCCGGCTTGGGCAGGTTGGGGCACCTGGGCAGGATGATGCAGCATTTTTGGGAGCAGCACTCAATGATGTCAGCATTGTGCAGACTCAGGTAGAAGCAGATTTCCTGACCTTCCAAGGCCCCGCTGATGACGGTCGTCAGGGTGACGGTGCCGCCCGGTGCCACGGGGCTGGCTGTCAGATCGATGGTCGCAGGGGTGAAGGTGACTGGCCCGGCCGGAGGCAGGGGCGGGAGAAAATTCGCGTGATACCAGGTGAAGGGGGAGATGTTGGTAATGGTTTTTTTCAGGATCCACTCACATTTACCCGCGCTGTTCACCCTTGGGGTGATGGAGAGGTCCTTCACGATGAAACAATCGCAGTCCGGCGTGTCCAGGCAGATTTTTTCCGTGCAGCATTCCTCGCCCTGCTCATCCAGTAGCGTGATACGGAAACAGACCGTGGAATTGCCAGCCACGGCGGGGATCTGCACGGTCAAGGGCACTGAGGCTCCGGGGGGCAAGGCGGCGGGAAGGGCCGTTGGACCGGCGGGCGTGGGTTGGGCAGTCACTGCTCCTGCGGGAAGGCTGGCGGCTGGGCAGGGGGTATACCACACATAGCGGGCGGTATTGGTGCCGGTGTTTTTCAGGGTGAAGGAAGCGGTGAAGGGTCCGCCGGCCTGCACGGGGCACTCCACCTTGATATCTGAAACTTCAAGGCAGGCACAGGGATCATGGAGCGCCACATCTCCCTGGAGGGTTTTGGGCACATTGTTGATCACACAATCCAGATCAATGCAGTGTGAGTTCAGACCGGCCGGAACATCGGCCTGATTTCCTGCCGCAGGGATGCGGGTCAGACCGTAGATGAAAGGTGCCGGAAAGTTCAGCGCATCGCCGGAGGCCCAGACCGCGCCGGAGCATTCGATATCGACGCCCCCGGCGGAATTGAAGCCGTTGGAGTAGTTCCCCACCTTGAATTTATTCTGGGGGCTGGCCACCCAGGCTCCGGAAGCCCCGGTGTATTCAAAGGCCCGCCCATTGTGAGGGCCGCCGTAGCCGGCCCCGGAATGATAGCGTTCCGCAAAGATCATGCGGCCCGGACCCGTCCGGGAAAAGGAAATGTCAGAAGGTGGCATGGCCGATCCGGAGATGGGTGGGATGGAAGCAATCTGCGCCACCGCAGAACCGGCGAGGAAAGCCCCGGTGACCGGATCCAGGCTGACGGACCAGATGGCGTGGGCCGCTGCATTCCAGACGCCGTAGTAGAGCCTGTTTTCATCCTTTTTCACCTGCAGCCCCCAGACCCGGCGGCCCAATTGGGTGAAATTCTGGGCGACATCGTCCGCTCCGAACCCTGTGGCGACCCCGTGGTCGAAGGCGGGTCCGGCCAGCGCACCGGTGGAGGCATCCAGCCGGTAGATTTTCCCATCCTCCAGGCTGCTGACGAAGAGCAGGGCGGTGCCGTTCCCGGAGCGGTGATAACAGACATTGCCCAGTCCGGCCCGGTTGCTGCCCTGAGGAATGTTATTCCATGCCGTAATGCTGCCATCGGTTCCATTCAGCCGGTAGACTGTGCAGCTGTTATTGCCGGCAGGATAGGCGAATTGACCGTAAACCGTCGAGGCCGTGACATAGAGGTTGGGGTTGTTGTCATCACTCGTGGTGATGCCAAATACTTCCCCCAGATTTCTGGCATTCCAGATGCGGGTGGAAGAGGGCACCCCGGGATTCTGCAGCGCCAGTTCATTATGAAAGCGCTGCCATGCGTGGGAGCCGCCGGCGATGTCGAAGGGCGCTGCGGCCAGCGCCGGGGCACTGCCGTCTATCACGGCGACCACAAATCCATTCGGATCCTGGGCAAACTGGGCGGTGCTGGTGTTGGAAAAGCAGGTCGCGGCCACGAAACCTTTTTTCAGGGGCAGCAGGTCCTGGGTGGTATTAGCGATGGCCGCAGCGCCTGGCAACAGGCAACATAGCGCGGCAAACGTATTCTTCAGGGTCGTTTTCATCGTTGGCTATAGGGTGGTGGGACACAGGAATAACCTAGGTGCAGTGACGCCTGGAGGATTTCTTGAAAACACGGCCATGGCCATGCCAATTTCTGTGGGGCGCTCATGGGTCAGTCCGGACCGGACTTATTAAAGAATTCATTAAATCAGATTGTGGCGAAACTGTCACACCCTAAAACTCACTCATTTCAGGCTTTTTGCGGTAGTTTCCCCCTGTTTTGCCTCCGGAAAACGACCTTCCTCCGGGAAGATTGAAGTAATCTTTCTGAATGATCAGGTTCACATTTCCCGCCATTCGTGGCGGGGGTAGCGTCGCTCCATTTCCTTTTTGATCGCTGGATAGTGATTTTTCCAAAACCCGGCGAGGTCGCGCGTGACCTGTATTGGGCGGTGATTTGGCGCGAGGATGCTGAGCACCAGCGGGATGCGGCCTCCGGCGATTTTCGGGGTATCGCGCCAGGAGTAGAGCTGTTGGATAAAAACAGCCACGCTGGGTTCTTCCGGGCGGGTGTAGTCCACCCTGGCCATTTTCCCGCCATCCGTCGCGATGCGCTCCGGGACGTGCTTGTCCAGGGCATGGGCTTTTTGATGTCCCAACCAATCCCGCAAGGCAGGCAGGGGCGCGAGGTCCTTGATTTCCTTGTAGGTGCGGCAGCCATCGAAGAGGCTTTCCAGCACCAGCCGGTGGTCGTCCGGGGTGAATTCCGGGAGGTCGAGTTCCGGCATGGCTTTGCGCAGGAAATCCAGGCGGGCCAGCCACTGGCGGGTGGCGTCGTTCCATTCGTTCAACGTCAGGTTTCCGCGCAGGACTTCATCGGCCAGAATGGCGGCGGCGGCGTTGGGATCGGCCTCGCCGGATTGGCGGTCGCGCAGGATCAGATCGCGGAAGCGCACCCGCTCGCGCTGGCTGACCCGGCGCTGCTGGGGATCGAAGAACGGCGCACGCTCCAGGTGGAAATCATCCGGGAACAGGTCGCCCAGCCAGTCTTCCGTGATTTCTGTCAGGAGATTCAGGTTTACCGTGAGGTCCTTGCCCTGGACTTCGGCGATTTCGGCGGCAACCAGCAATTCGATGCCGCGCACGATGCTTTCCTTCGAGGCGCTGCCACGGCGGCCACCTGTCACCTCGCAGGCGCTGCCCCCGGAGCTGGTGCGTTTGACCACCTGATCGGAGTAGCCGGTGAGGATACATTTCGCGAGGGACTCGTGGTCAGGCATTTCGAGGGGCGTGTCGCGGCGCGCTCCGGCCAGGCCGGTCAATTGTTGGGCCAGCTTTCCGGCTTCGGCAGCAGCCCGTCCATTCAGTCCCATCTGGCCACAGGCATCCGGGTGGAAATTCCGTTCCGCCGCCGCCTGCCAGCCGCGCAGCAGCGGCAGGAAATCGCTGGGATCATCCGGCGTGCCGAACTTCCGTTGCGGATCGCCTGTGCCCCTGACGAAAAGGGGGCGGCCCTGTTGCAGGGCGACCACCAGCGCCATGGCGGGGATGCAGCCGTATTCCGCAGAGGCTTCCATGAGGCGGGCCTGCCGGGGATGCAGCGGATAGCGGGTGAGGCGGCGGCCTTCGCCGGTCAGGGTGCCGTCAGGGAGCAGCGCACCCAATTGCTCCAGCAGCACGGTGGCGCGGGCGAGGGATTTGGCATCCGGGGCCTCGAACCACCGGAACTGGGCGAGGTCCTGCACCCCGGCGGCTTTTAACGTGAGGACGACCTCCGCGAGGTCCAGCCGCAGCACTTCCGGCACTTCAGCGGCGGGGCGGCGGCCGTGGTCATTTTCGCTCCAAAGCCGCCAGCATTCCCCGGCAGCGGTGCGTCCGGCGCGGCCCGCGCGCTGGTCGGAGGAGGAGCGGGCGATGGTTTGAATGGTCAGGGTGTTGATGCCCCGGTTCGCATCCCAGGCGGCAAAGCGGGCCAGTCCACTATCAATCACCACCCGCACCCCATCAATGGTCAGGGAGGTCTCGGCGACATTGGTGGCCACGATGATGCGGCGGCGTCCATTGTCACTCACGGCGGCGTCCTGCTGGGCCGGGGTCAGCTCGCCGTGCAGGGGCAGGATGTCGAAGGAGCGCGCCCATTTCTCCCGGCCCAGGGCTTCCATGGTCTTGCGGATTTCAAAGGATCCCGGCATGAAAATCAGCGCGTGGCCTTCCGCCTGGCTGGCCAGGGCATCACCGCAAATCCGCGCGGCATGGTCCCAGATTTCCCCGCGCACCACTGCCCGCTGCGGGGCATATTTCATCGTCACCGGGAAGGTGCGCCCGGCTGATATCAGATGGGTGGCGGGCTCCAGATAACTTTTCAGGGCTTCCGTCTGCAGGGTAGCTGACATCACCAGCAGGGCCATGTCCGGCCGGGTGGTCTCCTGCACACTGAGACAGCGGGCGAGGGTGATGTCGCCATAGAGATGGCGCTCATGGAACTCATCGAAGATCACCGCAGACACCCCGCGCAGGGTAGGATCATCCATGAGCTGGCGCAGGAGGATGCCTTCGGTCACAAAACGGATCCGGGTTTTGTTGCTGACCACATTTTCAAAGCGGACCTGGTAGCCGACTTCATCGCCCAGCCGTCCGCCCATCTCCTCCGCCACCCGCCGCGCCAGCATCCGCGCCGCGATCCGCCGGGGCTGTAAAATCACCACTTCCCCGCCGCCCAGCAGCCCGTGCCGCGCCAGCATTTGCGGCAGTTGCGTGGACTTGCCGGATCCCGTGGGCGCTTCGATCACAAAGCGCCGCCGCCCCGCCTGCCCGCGCCAGGCGTCCAGCAGGGCGGGTTCGATTTCATAGATGGGAAGCGGGGAGGGGGAAGCCATGGGCGCGTAGTCTTTCAGTCCGGCAGGGTGGGCGCAAGAGGCTCCTTTCCGGCCCCATTCGGCATGCCTTTGTCTGTTGACGGAGCGCCTGCCCCTGGCCGTCTCCGCTCAGGCAATGCCAATCACCGTGGTGAACCAGGTGGGATTGAGGCCGGCGAGCGCGGGCTGGAGGATAGCGAGGTCGGCAGCGGGGGCGTGGATTTCAAGGCGGGTGAGGTCCGCGATTTTCAGCATCTGATCCAGGAGGGGACCGACGGTGGCAAGGTGGGCGAGGGCCGCAGCCGCAGTGGTGTAGGCCTCGCGGCAGAAGATCTGGTCTTCGTGGGCGGTGAATTCGTAATAGAGGCAGTCTTTGTCAGGCTGGGTGGCGGCAACAAAGGCGGGGAGCAGGGCGTGACAGGCGGTCTGCTGGCCGGCGTGGGCTTTGAAATAGGGATGGAGGCTGACGGACATGATAGGGAAGGCAGGGAGGTTTGAGGCGGGCGAGGATGGGCCATGAAGCCGGGTAACCGTGGTCGGGCTGGAGAAAAAAGCCAGAGTGGTTTCGTGCCGGGTGGTGATTTTTTCGGGAATGGCAGGTGGAATTGGTGGGGCTGATGCCCGGCCAGCTAAAAGTGGCGCGAAAGTGCCGTGAAAGTTCTCGACTGAGAGGTGCCGATTTCGTTACAATCCCGGATTCCCGTCTGCGCCGCTTGACTCCCATGAACCTCCGTATTCTCTCCGCCCTCCCTGCCTTTGCTGCTCTGATGCTGGCCCCTGCTGCTGCGGTGGACAGTGTGGTCGTCTTCAATGAGATCAACTACCATCCGGCAGATGGTGATGCCGCGGGCGAGTGGATTGAGTTGCATAACCAGATGGCCGTCGACATTGATCTGTCAGCATGGCACATTGAGGATGGAGTCAATATCACCTTTCCGGAAGGCACGGTCATTCCGGGGGGCGGCTATCTGCTGGTGGCAGCGAACCCTGCCGCGTTGCAGGCCGCATCGGGTCTGAGCGGGGTGCAGGGGCCCTTCAGCGGCGGGCTGAACAATGGCGGGGAACGCCTGGAACTGCGCGACCGCAATGACCGGCTCATGGACAAAGTGGTTTTCAGTGATAGCGGAAAGTGGCCGGTGGCTCCGGATGGTTCCGGGGCAACTCTCGCCAAACGGGATCAAAACACGATCAGTAATGAGCCAGGAAACTGGACGTCCAGCGTGGTGGTGGGCGGCACCCCGGGGGCGCGGAATTTTCCGTCGGCCAATGCCACCATCCTGCCGCTGGTAGCCATGGAGGCGCTCTGGCGGCACGAGGTTTCGGGGACGGATCCAGGCACGGCTTGGAAGGAACCGGCCTTCAACGACGCGGCATGGCTGGGGGTGAATGGGGCCACTCTGGTAGGTTACTGGCCTTTCAATAGCAATGCGGCGGCGTCCTTTGGCAGCAGCGGACAACTGATCGGATCACCGGCGGCGGCAGTGGACCGTGCCGGAACGGCGGGCGAAGCGCTCGCGTTCAATGGCAGCTCACAATATGTCAGTGTGCCTGGCGGCGGTGGGCTGAATGGCGCGGCTTCCGGCACCATCACCCTCTGGGCCAAGTGGAATGCGGTCTCCCAGGACGCTGATTGTTGCGGCTCTTTTGGGGCGATCCTGGCGAGACAGAGCAACGGGGCGTTCTCCGAAAATATTCTGGCTTTGAATGGCAGCAACCCGGCGACTGCACGGCTGGTCTGGAAGCAAAATGGGGCTGGCAGCACGCTCCTCACCAGCAGCGCCGCAGTGGGCACCGGCTGGCGCCACATTGCGGTGACGTTTTCGCCAGGCGGCAGCACGCTTTACCTGAATGGAGTGGCGCAGGGAACGGCTATTGGCAGTGCGCTGAGCAATAACGCGGGCACACCCCTTTCCCTTGGCTCATGGGCAGGGGACGGGGCCGGTTTTATGAATGGCACCCTGGATGACGTGGCCATCTGGAATGCCCCATTGCCGGCTACGCAAATCGCCCAGCTGGCGGCGTCCAGCAAGGCCCCTGCAGATTTCTCCGGAGTGGAAAACGCCGTTTATTACAGTGGCGATGGCACGATGGCCTCCAATGATGAACTGCGCCGGAAACGGGTGCCGAATGGAGCTTCCACCTATTATTTCAGGAACGCTTTCAACTTCTCCGGCAATCCTGCGGCTGCCGCGCTGAAGCTGGATCTGGCGGTGGATGACGGTGCGGTCTTCTATCTGAACGGCACCGAAATCCACCGTCACAATATGCCTGAAGGGGTGATCAGTTATGGCACGCCGGCCGCAACGGTGGTCGGGGTCACGCCATTGCTGTCCGGCATTGCTGTGCCAGCCGGTGCTCTTGTGAATGGCGCGAACGTGCTTGCGGTGGAGGTGCATCAGGCTGAATCCCCGGACTCTGGCATGGTGTTCGGGGCGGCTCTCACGGCGGTAATCACGCCTCCGGGGCTGGAGGCGGTGCGGCCAGATCCGCTGGTCTTCAATGAACTTTCCGCCGCTGGGACCGGGCCGCTCCAGATTGAGCTGGTGAACCGCGGGCCCGGGGTGCTGGACCTTGCTGGTTATAAAGTGCAGCGCATGGGAGTTTCGCCGGACGCGACCTTCGATTTCCCGGCGCAACCGCTGGCCGCAGGGGCCTTTTACGTCC
Organism: Akkermansia muciniphila; assembly: GCA_945900785.1. Lineage (GTDB taxonomy): Bacteria > Verrucomicrobiota > Verrucomicrobiia > Verrucomicrobiales > V1-33 > CAIZWU01. Next base: position 29,418 of record CAMDJM010000001.1, read on the forward strand.
TGACAGAAGGGGATCTGGGCTTCGGCGCGGCGGCAGGCGACCGGCTGGTGCTGAAGCGTCCCGGCGGTGCGGCGGTGGCTGACGCGGTGGAAGTGAGAGCGCGTTCCCGCGGGCGTTCCCCGGATGGCACGGGGGAGTTTCTGGTGCCCGCGCAGGCTACCTTCGGTGTGCCAAATGTCTTTGCTGTCCCGGCTAATATCGTGATCAATGAAATCATGTATAGCGCACCCCCCACACTGGAAAGACCAGCGTCCGGAGCGAACCCGGCGGTGGCTTATGCGAAAAATCCCGAGCAATGGATCGAACTCTATAACCGCTCGGCCCAGACCGTGGACCTGACGGGTTGGCGCATTGATGAGGGGATCGATTTTCCTTTCCCGGTGGGCACTTTGATTCCAGCGGGGGGATGGCTGGTGGTGGCCAAGGACCCGTTAGCGCTGAAGGCGAAGTTTCGCAGGCTTAACGCGCTGGGGCCTTTCAGCAATAGCCTGTCCAGCAGCGGCGAGCGCCTCGTGCTCCGCGATGCGAATGACAATCCGGCGGACACCGTGCATTATTCCGATGACGGCCGCTGGCCGGAAGCGGCTGACGGCGGCGGATCGAGCCTGGAGTTGCGCGATCCCCGTGCGGACAACAACGCCGGGGCGACTTGGGCCGCGAGCAATGAGAGCAGCCGCTCGGCCTGGCAAACCTACACCTATGTGGGCGTGGCCGTTGCCAGCGCCGTCGGGCCTGACACCCAGTGGCGCGAGTTTGTCCTCGGTCTCCTGGACAAGGGCGAGGTCCTGCTTGACGATATCACGGTGACGGAATCCCCCACGGGGACGACGCCGGTGCAACTGCTGCAGAATACCGCTTTTACCGTGGATGCCAGCAAGTGGCGGATCATGGGCAACCACAGCGGCACTGTGATTGAAGATCCTGACCAGCCCGGTAACAAAGTGCTGCGGCTCATCGCCACGGGCAGCACGGACCACATGAGCAATCACGCGGAGACGACTTTTGCCAGCAACCGCAGCGTGGTGAATGGGCGGACCTACCGCATCAGTTACCGCGCCAAATGGATCAGTGGCTGCCGCCAACTGAACACACGCCTGTATTTTAACCGGCTCGCCAAAACCACGGTGCTGGACGGGCATCATCTCTACGGCACCCCTGGCAGCGCAAACACTGCTGCCGTGGCGAACATCGGGCCAACCTATGCCGCTCTGCAGCACCAGCCTGCGGTGCCGGCTGCCTTGAGCCCGGTCACCGTTTCGGTGGATGCCGCAGATCCTGACAACGTCGCGGCCATGGTCCTGTGGTCGCGGGTGGAAAGCGGCGCATGGTCCAGCCAACCCATGGCGCAGGACGCCGCCCAGCCGCAGCGCTATGCTGCCACGCTGCCCGGCCGCAGCGCCGGCACGATTGTGCAGTTTTATGTGGAAGGCACGGACGGGCAGGGCGCGGTAACCACGTTCCCTGCCGCCGGGCCGGACTCGCGCGCCCTCTACAAGGTGAATGACGGCCTCGCCAGGACGAACGGCCTGCACAATGTCCGGCTGGTGACCCTGACCGAAGATGCCAACCGCATGCATGCCACCGTCAATCTCATGAGCAATCAGAGGATCGGCGCGACGTTGATCTATGACGAGCAGGAGATTTTTTACGATGTGGGGCTGCGCCTGAAAGGCAGTGAGCACAGCCGCACCGAGACCCTGCGTCTGGGCTTCAATGTCGGATTTAATTCCGAGCAACTCTTCCGCGGGGTGCACCGGAGCTTTGCCATGGACCGCTCGGAAAGCACCGGATTTGGTCAGCGGGAAATGCTCATGCATGTGGTGGAAAACCACTGTGGCGGAGTGCCCACCCGGTATCACGATCTCATCCAGGTGATCGCCCCCAGGCTGGAGCACACCGGCGGTGCAGAGCTGCAACTCGGGCGTTACACGGATATTTTTCTGGACGATCAATATGAGAATGGCAGTGACGGCACGGTCTTTGAGTATGAACTGATCTATCAGTTGAACTCCACGGATACCGGCAGCGCCGAAGGCAACAAGATCCCCGCACCGGACAGTGTGGTGGGGATTGGAATCACGAACATGGGCAATGACAAGGAACCCTACCGCTGGACCTATCTGATCAAGAACAATGAGGACCAGGATGACTACAGCCGCGTCATCCCGTGGGCCAAATGGATGGCCAGTTCCGGCACGGCTTTCACCAGTGCGATCAATACTTATATTGATCCGGATCAATGGCTGCGCGCCACCGCCATCAATGTGCTGTCCGGGGCAGGGGACAGTTACGCCGGCGATGGCTCGCAGCACAATGTGCAGTTCTATGTGCGCCCTTCCGATGGCAAGGTGCTCCTCTTCCCCCACGACATGGACGCCTTCCACGATGCCGGCCGGAGCATCTACCCGAATGGCGAACTCAACAAGATCCTCGCGGTGCCGGCGCATGCCCGCACCTACTTTTACCACCTGCTGGACATCATGGCGACGACCCATAATGCAGCCTATCTGGGGCGCTGGGCCACGCAATTTGGGGCCATGCTGCCTGCCCAGCCTTTTGCCAGCCACCTCGCCTTCGTCACTTCGCGGAATGCCAGCGTGACGGCTGCCATCAATGGCACCGTGCCTCCGGGCACCGCCTTTGCCATCACCACCAACGGCGGGAATAACACCAGCACAGCCAACAGCACCATCAGTCTGACAGGCACCGCGAATCTCAGCATCAGGACCATCCGGGTGAATGGGATCACCCATCCCATCACTTGGAATTCCCGCACCGTATGGTCTGTCACCTTGCCACTCGCGGCGGGGGCCAATGTGTTGAGCGTGCAGGGCGTGGACAGGAATGGTGCCCTGCTGGGAACCGCGCTCGATACGATCACCGTGACCAACACAGGCACGGCCGCTCCTTTACCGGTGCGCATCAATGAATGGATGGCCAGCAACGCCGGCCCTGGAGGGCATGGCGATCCTGCGGATGGGTTGTTTCAGGACTGGTTTGAATTGTTCAATCCCAATGCCGCTCCCGTGAATCTCTCCGGCTATACGGTTACAGACAATCTCTCCATTCCTGCAAAATGGAGCCTTCCATCCGGCACTACCATTCCCGCGAATGGCTTTCTTGTGATCTGGGCGGACAACGATCTGCTCCAGAATACCCCCGGCAACGGCCTGCATGCGGCCTTCCAGCTCAGCGGCAGCGGTGAAGCCCTGGGCCTTTACAATGCCAGCGGGGTCGCCCAGCATACCCTGACATTCGGCCCGCAGGGCCAGAATATCAGTCAGGGGCTCTATCCGGACGGGGACATCAACGGCGTCCGCTCCATGCCCAACTGGACCCCGCGCTGGCCCAACACCCTTACCTTGCCCATGCGCATTACCTCAGCCGTGAAAAACGGGGCAGGTTTTTCCATGGAATGGACCGCCCTCCCCGGGCGCACTTACCGCATGGAATGGAGCCCTGATCTGGCGGCTCCGTGGACGGCGGTGGTGCCAGACATCCAAGCCGCCGGGGAAACCGCTTCCTCCGTTGACCCCGCCCCCGCTCCAGGCCGCCGCTACTACCGCATCCGGCGTCTGGAGTGAGCCTCTGCCACCGGTTCGCGGGGATGCAGCAGTTCCGCAACGCAGGGCAGACATTTCCGAAAACAGGAAGACTTCCCTTGAGTGTGAATGTTAATTCATTAAATGATTGGGGTCCTTCATCAGGGACTTTGAACATTTTTTATGCAGTTGCGATATATCTTAGGGCCTGCCTGGAGCGGGAGCCCGCTGCCCGCCATGACAGCGCGTTCTGCTTGCCGGGTGGCAGTCTGCGCCCTGCTGGGGCTAGCCGCATTGACGGGAATGGGCTGCGGACGGAAGGAAGCGATTCCGAAGACCAAGGCAGTGGCACCTGCGGCCCAACCGCCTAAAGGGGAGGGCTTGTCCCTGCGCCGGCAAATCGAGTCGCTGACTGGTGGAGCCACGCGCCTTGTGTGGGCAAGGGACATGGGGAAAGTGAAGGACGCCTTTGCCAACGGGAGCAAGCTGATGCTGATGGGATTGGATACCAGGCTGCCGTCCGGCGAGCGGGTGTTGGCTGCGGATCAGGGCAACTATTCCCGGCCGCTGTTTGCTCCGGATGGGGAATCGGTGGTTTTTTCCAGAAGGACCGCCGAAGGACCGGATGCTACCGCGCGCTGGCGATCCAGCATTTTTGCCGTGCCATGGTCCGGCGGGCCGCCGCAGCTCCTGCGCAGCGGATACGCGGTGGATGTGTGGGCGGAGCCCGATATGGGGCGGATGTGGGTTTATGCCCTGACAACGATGAGGGATGGGGTGGGGGCCAATCCCGAGGGCTATCGCATGATCCGCTTTCCCCTGACGCAGCCTGACAAGGAGGAGGTGATATGGGAATCCGGCCTGCTCAGCGGGGATAATATTCAACTGGACCGCGCGGGAACGACGGCCAGTGGACTGATCCCCTGGCCCAATGCCGGGACTTTTGATTTCAAGTCAGGACAGTTCATCCGCTACCGGAATGGCTGCTGGCCCTCTCTGGCCCCGGACGATTCCGGGGTGATGTGGGTGTTTGATGGTACGCATGAGAATCTACGCCTCTTCCTGCCGGGAGTGGAGGGGAACTGGCGGGTGCCGCTGGGGGATCTGGAGGTTCTGAAAGGAAAGGCAGCCTATCATCCCCGCTGGTCGAACCATCCGCGCATTTTCACCTTCACCGGCCCGCATCCGGTGAAGGTGAATCAGGGGAGCGGCAGGGTTTCCGTGATGCTGGCCCGCTTCAACAGCAGCCTGACGAAAATCGAGGATTCCCTGAGCCTGCGCAACAGCAGCGGGGAGCCCGATTGTTTTCCTGACGTGTGGGTGGAGGGCGGCGGCACCGTCAGCCTGGAACGCGGAAAAATCGGCCCCAGGCGGGTCCAGGAACTGGCTGCGCTGCCCCGGCCGGCAGTGGCAGCGTGGAGCGCCCGGGCGGAAGGACTGTGTTTTGTCTGGGAACGCGCCACGGCCAATAACGATATACCGGGCGGCAAGCGTTCCTCCAGCATCACCCCGCAGCGTTATGCCCGCTACGGCTGCCGCTTTGATATGCTCACCGAAGGCGGTTCTTTTGTTGTCGATGAAATATCAGCGGCCGCGGTCCGCGCTGCTTTGGATGGCGGGGCGTGGTCCATTGAAATGGCGGTCACTCCTCTGACCACAGTCGCCGCCCGGCCCAGGGTCATTTTCCGGGCAGGACCCGGCTTGGAGCTGCAGCAAAGTGGGGCGGATTTTATCATTCATTGCAGCGGGAGGGACTGGCTGCTGGGGGCAGGCATCAGTGCCGGGCAGACCACTCATCTGGCACTGGGCCCGCCATTGCATCCCGGGGAGCCCCCGGTTGCGTGGATGAATGGCCAAGCGCAGGAATTGAGGATTTTTGAGGCAGCCCCCGGGACCGCCCTGGTGGAATCGGAAGGCATGGAAGTGCAATTTGGCAGCCGTCAGGATGGCTCGGCGGACTGGGCTGGGCGTCTGGAAACCATCGCCATCAACGCCTTGCCGGCAGATCCGGCAATAGTCGCGGCGCACGCGGCGTGGTGGAAGGAAAAACTGGCTGGATTAACGCCGCCCGCCCGCACCATCGTCCGCGCCCGGCTGAAGGAAGCCAGCCCGCGGGCCACGCCGGACAGTATCGGGGCCTACACCCGCTCCTGGACCTCCGCCTTGTATGAAAAAACCGCACTCCTTTCCGGGCCGGACCCGGGAGCCACCTTCGGCGTGGCGCACTGGACTTTGCTGGACCGGCAGTTGCTGACCGGCCCCCCCACCGCATTGGGGGATGAGCGGGAGCTGGTCCTGGAATCCATGGCCGATCATCCGGAAATGGATAGCGAACATGGATCCGAGGAAATCCTGCCGGATGATCTGACCCTGTTCCTGGATGTTGGGGCACCCGGCCCTGCGGCGGAATAGCGCAAACCGTAAATCTTCCTGTCAGGGATCCGCCGCTGGCACGGCTCCGGCGGCGGGGGTTGTTTCTGCCGGGGCAGGCTGCAACTCCAAGCCGGCCGCCTTGCGTGCCACGGTGGTTTCCGGTGTTTCAAAAACGACTTTTCTCAATACCCCATTCTGGAAGATGTGGTGGGTTTTGAGTTCGCCCGCCGGGGTCCATTCCTTCATCTCCCCATGCCAGCGCTCCTCTGCATCCAGGCCGCAGGTGGATTCCACCGCTCCATCCGGATACCAGCGTTTGTAAGGACCTTCCCCTTTGTCCCGGGCGTTGAGGTTCAGTTCGAATTTCTTTTGGCCGTTTTTGTGAAATGATGCAGCGTATTTCGGGAGTCCTTTTTCATACCGGCGGAGGGTTTTGGTGGTTCCGTCCTTGAAAAGCTCCAACTTGTCGCCATCCCGCTGACCGGCGGTGTAAGGCTCCTTCAGGTGCACCAGCCATGGTGCCCCGGCAAAGGCAGTGATGGCTTCCCCGGTAAACGGAGCGGCAGCGCCTGGCAGATAAGCCAAACCATCAGGCCGGACCTCAACCGTCACTGGCACTACCGCAGTTCTCACTTTTGCCGGGGCGGGTGCCTTCACCGCCGGTTTGCAGGCGATGCCAGTGCCGGCCATCAGCACCACGACTCCAGCACTTCTCAGCCTGATAAATGAAGATATTTTCATAAAATCCCATCGCCTGGGGCTTGTCCCAGGGCAAGTGACCAGTTTTCCTTTTTGGGCGGAGATAGGATTCCATTGGGAGTAGCCCCCCTGGCCTTGACATAAATGCGCCGGTGAGCCGCAGTCCCCGGCGTCTGCGTGGGCGTGTCCAGCACCATGGACCATTAGACGGTGGCGAACGGAAGTCCTCCGGTAACCACGGAAGGAGGTTAAGGAAAAGCATGGGAGAACCCGCAGCCTGGCGGGGACAGGATCAGGTTGACGGGTCGGGGCGTTTTGTTAAGCTGGAAGGATATGAAGCGACTGGTCTTTCTTCCATTTTGCCTGACAATGAGCTTTTTTCCCTGGGCGGCGGGGGCTCAGGACCTGAAGGCCTCGGCGGAAACGGCCTTTGCCGGGGATTTGTCAGCGGTGCAGTCCTTGCGCCGCTCCGGTCCGGCTGGATTGCAGGCGTTGTTGGAAGCGGCGGCACCGCAGATCGCGGAGTTGAGGCAGAACAAGCTGCGGCTGGAGGCGGAGGCGGTGCTGCCACTCCGCACCGCCGTGGATGGCGTCGCGGGCCAGCGGGATGCCTTGGCTTCCGGCCTGTATTGGTTTACGGACCTAAAAGCCGCCAGGGCGGAAGCCGTGAAAACTGGCCGTCCGATTCTTTCCCTGCGTCTGCTGGGGAATCTGGATGAGGAATACTGCTGCGCGAATAGCCGGTTTTTCCGGACGGTGATTATGCCAATACCACCGTCGCGGAACACCTGAGGAGCCACTACGTTCTGCACTGGAAAAGTGTCAGGCCTGCGCCCCTCCTCACCATCGACATGGGCGATGGCCGTCGCATCAAACGGACCATCACCGGCAACAGCATTCATTATTTGTTGGATCAGGATGGCCGGGTGCTCGATGCCTTGCCTGGGATTTACAGTCCGGCGGCTTTTCTTCGGGCTCTGGGCGATGCTGGAGCAAATTTAACTGGTAAATCCCGCAAGGAAGTCCAAGCTTGGCACGGCCGCGAAGTGCACAGTTTATGTATCGAGTGGCTGGCAGCCGCAGTCAAAGCTGGGGTTTATGATGAAACGCTCCGCACTTCCCTGAAGAATTCCGGGCAAGCGGCAAGCTCCTGGCGGGCTCTGCTTGAACAAGCATTTCCTGCCAGCAGTGCTGGCATTGGGGCAGAGTCTCTTTTGCCCGCAGAGTCGTCCCTGATCGATTCACAGAGGATCCGTTTCAATCCATGGTCCGATGCCATTACGGGAGCCGAGGAATTGCAGGGGCCTCAAAGGAGCAACCGGACTAAGATTGAGGTAATTAGGGAGTTTCCCTTTCCAACCGAATTTGATCCTCCCAAGGGCATGGTGGAACGGCCCATTTTGAAACAGACCGTTCCTGAAGTGCCAGCCAATGAAGCCGCCCCAGTAAAACGGGAGGTCAAGCCACCGTCAGCTTCCGGGCTGGAGACCAGAAGCCAATTTCCCTATCCTGCTGAATTTGAATTTCCGAAGATTCCCAAGAGCATGGTGGAGGCACCGATCATGAAACGGGCGCTACCCGGAAATGCGAATGAAGCGCTGGATCCCGCAACTCCTGCGAAGGCGGGGCCGTCGTTGGCGGGGAGAATGACTCAGGCGGCATGGGCCGCCATGGCAGCCCCTTGCCGCCAGTGGGTCCACCTTGATGAGGCCAGCCGGCGCTTCATGATGCAGAAACTGCCGGAGGGCATCGTGACAGAGGAGGAAACAGCCAGTGGTCAGGCAGCACACGCGGCGACGCCATTCGGGCGCATGCTGGAGCGCTTTGAGGAAGCGATCGCCCGCGACATGGTGCGCAATGAATATTACTATCATACCCTGATCCACCAGTGGTTGGAAGAGGATCAGGAGGGCACGCTGACGGCGGATGAGGAAGCCTTGAACCGCCGCGTTTATCAGGAGTTGTTCCTGACGCCGGATTACGATGCCTGGCTGGGATTGGTCCCGGAAGACACCTACGCCGCTATCGAAAAGGACGGCTGCGCCTGCGACAAGGGAGCCCCGCCGATGCGGGCGAGGAAGTAAGGGGGGCTGGCCCCCGGGCTTTCAAGCCGGGCCGGCTGCCTTGGTTGGAGTTCTGCCTTCAGGCGGTTTGCCCGGCAAGACGCGAAGCGGTGAGCCGGGCCGGGAGGTTGATGGATTTTACAAGGTTCGCCGCTTCGCGTCTTGCCTTGAAGCCGCCTAAGGGCGGGACTCCAACAGAAGCACGGTATTCCTTGGGTGGTTTCATGGGTCATCGTTGGCCGGGGGGGCTTGGAATGACAAGGGTGGGGCTGCGGTGGCTTGAAGCTTGAAACGTCCCCGTTCCAAGGGGCATGGGAGAAATCCAGCAGCGGCATTCTCACGCTTTACGTCGGGGGGGCATCCGGTTTAGCGTCAGGTAGCTATCCCTCCCATGCATCCGTTTCTTGACTCCTCCCTTCACATCCGTTGGTCCACCCTGACTCCGGAGCACATCGTCCCTGACATCACTCTGTCTCTCGATCAGGCGGCGGAAAAGCTGGAGGCGGTTTGCCGGACGGACCGCGGGCGCATGACCTTTGCCAATACCTTTCTCGCCTTTGAATCCAGCACGGCTGAACTGAGCGAAGCCTGGGGCAAGGTGGGGCATTTGGATACGGTGTGCAATTCCCCGGACCTGCGGGCGGCCTACAACGGGATGCTGCCGAAAGTCACGGAGTTCTACACCAAGCTGATGATGAATGAGGCCCTGTGGGATCTGTTGAAAACTTTTGCGGATACCCCTGAGGCCAAAGCCCTGACCGGCGTGCAGAAACGTTACCTCGAAGAGACCCTGGCCGACTTCCGGGCCAGTGGGGCGGACCTCCCAGCTGACAAAAAGCAACGGCTGGAGGAAATCGAAGCCGAACTCGCCACGGTCACCCAGAAATACAGCGAAAACGTGCTGGACTCGACCAATGACTGGGAGCTGATCCTTACCGATGAATCCCAGCTCGCGGGACTGCCTGACAGCGCGAAGGATGCGGCGCTGGCGGACGCTCTAGCCAAAGGCCGCGGCACGCCGGAAGTCCCGGCCTGGCGGCTCACGCTGAAAGCCCCCTGCATGATTCCGGTGATGGAACACGCGGATCACGAAGCCATCCGCCAGCAGATGTGGGAAGGCAGCACCGGCATCGGGCGCAAGGAACCATGGGACAATACCGGCCTCATCCGCACGATTCTCCGGTTGCGTGAGGAAAAGGCGCATCTGCTGGGCAAGGCGAACTTTGCCGACCTCGTCCTGGAGCGCCGGATGGCGCGGAATGGCACCAATGCGGTCGCCTTCACCGAGGACCTGCACCGCCGCATTACCGGTGCCTTTACCCGCCAGAGCCGGGAACTCCAGGAGTTCAAAGCTGAAGCCGTGAGCCAGCCCACCAGTCCGCTGGAGCCTTGGGAAACCGCCTATTGGTCCGAAAAACGCCGCAAGGCGCTTTATGATTTTGACGGGGAGGAACTGCGTCCTTACTTCCCGATCGACGGCGTGCTGGGCGGCATGTTCCACATCGCCGAAACGCTCTTCGGCCTTAAAATCAAGGAGCGTCCCGCTGTTTTCCATGAGCCAGGCACCCCGGAGGATGCCCGGGAATCTCCTGACGAAATCGAAGTCTGGCACCCCGAAGTCAAATTCTACGAAATCCATAACACCCTGGGCACCCACCTGGGTTCCTTTTATGCGGACTGGCATCCCCGCGATTCCAAGCGCGGTGGAGCGTGGATGAACTATCTGAAAACCGGCTCGCCGCCCACGGGCGAACTCGACCGCCAGCCTCATCTCGGCCTGATCTGTGGGAACATGAGCCCGTCTGTGGCGGGCAAGCCTGCGCTGCTTTCCCACGGGGAAGTCGAAACGGTTTTCCACGAGTTTGGGCATCTCCTGCATCACCTTCTGGGCAATGTCGAAATCAAATCCCTCAACGGCGTCAACGTTGCCTGGGACTTTGTGGAATTGCCCTCACAGATCATGGAGAACTTCTGTTGGGACCGTGAAACCCTCGATTTTTTTGCCCGCCACCACACCACCGGTGAGGTCATCCCGGCCAAACTTTTCAGGAAAATGATGGCGGCTAAAAACTATCTGTCAGCGGTGACCACCATGCGGCAATTGGCCTTTGGAAAAATGGACCTCGATCTGCACCGGCTGCCGGCCCCTGGCGATGACACGGATCTTGATGAGCTGACCGATGAGCTGTTAAAAGGCTATGTCATGCCCCTGAAGACGAAATCCCCTACCATGGCCCGCCGTTTCACGCACCTCTTTGCCAGCCCGGTCGGCTATGCGGCGGGTTACTACAGTTACAAATGGGCGGAGGTGCTGGATGCCGACTGCTTCAGCCGCTTCCAAAAAGAAGGCATCCTCAACCCGGCCACCGGCCACGCCTTCCGCGACTGCATCCTCAGCAAAGGCAACAGCGAGCCGCCCGGGAAACTTTTCCGGGACTTCATGGGCCGCGATCCCGAACTCACGCCACTTCTGGAGCGCAACGGTCTGGTTTGAAATTTGATTTGCGGCTGGAGCCTGCCTGCGGGTTGGGTTGCGGGCCGTGATTTCAATCAAGCCCGGGCTGGAGGCTTTCGGCGCTGCTATCAGGCTATGACTTCAAGCCGGCCGCCGCCGCCGTCGGTCCTGATGACCCGGATTTGGGTAGTGATACGCTCTTTCATGGCTTCCACGTGGGAGATCACTCCGATGGTTTTTCCGGTGGCCCGGAGGTTTTCCAAGGCAGCCATGGCGGTTTCCAACGTCTCGACATCAAGGGTGCCGAAGCCTTCGTCGATGAAAAGGGAGTCGATTCGGGAGCGGCCGCCTGCCAGTTCGGACAGGCCAAGGGCAAGGGCGAGGCTGGCGAGGAAGCTTTCCCCGCCGGAAAGGCTTTGCATGGAGCGGGTGCTGTCGCCTTGATAGTGATCGACGATTTCCAGTTCGAGATCATCCGGACGAATCTGATCGCGGCGCAGGGAGTAGCGGGGGGAGAGTTGTTCGAGATGGGAATTCGCCAGCGCGGTGAGCCGCTCGAGGGTGAGGCCCTGGGCAAATTTGGAAAAAGTGAGACCGCTGGCCGAACCGATGATGCCGCTCAAGCGGGCCCAGCGTCCGTAGTCGCGGGTGGCGTTTTCGATGGTTTGCTGAAGGGCTCCATGGCGAAGACGACTTTCGTCATCGCGGAGGAGTTCCCCGGTGGCGACAGCATGGCGGCCCAGCAGGGTGGATTGGGTGGCTTTTTGTCCGGTCTGGGCGGCTTCCAATGCCGGGAGGTTATTGGCGTCTTCGGCGGCAGCAGGCGGGAGGAGGGCGCGCTCCTCCGCGAGTTTTTCCTGACGGGTTTTGAGGGCAATCCCCCGGTTGTGAAGAGATTGCCCGGTGGCTTCCAAAGGAGCGATGGCGGCAGGTTCGGGAAGAGCAGCGTCCAGGGTGGGAATGTCAGGAAAACCTGCCGTTCCGGCGGCCAGGCGCAGGGAGGATTCAAGTTCGCTCAAGGCCGTTTTGGCCGTATAGAAGCGGGCCGTTTCTTCGCCGTGGCGGGAAGTGAGGGTGGCCAGCAGGGTGGAGGCGGCCTGGGCGGCCTGAGTGGCGGAGTCCCGCTGGGAGCGTGCCGCGCTGACTGAAACAGTGAGGGCGGATTCAGCCTCACCCACGGCCTTGCTGCCAAATTTCTCCTGACGGATCCGGGCCAGTTCCGCCTGAAGCTTTTTCATCTCCGCCAGATGTTCCGCCGCAGTTTTCTGTTCAGGAATCAGGGTGGCGCGGTGTTGGGATTTTTCCGTCAGGCTGGCCTGAATCTGGCTGGCTTGGATGCTTAAGGTGCGGTGAACTTCGGCCTGGTTTTGCCATATTTTTTGCCGGGCCGCAAGACGCTGGAGGGACTCCCCGGCGGCGACCGGGGTAGCGGCGGTTTCCTGCCAGGGCTTTAAGAGGCCCGTAACTTTCCCGGCGGCTTCATCAGAAGCCGAGCGGGCCAGCTTGCCTTTTGCCATGATTTCATCCAGCAGGACGGCTGCGGCGGCCGCAGTGGATTGGCTGGTGGCCTGGGCAAGCCGCTTGGCTTGTGAGGTCTGGACGGCTTCCTGGGCTTTTTGGCGGGCGGTGGCCAGAGCCGTTTCGGCCGCACGGATCGCGGGCAGCTTTTTAGCAAGGGCGAGGCAGCTTTCATCCTGCTGGCTGAGAAGGTCTGCCAAGGACGCAGCTTCGTCCATGGAAATGGCTCCGGGGGTGGTCAGCCATTGTTGATGGTTCGCTTCAAGGTTACGCAAAGTCTCAGCCAGGGCGCTGCTGGTGGATTTGATTTCGGTATCCAGGCGGGTGTGATTGGCGCGCAGGGTTTGTTGGACGTTTTGAAGCTGGGCGAGAGTGGTTTCGCTGGATTTTTGATCTGCCTGGAGTTGGGCAATCGCCGGCGATGGGACGGCATCAGGATGAGCCCAGGGGTGCTCCGTTGAACCGCACAAGGGGCAAGGCTGGGAGGGCTGGAGGCTGGCGCGCCCGGACTCCAGCGTCTGAACGCGCTGGGCCAGGGTCAAAGCGGTGCGGCGGGATTCGAGCAGGATCGAGGCGGAGGATTCCTCCTTGAGATGAAGTGTTAGTTGTTCCCCGGCGGACTGGAGCTGAGCCCGAAGTTTTGCTAATTGTTCCTCCTGGTTTTGGCGGGTCGTTTGCAGGGCGAGGCGCTGTTGGTGAAGCTGCTGCAGGCCACTGAGAACCTGCCAGCGCTGCCCGGCGGCGGCGCGTTCTTCCTCCCATGCGGTGGCGGGCTTTTGCTGGAGCATGAGATCCAGGGCCTCCTGGGCCTGGGCCTGGGCCCGGGCGGTGCTTTGACAGGATGCCTCCAGTTGAACCAGTGATTCCGCCAGAGTGGCAGCTTCTTTTTTCGCCTGGGTCAGGGTGCTCCGTTGCTCCTTGAATTCACGTTCGAGACCCGCCCGCTGCTGTTCCTTTTCCAGCCACAGGCTGATGGCGGAGCTGATCGAAGGAATGTTATCCGGCAGCGCGGCATCGGCGGAGTGTTCCTGGAGCCATGCGGCGAGGATGCGCTCCTGCCCTTGGATTTTTTCCAGCGACTCCCGATGCTGGGCTATGTCCCTGTCAACATGCTCAATCTTTTTGGTGATGAACTGACAAGCCTGGTTGGCCTTTTCCAGGCTGGCGGCGGCTGATTTCAGCTGGGTGTCGAGTTCCGTGATTTCACGGAAGAGCGGCCGCAGGCGGGCTTCATCGGTTTCGACTTTGGAGAGCGCCTGGGCAGCAAGACCGAGGGCGTTGCCGGTTTGTTCCTGGGCAGTGCGGGCGGTGGGAATTTTTTCCCAGAGTTGCAGGAGGCTGGCTTCCTGCTTGATGATAGTTGCCTGTTGGGTTTTCCATTCGGCCAGGGGGACTTGGAGTGGCAGCGCCTGGCGGTGGGCGGCAAGGAGCAGGGCGGAGGGGGCAAAGGCGGTGTGCTCTTCGGCCAGGCTGGCCGCTTCCTGCTGAAGCTGTTGGGCTTCCCATTCGCAGAGCTGCGCCTTGCGGGCCTGCTGGAGGCGGTGCTCTGCAACGGCGAGGGCGGTATTAAGATCGGTGAGGGTGGTGGCGGCCTGGTCGATTTCCGCCTGTTTGGCGAGACGCTCAGATTCAGTGAGAAGAGTGATCGCACCCTGGCCAATGCGGAGTTCCTTGAGGGTTTGCCCGGCGGTGCGGGCGCGCTCAAAGGCGGCTTTGGAAATATCCCCGTAGATGCTGGTGCCGGTGACTTGCTGGAGGAGTTCGGTGCGGTCGCTGGCATTGGCCTTCAGGAAGGCGGCGAACTCACCCTGGGCGAGCATGACGGAGCGGAGGAAGCGCTCGAAGGTGAGGCCGGTGAGTTCCTCGATTTTGCTCTCAACGTCCCGGATTTTTTCGGCGATGATTACTTCATCAGGCAGGGAAACGAGGCGGCGCGTAGGTTGTTGGAGTTCACCGTCCGGATGGCGGCGGGCGCGGCGGAGTTGCCAGACGCTGCGGTAGGTGCCGGTGGCGCACTCGAACTCGACCTCAGCCGAGCATTCGCCAGTGTGTCGGCTCATCATCTGCTCGGGCCTGCTGGTGCCGTAGCGGGCGGCGCAGCCATAGAGGGCCAGAGTGATAGCGTCGAGGATGGTGGTCTTCCCCGCACCGGTGGGACCGGTGATCGCAAAAAGCCCGGAACCGGCGAGGGGCGCGATGGTGAAATCAAGGACCGGAGAGGGGCCGCGCAGGGAGTTCAGGTTGGTAAAGCTGAGACGGAGGATTTTCATGCGGTGGCGCTTTCCTGCATGGAGTTGAGCAGTTCGAGGAAGGTGCCGGTGAGTTCGTGGTATTCCGGATGGTCAGGGTCGATCCCGAGGCGGCGGAGTTTTTCGGAAAAGACTTCCGTGGGCGTGGTTTCGTGAAGATGGCGGCCGGTGAGGAGATGGCCCGTGGTGGCGCTGGTGGCGGCAGGGCGGATGATTTTCAGGACATCCACGCCGGTGGCAGCGCTGACATCGCGGACCATCAGGGCGAGTTCGGCGGGAGGGATGGGATCGGTGATCGTGAGTTCGACCCAGGGAGGAAAGGAGTCAGGCGTGGCACCGGCTTTGACCTGGCGCAAGGTTCGCATGAGGGCAGTGGAGGCGCATTCCACACAGAACAGGCCGCGCCAAACGGGCAATGGCACAGGGGTGATAGTGATGGGGGTGCCGGGAATAACGGTCAGGAGGAGAACTTGTTTTGCATTGGCGGACTCGTCGAAGGAGAGATAAAGCGGCGAGCCGGAATAGCGGATTTGGTCGCGGCCCCCGACGTTTTGGGGACGGTGGATGTGGCCGAGGGCGGTGTAGTCGAAGCCTGCGAAGCAATCAGCTCCCACGGCGGCGAGATTGCCGATGTGGATCTGGCGCTCGCTGCTGGCTCCGATGACGCCAATGGCGGTGAGGTGGCCGGTGGCGATGATAGGCCGCCCGGCCGCCCGGGCTTGGGCGGCAGAGAGGATTTGATGATAGTGGGCGCGGATGCCTTCTCGCACCGCAGCGACGGCTTCATCGTGGGTTTGACCGGCAGTGGCAGAGCGGACGTCGCGCTCGCGGAGGAAGGGGACGGCGCAGATGACCGCGTCCGGGAATTCGTGGACGGCTTCCAGATGATCTGCCGGGGCGGACCCATGAACCACAACCCGGAGGGACCGGAGCAGTTCGCGCGGGGCATTGAGGGTCGCGGCGGAATCATGATTGCCCCCGATAATAAGCACCTGACAATGGGTGGTGCTGACGAGGGCGGCGAGAAAACGGTAATATTGCGTGAGGGCGGTCTGGGGCGGATTGGCGCTATCGAAGACATCGCCCGCCACGATCAGGAGATCGACCGCCTGGACCCGGATGAAAACGAGCAGCCAATCGAGGAAGCTTTGGTGCTCCGCGCTGCGGTCGTGGTCGACCAGCCGGGCCCCGAGATGCCAGTCGGCCGTGTGGAGGATGGTCATTTGGGAAATGGGGGAATTGGGGGAATGGGGAGATGGGGGAATTTTGCCGGGCTGCAGCTCAGGTTCGGAGTGATCGATGGATGTGCAAGCGGCGGGGCTCACGGCTTGGGAGAGGATGCCAAGGCCCACGCCAACCCCGGAATTGTCCAGGATGTCCCCGGCGGCACGGCAATCCCGGCTTGTGCTCCTCCCCATCCGCCGCCAACTCAAGTCTGACTCTTGTCCACTTTCCATGCCCATCGAACCCGATAACCCCACCCAGTCCGACGCCGAAACCATGCTCATGGGAGTCCAGCCCCTGGATGCGGTGCTGGAAGCCCGCGGCATCAACAACCACGCTGTCGTCGCCGCTGCCGGGGGCGATGGCCTGACCCACAAGGTCGTGCAAAAAGCCCGCAAAGGCCGCCAGCTCACCGCCCGCGCCCAGAAAAAGGTCCTCGCCGCCGTCAATGCCGCCGGAAAACTCAAGGAATTTCCCCCTCTCAAACACGACGAAGCCTTCAACTACATCGGCCGTTAGCCCCGCGTAGCAAGCCCCGTCCCGCCCTTGAGTCAAGCCCCGGGCCCCCATACCAGGTTCCCCAAAACTCATGGCTCCCAAAGCCCCGGCCCAATAACTAATAACAATTAACCAATAACTTCCCCCACCCCCGCCCATGCCTCCCGCCGTCCTCTCCGTCAAAGACCTCACCCTCAGCTTTGGCCGCCACAATGTTCTCGATGGCGCCACCATGGCGGTAGGCGAAGGCGAAAAAGTCGGCTTCGTCGGCCGCAATGGTTCCGGAAAGTCCAGCCTCCTCCGCATCCTCGCCGGCGTGGAAAAACCGGACAACGGCATCATCTCCCGCCGCCAGCAACTCATCACCGGCTATCTCCCCCAGGAATTCGCGCTCGACGATTCCCTCGACGTCGAAGCCAACGTCCTTGCTGGAGCCCAGCACGTGCTTGACCTGATCGCCGCCTATGAAAATGGCACTCCCGGTGCCGTCGGCTACAGCGAGTCCGATATCCTCGCCCGCATCGACCATCTCGGCGGCTGGGACCTCGACTCCCGCGTCCGCACCGCCCTGACAGAACTCGACTGCCCCCCGGCTGACAAACCCTGCGATAAACTTTCCGGGGGCGAAAAACGCCGCGTCGCCCTCGCCCGCGCCTTGATTTCCCGGCCGGATCTCCTCCTCCTTGACGAGCCCACCAACCATCTCGATTCGGAATCCATCCGTTGGCTGGAAGAATACCTGACCAACGCCACCCACGCCTGCCTTTTTGTCACCCACGACCGCTACTTCCTCGACCGCATCGCCACCCGTATCGCCGAACTCGATGCCGGGAAAATCTGGGTGCACGAAGGCAACTACAGCACATATCTTTCCGCCCGGGCCGAGCGCCGCGCCAACGATCAGGCCAAGGAAGACCGCCGCCAAACCTTCCTCCGCCGCGAAATCGAATGGGTCCGTGCCGGGGTGAAAGCGCGCACCACCAAAAGCCAGAGCCGGCTGAATTCCTATCATGATATTGCCGATCAGGCCGCCCCCGAACAGGACGAGGAAATGTCCCTGCTCATCCCGCCGCCGCCCCCGATGTCCAACATCATTGTCGACGCCGTCAATATCACGGCCCGCATCCCCACGCGGACCCTCTTCTCCGGCGTTGACCTCAGTCTTACTCCTGGCTCCTGCACAGGCATTGTAGGCCGGAATGGCATGGGCAAAACGACCCTTCTGAGAATGCTCATGGGCGAGCAGCCCCCTTCCAGCGGGAAGGTCACCGTCGGCAAGAAAACCGTCTTCAACTACGTTGACCAGCAACGCCTTACCCTCGACACCACCAAGTCCCCCCTTGAGGAAATCGGCGGCAATACCGACTATATCACCTGGGCCGGCGAAAAGATCCACGTCCGCACCTATCTGAAGCGCTTCCTCTTCAGTGACGACCGCGTCACCCAGCAAATCAGCGTCATGTCCGGCGGCGAACGCAGCCGCCTTCTCCTGGCCAAAATCCTCTGCCGGGGCGGCAATGTCATCGTTCTCGACGAACCCACCAACGATCTCGACCTCCAGACCCTGCGCGTTCTTGAGGAAGCCCTCCTCGACTTCCCCGGCGTCGTCCTCCTCGTCAGTCACGACCGCTATTTCCTCGACCGCGTCTGTGACCGCATCATTGCCTTTGAGGGCAATGGCCAGGTCCACGTCAACGAAGGGAACTACAGCTACTATTTGGAAAAAAACCAGCCCCGTCTCAACGCCGAACGCACCGCCTCCCGCCTCGCGGCGGCTTCAGCGGCCGCCGCCCCGGCTCCCCAGGCCAATCCCAGCATCCCAGCCCCGCCCAAGGAAAAAACCCGCAAGCTCACCTGGAAGGAAGAGCGCGAACTCGAAAGCATGGAAGGCACCATCCTGACCGCCGAAGAAAACCTCGCCGCCCTCGAATCCCAGCTCAACGATCCTGACTTCCACCTCCACAGCGCCCATAAAGTGAGCGAAACCGCCACCGCCATGGAATCCCAGCGCCTCTCCATCGAGCAGCTCTACGCCCGCTGGGAACAACTCAATGCCATCAAAGCCACTACCGCCTGAACTCCATCGCCTGAAATAGGAGGCGGGCTTACCGCGTGAAAGGCAACCAAATCGCCTGGCAATTTGCCGGAACCGGTTTCAATATTGTCACGCACTTCCGTTGGATGTGGAAGGTAGCCTAATGTCATAGTGCGAATCGGTCAACATCGTTTCTGTCTGCCACACGAACAACAAAATCCTTTCTGTCCCGTGAATAACCACGGATCATTCCGCAGAGAGGTAAACCCATACCATCAACAATCAAAT
The DNA here is from genome assembly GCA_945900785.1 of Akkermansia muciniphila. Classification (GTDB taxonomy): domain Bacteria; phylum Verrucomicrobiota; class Verrucomicrobiia; order Verrucomicrobiales; family V1-33; genus CAIZWU01. The sequence continues at coordinate 48,362 of CAMDJM010000001.1, forward strand.
GTCTGCTGAGCAAACCCTGGACCTTATTCCGGAAGATGGTGAAATTGGCCTGTCAACAGGCGCTGCGGCTGGTCCGGTTCAACCAGGATCTGATGCCGGGAAGCCATCCCTGATGAAGGAAATCATGGAAACCCTCGCAGAGCAGCGCTGGGATGATCACCGCTACTATCATCATAGCCGCATCAACCAGTCCCTGCACCTTGTCAGTGCCATTTGTTTTATTATTTCCTATGTGATGTTGTTCTTTGATCCGGCGGTGGCGGCCCTGCTGGCATGGGGCGTTTCCATGACCACCCGCCAGTCGGGCCACTTCTTTTTTGAGCCTCACGACTACGATCATATCAACGAGGCGTCCCACCAGCACAAGGAGGAAATCAAGATCGGCTATAATCTCCGGCGGAAGGTCGTCCTGATGAGTGCCTGGGCCCTGATTCCGCTGGTGATCTGGTTGTTCCCGGCGCTGGGTGGACTGCTGGAGCCGGCAACCGGCTTCCGCAGCTATCTGCACAATGTCGGCATCGCATGGCTGGTGCTAGGGGCAGGGGGCCTGATTTTCCGCAGCGTGCACCTGTTTTTCCTCTACAATGTCAAGACAGGCATCGTCTGGGCCATCAAGATTCTGACAGATCCTTTCCATGACGCGATGATTTACCGCACGGCTCCCCTGCATCTGCTGCGTGGGGAACTGATTGATCCAATGCTCCACGCTCAGCATCGCCGTCCTTGAAGCCGCCGCCCGGCGCGCTGCCACACTGGAAAAGACAAACCTCATCCCTGAGGCAGTCCAGTGGCACGCTTCAACTTACCGCTATCGACCGAACCTGTGCTTCAGCATTTCCCTCAAAACGCCCCGGCGGATCGATTTGTTGGAGACTTCGGGCCCCTTCCACCACCAGCCGTCCTTTTGCATGGTTTGTGCTGCCACGATAAAGCGGGTGGAGAATTCCGTGAAATCAGCTTCCGTGAAATTCAGACTGAAAATAAGACGGCCGGTGCCGACCCAGGAAAGCGCCAGGCGCTGCGCCCGCAGGTAAAACTGCAGCATCCAGTTATAGCGGGAAGGCTGGGTAAAGTTCACCGTCCAAACCGTGGACATGTTGGCCACTTGCAGGGGCAGGGCGGCGGCCTGCAGCCGCTGGTTGAGTTCCTGCGCCCGGCGGTCCCACGTGGCGTCCAGCCCGGCATATATGGCCCGCACAGACGGGGTTTGGAGACGCTCCAGAAAGACCTGCATGGCCCCCATTACATAGGGGTGGGAGTTAAAGGTGCCCCGGGCAAAACAGAGATCGGCGGGGCGGTTCTCACGAAAGCGTTTCATCAGCTCGTGCCGGCCACACACCACGCCGACGGGCAGTCCCCCCCCGAGGGTCTTGCCATAGGTCACCATGTCAGCCTTCACGCCAAAATACTCCTGCGCGCCCCCCGGGGCGAGGCGGAAACCGAGAAACACCTCGTCAAAAATGAGCACGATGCCATTGGAACTGCAGGCCTCACGCAACTGTTGGAGCCAGACGGTATAAGCCTCCCGGTCAAAGTGCGCCGTGCGGCTGCTGTCGATGAGCGATCCATCGCCCGGGGCCGGTTTGTTGGGGTGCAGGGCCTGCAGGGGATTCACCAGCACACAGGCAATGTCCCGGCGGGTGCGCAGCACCTCCAGGGTGCGGGCCCCCATTTCGGCCAGCGTATAGACTTTGCCAGGAGGCATTGGATTGCCCGGACCCGGCTGCACATCATCCCACCACCCATGATAGGCCCCGCAAAAGCGCACAATTTTTTTCCGCCGCGTATGGTATCTCGCCAGCCTGACCGCCTGCATCACCGCCTCCGTGCCGGACATATGGAAGGAGACCTCATCCAGCCCGGAAATGCGCCGCAATTCCTCCGCATTCCAGGCGACGGAAGGATGATAGCTGCCCAGCACGGCCCCGAGGCTGGCGGCCCGGGCACTGCCTTCTGCGATGCAGGATTTGTAAAAGTCGTGACCAAGGACATTGACCCCATAACAACCCGTCAGATCCATGAAGCGCTCGCCATCCAGATCAGTCAGGTAAATCCCCTCCGTGCTTCCGGCAAAACCACCTGTGGAAAGCTGCGCCCCCAGGTAGTGCCGGTATTGGAAAGGCACCCGGTAGGCCCCGGTGAACTGAAGGTCAGAGATAGTCTCCCGTGCCGCCTTCGTGCAGGCGATCGACCGCGCATGCCGCGTATTCAGGGTCAGGGCGAGTTGGCTGAGCCCGGCGCGCCGCACCGCCTGAACCTCCGGCGGAGCCCCGTCGGACGAGAAAAACTGCGGCTCATCGTAGCGGTATCCAGGCACTTGCGCGGCAAAGCGTTTGGCCATCCGCGAATGACCGGTCAGGGAGCGGTGTTTCGCCCGGGAAAGGGCGAGGCGCTGGCGGACGGGACGCCATATGGTGGCCAGCGCAGCAAGGCCGATGGCCGTGATAATGAAGGGATCTTTCAGGGGCTGATGATTGGGTTGATCCTCCACGTATATTTCTTCCAACACGCCAGGCAATGAAAACAATGTTACAGCTCCGTCAGTGGAGGGACCGGCTCCTCCTCCAGGAAGATCTGAATTTCCTCCTCACCAACCGCGTGCCCCGGCAGGCTCTGACGCGCCTGATGGGCCGCTTCAGCAAAATCCGCCACCCCTGGGTGTGCCGCCTCTCCATTGCGGCCTGGCGCCTGTTTACGGAATTGGACCTGAGTGAGGCCCGGAAAAAAAACTTTGACAGCCTGCACGACTGCTTCACCCGCGAACTAACCCCCGGAGCCCGGCAAATCGATCCCGATCCCCAGGTGCTGTCCAGCCCATGCGATGGCATTGTGGGAGCCAGCGGCCAGGTCACCGCCGGAGAAGTCATCCAGGCCAAAGGCTTCCCTTACCGCATCCAGGACCTTTTCGGCGATCCCGTCAGGGCCGCCCCCTTCCTGAACGGCACCTATATTACCCTGCGCCTCACCTCCAGCATGTATCACCGCTTTCATGCTCCGGGCGATGGCCTGATAGAACATGTCAGCTACCTGAGCGGCGACACCTGGAACGTGAACCCTATCGCGCTCCAGCGGGTGGAGCGGCTGTTCTGCCGCAATGAACGGGCCGTGATCCGCATGTGTCTGCCTGACGGAACCCCGCTGGCGCTTGTCCCGGTCGCCGCGATTCTCGTCGCGAGCATCCGGCTCCATTTTCTCAACGTGCTGCTGCATCTCCGGTGGCCGGGACCGAATGAAATACCCTGCGCCAAGGCCGTCAGTAAAGGGGAGGAACTGGGCTGGTTTGAGCATGGCTCCACCATCATCCTGTTTGCCCCGCCCGGTTTCACCCTGGCACCCGGCATCGAATCCGGCACCCGGATCCGCATGGGCCAGGCTCTGATGCGGTTTCCGGACCAGCATCCCCGGTGAGGCCGGGCGCAGATCAATGGGCCCGGCCAGCCCGTCAGGTTTTAAGTTAGGCGGATTCAGTCCTGAGGCAGCTCTCCAAACCCCTTTTTTCAGCGGAAAAGTTTCTGCCGCACACGAAAAGAGCGTGACCTGGGCAGGCCACGCTCTTTGGGTTTCCGGAGAAGGCAGAGCAGGATCAGGCGTAGCCGAGGGGCTTGGAGGGATCGAACTTGCCGGGCACCGCGACGGGATAAAGGCCTTCGGCATCCGGGCCGAAACGGGTGGGGGTTTTGAAGTCCAGTTTTTCGGGGAACTCGCTGTTATCCCAGGCGAGCGCTTCATCCCATTTCACCATTTTGCCGGAGTAGGTGGCGTAGCGGCCGAGCATGGCAGTGAAGGTGCTGGTGGCACCGTAGTGGGCGTTGTTCAGGGTCTTTTTTTCGCGGATGGCCTTGTAGAGTTCGTCGTGCTCGTTTTGATAGGGGTTGCCGTCCGCATCATTGCCCCGGTAGCGCCAGATGGTCTTGCCGCTGCGGTCTTTGATGTAGGTGCCGCCGTCGCTGAAGTAGAGGGTGCCTTTGGAGCCGATGATGGTTTCGCTGACGCTGTTCCAGCAGTTGGGCTGGTGGCGGCATTGGCTGTTCATGATCACGCCGTTGGCGTAGGCGAATTCGACGTAGTGGTGATCGAAGATCTGTCCGGTTTTGCGGTCCCTGCGGGTTTCGCGCCCGCCCATGCCCTGGGCGGCGACGGGGTGCGCGTCATCCATGAACCAGTTGATGACATCAATGTTGTGGATGTGCTGTTCCAGGATGTGATCGCCACCCACCCAGGTGAAGTGATACCAGTTTTTGATCTGGTAATACATCTCGGACCACTCCGGCTGGCGGTCGACCAGCCAGATGCCGGCGTTGTTCCAATAACATTGAGCCGCGACGATGTCGCCGATCAGGCCCTGCTTGACCTGTTCCTTGCCCGCGAGGTAGTTTTTCTGATAGCGGCGCTGGAGACCGACGACTACTTTGAGGTTTTTCTCTTCTGCCTTTTTGCCTGCTTCAAAGACGGTGCGGATGCCAGGGGAATCACAGGCGACGGGTTTTTCCATGAAGACGTGCTTACCGGCCTCGACGGCAGCCTTGAACATCATGGGACGGAAACCGGGAGGGGTGGTGAGGAGAACGACATCGGCGTGCTGGATGGCTTCCTGGTAGGCTTCGAGCCCGATGAATTTCCGGTTATCCGGCACATCCACTTTGGAGCCATACTTGGCCTGGAGGGTGGAGAGGCAGGGCTCCAGACGATCTGAAAAAGCATCTGCCATGGCGACGACGCGGGTGCCACCACTGGTGAGGGCTTGGTCAGCGGCTCCTGAGCCACGGCCCCCGCAGCCGATGAGGGCGAGCTTCAATTCATCACTGCCAGCGACCTGGGCGCAGGCGGCTACGGGGAGATTGACCGCAGCAGCGGCCACGGCGGCTCCGCCGATGAATTTGCGGCGGTTGGGGTTGAGACCGGGGGTGGGGTTTTGATCAGTGGGCTGCATATAGGTGGGATGATTGGGACAGAAAAAAAGGGGGGGGGAAGCCGGAGTCTGCGGAATCGGGCGGAAAAGCTCAATCTGAAACGGAAATTCGTCCGGATTACTTTTTCGCATCCTGGTTGGCTGCCATCTCTTCATCGGTCGGTGTGCGGGAGACGACACCGCCCGCAGGCACCTCGGCTTTGGCAATCCAGAAGATGGCGTTGAGCAGAGTGCGTCTGAATTGATCGTTCTGCCAGTTCCGGTGGAAGTGGCCGCCGGTAAAGCCAAAGCCGCGGCTGCCATTGGCGTTTTCGGTCACCCAACCAACATGCTGGGCCTCGCCTTTGGCGACAGCCTCACGGACGGCAGGGTTGCCGGAATGGGCTCCATCCGGCCGGTTCAGGGTTTCGGCGGGCGGCAGGGCGCTGAGCAGCGGAGTGACTCCCTGCATATTTTCCCGGAAGCGCATGTGGTAATACCATTCGTCATTGACCTTGAAGGGTTCGATGCCAGCGGCTGCAGGGTGGTTGGGAAAGGTTTTGAATTCGCCATCCCAATGGGGGTTGACGGACCAGTCTGTCTCAAAATAACCGCCAATCCAACGCAGGAAGGCTTCGCCGCCGGGACCTTTGGGGATTTCCACAGCGTAATGAATGCAGCCAATGCCCACGCCCCGCTGGTGGGCGGCCTCGACATCGGCGAGGCGGGGATTGACCATGTGCCCGCCACCGCCGTCGGAATACATGATAATGGCATCAGCATTGGAAAAGGCGGAGGGGTCCTGCGGCCAGCCATTGCTGTAGACCGTGGCGAGCATTTTGCCGCCAGTGGCCTCATTCAGGGTATTGGCCAGCAGCATGGAGCCGGCGCGGTGCTCGTGGTCGCCTGGGCCATGGCTCGGTTTACCGGCCACGAACACGACCTTTTTCCCATCCGTGAGGGGCAGGCGCTTCAGCTTCAGATTGCGGAACTGCACCTTCATGGGAGGTCCGGCATGCAACTGGAGCGCTAGCAGCCCGCCGCGGCGGCGCATCTGGGTATCATTGTCGGTGACCTGGGCGGTGAGCTGGCCATTGATGTAGTTTTGGATCGTGAATCCCTTGGCGACGATCCGGTAACTGTTCCATTCCCCTTTTTTTACCACGTTTTGAAGGACCCCGTCTTCCCCGGTTTTTCCGGTGACGGTCGGCTTATGATCTTCCCCGATGATGGTTTGCTGGCCCCGGTCCGCGAGGATGCCCCGGAAATTTTCGCCGTAAACGATGCCGCTGTAGCGGTCCCCGGCCTCGAAGTCCGCTTGGTAACCGCCGATGCCCCACTGCCGGTCCGGCAGGTGGAAGCTGCGGATTTGAATGCCGGAATTGCCACTTTCAATCCTGTAGTCGGCCGTCAGTTCAAAGTCATCCACCTCACCCAGGTTCCAGATCAAAAAGGTATTGGCTTCCGTAGGCACCTCGGCGGTGGTTTGACCGGTGATAGAGCCATCCTCCACTTTCCAAAAGCGTGGATCCCCATCCCATCCACTGAGATCCTTGCCGTTAAAAAGATCCAATGGCTCTTCAGCCTGGGCGGAAAACGTTGCTAGAACAAGCGCCAGCAGACTGGAGCGGAAGAAGGAGGGAGTGGTCATGAAGGAGAAGCGCGGAATATTCCGGTGTATACGCTTAACCTCCCGGAATCTATCATTGGTTCGCCAAGGCCTTTTCTGCGCCAAATCCTGCACAAAAACAGGGCTGGCTTCCGCTAAAATGGGGTAAGTTCAGACTTCCTTCCCCGATCTGCCATTTAGAAACACTGCCAGCCATGAATCCCCTTGCCCGCTTGCTCATCCCTGCCTTCCTCGCCGCCGCTCCTGCCTTTGCCCAGGCAGAGACTGCTTCCGGTCCCTTCCGAAGCTCCCTCACGGTGGACCGCTCGCCCCTGGACCGGAATGCGCCCATGATGAAAAGCTACGCCACCATGCTGGAGAAAGTGCAGCCCGCCGTGGTGACCATCATGACCGGCGTGGAGCAGCCCCGCCAGCAACAGCGGCGCATGAGTGAGGACGAAGCTGCGCTGCGCTTGTTTTTTGGCCTGCCACTGCTCCCTCAGGCCCAGCCCGAAAGCAGCAAGGACACCTGGCAGCAGCTTGGTCTGGGCACGGGGGTCATCGTCACCAGTGATGGTTACATTCTCACCAACCGCCACGTCATTTTGCCGGAGGAAGCCCAGGTGCCAGCCAATAGGGTGAAAATCCGGGTTCAAGTGCCGGGACGGGAGGAATACATGGAAGGAAAGCTGATCGACTATTCCCAGGAGTCCGACGTGGCTGTGATCAAAGTCGAGGGCAAGGACCTGCCCAAAGCCACCCTCGCAGACAGCTCCCAGGTGAAAGTGGGCGACGTGGCTTTTGCCTTGGGTGCCCCTTTCGGGATCGATAAAACCGTAACCATGGGCATTATCAGCGCCAAGCGGAATGACAAAGTCGTCTCCCACATGGAGAATCAGGAGCTGCTGCAAACCGACGCCTCGATCAACCCTGGCAATTCCGGAGGCCCTCTCGTGGACGCCGATGGCCGGGTGGTCGGCATCAATACCGCCATCTACACACGCACCGGCGGAAATATGGGCATTGGCTTCGCCATCCCGATCAACAACGCCGTATCCGCTGCCGATGCCCTATCCCGTCCCCGGGGCTTCCTCGGCGTCGGCCTGGCCGGCATCAACCGCCGCGCCGCCGCCTATCTGGGCGTCAAGGGCGGGGCCATGATCGCCAACATTCAACCCGACAGCCCCGCCGCCCGCGCAGGTCTGTCTGTCGAGGATATTATCTACAAAATTGACGACAAGGAGGTCGCCGACGATCAGGAACTCCTCCGCGAGATCGCCCAACGCGCCCCGGGCAGGACCATTACCCTCAACTTCTTCCGCAACGAACGGAAATCGGAAGTCCGCATCGTCCTGGGCGAGCGGCCCAATAACTTCCTGCCCGAAAGCAACGCCGCCGGCATCGTGCCCGCCGGCGAAACCATCGCCGGCATGAAGGTCGCTCCTGTCCCCGAGGCGGACCGCGAAGCCCTCCGCCTGACCACCGGCGGCCTTGTGATCACTGGCATCGCGCCAAATACTCCCGCTGCCAAAATCGGTCTCCAGGAAGGCGATGTCATCCTGCGCATCAACGGCCAGCAACCCTCCACCAGCGGGGAAGCCGCCGCCGCCATGGCCCAGAGCCGCAACGGCTCCTCCATGCTCCATGTCCGCCGCAACAATGCCACCCGGCTCTTTGTCGTGGAGCAGGAGTGACGTCCCCCGGACGCCCTGATCCCGCTGGCTGCCAGGGAAAGGGCCGGAACCCCGTCAGCGAAAACGCAGGGAAAGGTGTCCTTTTTTCTATGCGGATCAGCGTATCGTGTGCCAGGATGGACCAGTGAAGTCTTTCCCCCTCCTGTTCTGCCTCCCGGCTTTCCTCCTGGGCTGCATCTCTCTCCATGCCCAGCAAGCCGCAGCCTTCGATTACCGGCCGGCCACTGCGGTGATTTTCAACGCTACCGATCCGGAGTCGAAATCCCTCGCGGAATATTACGTCAGAAAACGCGGTATCCCCGCAGCCAATCTGGTAGGACTGCAAGCCAGTTCCGGGGAAACTATCACGCGCGCCGAATTCCAAAAAACCATCGAGTCCCCGCTCCGGGCGGCCTTTATCGAACGCGGATGGTGGAAAACCGGAAACGTTCCCCAGCAGGGCAATATCGCTATCCAGACTGCAGTCCGGGTCCTGACCCTCATCCGCGGACTGCCCCTGCGCATCAGTGAGGAAGCCGCGTCCGGAGGTGCCGCCCCCGCCAATGGTCAGGCCAACGCCTCCAGTGTCGACTCTGAACTGGCCATCGCCGGCCTGCTGGACAAGGCCATCGCCGGTCCCCTGCAAAACCCATACTTTGACAGGGCGGAACCTTTTTATTCCCTGCCCATCACGCCCATGTTCCTCGTCGGACGGCTGGATGGCCCGGACCTGGCCTGCGCCCGCCGCTTGGTCGATGACGCCATCGCCACCGAAGCCACCGGCCTCTACGGCAAGGCCTTTATCGATCTCTCGCTGAAAAACGAACCCGGCTACAAGCAGGGGGAAGACTGGCTCCTCGCGGCCGCCCGCGCCCTGGAACTGAAAGGCATCCCTACCATGGTGGATTCTCTTGCCGCCACCCTGCCGGTGAATTTCCCCCTCACCGATACCGCCTTCTACCTGGGCTGGTATACCCAGACGGCCGACGGCCCCTTCCTAAATGCCGCCTTCAAATTCCGCCCCGGGGCCATCGCCTGCCATATCCATTCCTTCAGCGCCACCACCATCCGGAATGGCAAGGACTACTGGTGTGGCCCTCTCCTCGCCAAAGGTGCCTGTGCCGTCCTGGGGAATGTTTACGAACCCTTCCTCTCCCTCACGACCCATCTCGACAAATTCACCGTGGGTCTGCTGTCAGGAAAGAATCTCGGCGAAGCCGCCTGGGGCGCGACCCAGGCGCTTTCCTGGATGACCGTCGTCCTGGGCGATCCGCTCTACCGCCCTTTCCCAGCCGTTCCTGCCAAAGTGGAAAAAACCCTGGATGCCGACTACAAGGCCCTGCGCGTGGCCCTCGCCCGTTGGGGGAAAGACGGCCCGGCCAACGACGAATTGATGAAAAATCTGAAACTGGCGGGGAGCAATCTCAAGAGCGGCCCCATCTTCGAATACATGGCCCTGCACTCCCAGGCCGGCACCGACACCCCGGAACTGGAGGCCAATGAATGGTTTAAATTAGCCCTCCAAAACTACCCGGCGGGGCCGGACAAAATCCGCATTCTGCTCGAACAGGCCGATGCCCGGCGCCGCGAGGGCACGCCCAAACCAGCCATCAAACTCCTCGAAAAAATCATCACCGACTATCCCAATGTGCCCGCCACGGAAGCGGCGCGCGCCTGGCTCCAGCAACTTCGTCCCGCCCCGTGAATCTTTCCCCCGCCGCCGCCCCCTACCCGGCGTTCCTGACGGAATTCTTTCCCGCACCCGCCACCACCCTGGCCGAATCCATGCTCCTGCCCGGGCGCGAGCCGGATGAACTCGCGTGGCAAAGCCGGTGGTTTGCCGGGGACTTCGGCCGGGAATTCCTCACCACTTCCGGGGAACGCCTCACTATTATTGATTTTGGCTGGTGGAACCACGGGGCTGGGCCGGATTTCCGCGACTGTGCCATTACCATCGCCGGGGAAACCCGGCGCGGCAGCATCGAGCTGGACCGCGACGCCCGCGACTGGGACCTGCATGGCCATAGCAGCAATCCCGCCTACCGGGATACCGTTGTTCACCTCCAGCTCGGCCAGCACACCAGCGGTGAGTGGTTCACCCGAACGGACGATCACCGCCTCGTGCCGCAGGTCCGCCTGGATCTCGCAGCCGCCATGGGCAGCTTCAGCGATAGCCCGCCCGCCCCGGCCCGCCCCGGCCGTTGCCTGCACATCTTCCGCCAGATCGGCATGGAAAAAACCCTCGGCATCCTCGAAGCCGCTGCCCGTTACCGCATTGAGCGCAAAGCGGCCCGCCTCCAGCGCACCGCCACCATCCATGGGCGCGATCAGATGCTCTTCCAGGCCGTCGCCGATGCCCTGGGCTACAGCCGGAACCGGCTGCCCCTCACCGTGCTGTCCCAACGGCTCCCTCTCAGAACCCTCACCGCCCGCCCGGCAGATGCCGAAGCCCTTCTCTTCGGTGTCAGCGGCTTCCTCACCAATGACTCCTTCAATCACGCCGACGAGGAAACCCGCACCTGGCTGCGCAGCCTTTGGGATCAATGGTGGCGCTACCGGGATACCTATGCCCCTGGTCTGCCGCGCCTGCCCCTGAAGTGGAATCTCACCGGCACCCGCCCCTTGAACCACCCCCAGCGCCGCATCGCCACCCTGCACCTCCTTGTCAGGCACTGGCCCACTTTCCGTCGTCTGCTGCAGCCGGAGAATTTCCAGGAAAAAGCCCTGCACACTTTTGCCGGAGGCCTGCACCATCCGTATTGGGACCGCCATTACACCCTCCACGCCCTTCCCTCGGCCAAGCCCATGGCCCTCCTTGGCAGCACCCGCCTGGCTGAAATCATGGCCAATGTCTGCTATCCTCTCCTCATCCCGGAGGACGCCTCCTTTTGGAAAGCTTATCAGAAAATTCCGGCTCCCGGGGACAACGAAAAAAGCCGCCGCGCCGCTCTCCGCCTTTTCGCAGGCCACCCGGACCTGACCCAGCTCACCGGCAAGCTCTGGCAGCAGCAGGCCCTCCTTCAGATCTACGAGGACTTCTGCCTTGCCGATGAATCGGATTGCGCCTCCTGCCCCATGCCCGGGCAGGCCGCCGCCCAATAGCCAACCGCCCCGCTGCATCCCCACCCCGGGAACGCCTGCTTCCGCAGGGACGCTCCCCGCCCACCGCGCCCTCACCGCCGGGCTGCCCATCCCACGCTTGCCCACCCAGGAAGCCCGCACGAAGAAAACCGAGGCTCACTCCGACCGTCCTCCCCCATGTCCCTGCTCGAACTGATCACTTCGCCCGATCCCACCGTCCGCAACCAGGCCCTCGACGCCTTTTGTGCCAGGCTCACCCTCTCCCAGCTCCTGGAAGAAGCCGCCGTGCTGGACGACTTCCGCCGGAACAGCGATAACCTTTACGACCGCGTCCGTGCTCTCTTTTTCCTTGCCTCCCTTCACCGGTTCCACCTCCCTTCCCGACCTGACTTGAAATCCGGCGGCCACATTCCTTTCCTCGGTTATGAGCAGCTCCTGCACCGCCGTTTCGAGGAAGCCACCGATACCTTCCTAACCGCACAAAAGGCGCAGGGACCCAGCGATGCGCTGAGCAGTTCCCTCGCCGCCGCCTATCACCGACTGGCCTTCCAGACCCTCGCGGACCAGGTCCGCCGCAGTGTCAGGACGGTGCGGGGAAATCAATGGATGTTCCGCATGGGCCACCCCAAGGACCAGCCCCTGCGCTTCCGCCCGGAATTGCTCACCCTGGAAGCCGAGGGCTCTTTCCCCATCCTGCGCGAACGCACCCCCGTCCGCATGGACCTGACCCATTCCGCCTGGAGCGATATCTTTTTCCTCGGTATGGATTTCCCGGAAGGCGCCCGCGTTCTCAATGTCTCGGTCGACCTCGGCGTCCACGGCCGCGATACCACCACCACGCCGCCGGTTAGCGCCTGGTTGCGTGTCATCGAAGAACCCGTCCTCCGGCTCGTTAGCGTTGACCTGCAGGCCCGCGCCGATATCACCAATCTCGCGGAAGTGTTCGACTTTGCCAAGGACTACCTCGGCCTCCTCAAAGCCGCCGTCATCGCCTCCGGACTCGTCCCGCCCGGCATCGAAGGCTCCGGCGCTTCCCTCACGGATCTCCTTGCGGAAATGCTCGGCCCTAACCGGGGTCTGGAACTCGTCTCCAGCGTCAACGATATCCCCAAAGGCTCCCGCCTCGCCGTTTCCACCAACCTCCTCGCCGCCCTCATCGGCGTCTGCATGCGCGCCACCGGCCAGGCGGAATCCCTCACCGGCCCCCTCCTCGAACCCGAGCGCCGCCTCATCCTCGCCCGCGCCCTGCTCGGCGAATGGATCGGCGGGTCCGGCGGCGGCTGGCAGGACAGCGGCGGCGTCTGGCCTGGCATCAAACTTATCGAAGGCACCCCCTCCCAGCCCGGCGATCCCGAGCACGGCATCTCCCGCGGCCGCCTCATGCCCAAACACCACGTCTTCACCCGCAGTGAAATCCCCGACAGCGCCCGCCAGAAACTCCAGGACTCCCTTGTCCTCGTCCACGGCGGCATGGCCCAGAACGTCGGTCCTATCCTGGAAATGGTCACCGAAAAATACCTGTTAAGATCCGCCTCCGAATGGACGGCCCGGCAGGAAGCCCTCGGTTTTCTGGATGAAATCGTCACCGCCCTCGGCCAGGGCGATATCGCCAAAGTCGGTGCCGTCACCACCCGCAACTTCGAAGGCCCGATCCAAACCATCATCCCCTGGGCCAGCACCCACTACACCGAGCGCCTCATCGAGCAGGTCCGCGCGGAATTTGGCGGGGATTTCCACGGCTTCTGGATGCTCGGCGGCATGTCCGGCGGCGGCATGGGCTTCATGTTCGCCCCCCACCGCAAAGCCGAAGCCCAGCAGCGCCTCCAGGCCATCATGTCCGCTACCAAGCGCGACCTCCAGCACGCCCTGCCGTTCGCCATGGAACCCGTCGTTTACGATTTCGCCATCAATGAAAACGGCTCCTTCGCCGACCTCCTGACCGGTCCGGACGCCCTCATGCCCTCCGGTTATTTCGCCCTCACCATCCCGGAACTCGTCCGTCAGGACCGCCGCACCCTCTCCACCCAGCGCCGGGCCGAACTCGATAAATTCGGAGCCGCCTGCCGCACCCGCCCCGAGCTGCGCGGCATGGTCCAGACCCTCTTCGACGCCCTCCTCCCCCGGACCAAATCCGACACCGATACCGGCACCCTCACCACCTTCCTCACCGAAAACGGCTTCGACGCCGCCCAGCACGAAACCATCCGCGCCGCTCTCCGGGAAGGCCGCATCGGCCTCGCTCAAAACCGCCTCCCCGCCAACGCCACCATCGAAGACGTCCTCCCGGGTGACGTCCACATCATCTCTCCAACCGGAGCCAGCGCCCAAGTCCCCACCATCAACCATCAACCATCAACCATCAACCCAAGCGAAGCCGCCCCCTCTCTCAACTCTCAACCTTCAACGCTCAACCAAAGCCAAGGCGAAGCCGCCCTGGCCGCCGGCACGGTCGCCGTCATCACCCTCGCCGCCGGAGCCGGCTCCCGCTGGACCCAGGGAGCGGGCGTCTGCAAAGCCCTCCACCCCTTCGCCAAGCTCGGCGGCCGCCACCGCACCTTCCTGGAAACCCACCTCGCCAAAAGCCGCCGCCTTTCCCGCCAATCCGGCACCCCCATCCCCCATCTCTTCACCACCAGCTTCCTCACCCACGGCCCCACTCTGGACTTCCTCACCCAGCGCGCTAACTATCACTATCAAGGCCCGCTCCTCCTCAGCCCTGGCCGCAGCATCGGCCTGCGCATGGTCCCCACCGGGCGCGATCTCCGCTTCGCCTGGGAGGAAATGCCGCAGCAAATGCTCGACGAGCAACAACAAAAAGTCCGCGACAGCCTGCGCACCGCCCTGATCGGCTGGGCCACCGGCACCGGCGAAGCCGCCGATTACACCGACAACCTCCCTCTGCAATGCCTGCATCCCACCGGCCATTGGTATGAAGTCGCCAACCTCCTGCACAACGGCACCCTCACTGAACTCCTCGCCCAGCGCCCGCAGCTCAAAACCCTCATGCTGCATAACATCGACACCCTCGGGGCCGATGCCGACCCCGCCATCCTCGGCCATCACCTCGCCAGCGGAGCCGCCCTCACTTTTGAAGTCATCACCCGCCGCCTTGAAGACCGCGGCGGCGGCCTCGCCCGCGTTAACGGCCGCCCCCGCCTCGTCGAAGGCCTCGCCATGCCCCGCGAGGAAGCGGAATTCGCCCTCACCTATTACAATACCCTCACCACCTGGATCGATCTCGACCAACTCCTCACCGCCTTCGGCCTCACCCGCGACGACTTCCAGCCGGGCTTGGACCGCAGCGAAAAAATCACCACCGCCATCCGGAATCTCGCCGCCCGCATGCCCACCTACATCACCCTGAAAGACGTGAAAAAGCGCTGGGGCCACGGCCAGGAGGACATCTTCCCTGTCACCCAATTTGAAAAACTCTGGGGCGACATGTCCGCCCTCCCCGAGATCAACACCCAATTCCTCGTCGTCCCCCGCACCCGCGGCCAGCAGCTCAAAGACCAGTCCCAACTCGACGGCTGGCTCCGCGACGGCTCCGCCGCCCATGTAGAGTCCCTCTGCGAATGGAGTTAGGGGGCCGCGGCTTTGTAAGTCGCCCCGGAGCACCAGACTCCAGAGGGATGGGGGAGAACAGCCATCCCGGCTTTCCCGCCCGGCAATCCCGGGGGTGCCCTCCACGACACGCGGGGCGCGTGTGCTCCCCTCCAACATCCGTGGCCGCACACCTTTGAACTGGACATGTCCAGAGAAACGGGCTACCGAAAAATAGGATAATTCAGCAATAGTTTTTTTCACAGGCCTGCCATCTTCCCCACCCCGCCGCTATGGCAACGCACTTCCTCCTAACCCCACTCAACGGCCTGGCGAAGCGCTTGAGCAAAGCGCACCCAATCAACAAAACGGATGCAGACAACAGCTGGAATGGCATCTGTCGTGTCATCGGTGCCTCCCGCAGGCCGTCGGCTGACCTTAAGTGTTTATAGCTTCTACACACTATCCATGAACGAGAACATTACCCGCATCACACCGGCTAAACGAATTTGGAAGCGAATTGCACTTGCCGGAGCATTCCTCTTCCTGGCCTTCTGCTCCATCGTAATCTGGCACAAGCACGACTTTTGCAGCGGATCGGCCGACCACTACGCATCCCGTGCGAAGCAACTTCGGGCAGACTCAGAGATTCCCACGCTTACACCAACCGAACGAAGAGAGCATTTGATCGCAGCCGAATGGCACGACGTCATCTCTCATAAGTATTTGGTGGCAGCGCACCAGCCGTGGCGACCGTATTCAAACTACCCACTCATTACACCTGACGAACAGCGCATCGCCGCCACCAAGTATTGAGGACTAAATCCCAAATGCCCGGGTAAACCCACAGGGCAATCAAGTGGAGGGCGGGGGCGCCCTCCATGACACGCGGACCGCGTGTGCTCCCCTTTTTATCTGAAAATGCCCCGTGAACCGGGCTGCGATGGAAAGCACTGTAGAATCAGCTGATCTGCGCCCCGGCGTGGCTGAAGTAGACGTGGGCGATGCGGTCGCTGAGACGGTGGATGGTTTGGGTGATTTCGCCGAGGTGGGCGGCCTGAGTGGAGGGGGGACTTTCGAGGTTGAGGGCGCGGAGCTGGCTGCCGATTTCGGCGATGAGGCGTTGCTTGAGGCCGGGCTCGGAGCGGCCGGGGATGGCGGGAAGGTGGACGAGGTGGTCGCCGATGGAAAGGATCTGGAAGAGGGCGGAGCGGGGGTTTTCGGCTTCGCGCAGGAGGAGGTCGAGGACGGCATCCGTTTGGGCGTGGGCGAAATAGCGCCGGCGGTAGGTCATGGCGCTATCGGCTATATCAAGGAGGGGCTCGAGGAGGTGGCGGCCGTCCGGGTCTTCGGTGAGGGTGCTGCGGACGAGGAGGAGGAGGGCGTTGGCGCGCTCAAGGCGGCGGCCGAGGTCAAGGAAGCGCCAGCCGTGGCTGCGGGTCATGTTTTCCATGACCATACCGGCAAAGGCGGAGAGGCCGCGGATGAGGCGGTTGAGGAGGAGCAGGGCGTCGTCGAGTTCCTGGAGGTGGCCTTCGGCGGGGAGTTCCTGCTGGAGTTCGGTAAGGATGCGCCAGGTGTCGAGGGAGAGGCGGTCGCGGACGCGCCAAGCGGCTCCCCGGAGGTTGGTGACGCAGCGGACGAGCCCGGCGGGGTGGTCTTTCTTGAAAAGGATGTTGAGGACTTCCCGGTCGTATTTTTCGAGGAGGAGCGGGGCTTCGGGGGGCTTTTCCAAAATCTCCAACGGGACGAGAAGCCGCATGAGGAGGCCGGCCGTGACAGGGTTTTCGAGGGAGAATTCGTCGGTGAGTTGCGCAATCAGGACGCGCATGATGCGGACGAGGGACTCGGCGCG
This sequence comes from Akkermansia muciniphila, assembly GCA_945900785.1. GTDB lineage: Bacteria > Verrucomicrobiota > Verrucomicrobiia > Verrucomicrobiales > V1-33 > CAIZWU01. Next base: position 65,011 of record CAMDJM010000001.1, read on the forward strand.
TTCGGCGTAACGGCCGAGCCAGAAGAGGTTGTCGGCAACGCGGCTGGGGAGTTCTGTGCGGGAGCGGGAGGCGGTCCCGGCTTGGATGCCGGGGGTGAGGAGGGATTGGTGCAGGACGGGGCCATCCGAGAGGACCCAGGTGTCCTTACTGCCGCCGCCGGATTGCATGGAGACGATAGGGATGTTCGGCGAGACGGAGACGCGGGTGAGGCCGCCGGGCATGACGATGAAGCGGTCCCCGGCGGCGGCCAGGTAGGCGCGGAGGGCGACAGGGCGGGGGACGAGTTCGCTGCCGTTCCAGATGGGGGCTTCGGAGAGGGTGATTTTTTCCTGACCGACGAAGTTTTGTGGGGATTTGCGGATGCGCTCGATAAGGGCGGACTTGTCCTTGGCGCTGAGGGTGGCGGGGAAGATCGGATTGCTGCCTTTGTCAGAAAGAGCGCCTTTGATGAGGAGGGTGTCGAGGCGGGAGAGGACGTGCTCGCGCTCTTTGCGGTGGCCGCACCACCAGGTGGCGGTGTTGGGAATGAGGATTTCCTCGCCAAGGAGACGGCGGCAGAGGGCGGGGAGGAAGGCGAGCAGGGCAGGGGATTCGGCGAGGCCGGAACCGATCGGATTGGCGACGCAGACATTGCCGGAGCGCATGGCTTCAAGCAGGCCGGGGACGCCGAGGAAGGAATCCTGACGGAGTTCCAGGGGATCGCAGAAGCCATCGTCCACGCGGCGGAGGATGACATCGACCTGCTGGAGCCCCTCAAGGGTTTTGATAAAGACCTTGCGGTCGCGCACGGTGAGGTCGCCGCCTTCCACGAGGGGGAAGCCGAGATAACGGCTGAGGTAGGCGTGCTCGAAGTAGGTTTCGTTGAGCGGACCGGGGGTGAGCAGGACGATGCGGGGGCCTTCGCGCCGGATGTTATTCGGGGCGACGCGGTAGAGGTTATCGCGGAAGATGCGGTAGAAATTGGCGAGGCGCTGGACCTGGAGATCGCGGATGTCATCCGGCAGGGTGCGGGACAGGACGATGCGGTTTTCCAGGACATAACCGGAACCGGAGGGAGCCTGGGTGCGGTCCGCAAAACACCACCAACGGCCATCCGGCCCGCGGGCGAGGTCCACGGCGTAAAGGTGCAGCCAGGTGTCTTCCGGGGGGCGGATCCCGTGGCAGGCGAATTGATAGCCGGGATTGCCCAGCACGATGCCTGGGGGCAGGGCCCCTTCCTTGAGCAGGCGCTGGGGGCCGTAGAGATCGGCCAGGACGGCATTGAGCAGCCGGGCGCGCTGGATCAGGCCCTTTTCCAAGGCGGCCCATTCGTGCGGGGGGATGACGAAGGGCACGGGGTCGAATTCCCAGGGCCGGTCCATCCCGCGGGGGTCACCGTAGACATTATAAGTGACGCCATTTTCCGCGATGGATCGCCGCGCCTGATCCGCGCAGGAGGCCAAGCCAGCCGGGCCGAGGCGGTTCAGCGTGGCGGCCAAATGCTGGTAATGGGGCCGCAAAGTGCCGTCTGCCGCGATCATTTCATCCCAGACCCCGTTGGGTTTTGAATAGGCGGTCAGGAGGGAGGTGGCGGTGGTGGCAGAGGGCACGCAGGAAGGCTGGGCAGAAGGGAATAAGGAGAGGCGAGATTACCAACAGGAATCAGGCCGCACTACCGGATAATTTGCGTGGGTGATGGATTTTTTGGAGTGCGCTGGGGAATTAACCACAGAGAGCACAAAGAACACAGAGTAGCCCGGCTGTCCCAGCCGGTGCGGGGAAATGGGCCGACCGAAAGACCAAGTCCTGGCATAAATGGTTTGCCAAGCCTGACCGGTAGTGCGTTTGTTCCGGTGTGATGAAATCCCTTTTCTTCTGGAGTGTTGCTGGCCTTGGGCTTGGTCTTGGCTGGGGCTGGCTGGACAGGACGGTGGAAAATGAAAGTAGCCCAGCTGGCCCAGCCGGTGGGAAGGAAGTCCGGTCCGGGAATGCTTCGCCTGCGGCCCACCCGGTTCCGCTGGAGGGGCCCGGAGGCAGGCAACTGGCGCTGATGGAACGCATAGCCACGGCATCCCGTTAGGATCTGGTGCGGCTCTCCCAGGAGGTGTTCAGCGGGAAAAAGGAACTGCTGCATTTAACGGGTCTGATTTGGGAACGTTGGCTGGAAGTGGACGCGGAAGGCGGTTTGCAGGCCTTGCTGGCGGGGGAGTTCGGCGGGGAAAACCAGATGCCGAATGTGTGGCAGTATTTGGGAAAATGGTCCGTGAAAGATCCGGAAACCGCCTTGGTCCGGGCGATGGCCCTGCCTGAAAAACGCGACACGGATCTTGCCATATCACGGATAACCATGGCGCTCGCGGCACGCCGCCCGGCGGATTTTTTCCGGCTTTATGCGGAGCTGGCCAAGTGGCCTCATGTCGGCTTTTCCATCGGAGCAGCGGCAGGGAACCTGGCAGCTACCGATCCCAGGGCGATGGCCGCGCTTCTGAAAAATCCTCCCAATTATTTGAAACGGAACGATGAGACCAGAGAAAAGGCTTGTCGCGGACTTGCCAGCGGGTGGGGGAGCACGGATCCGGCGGCGGCGGCAGCATGGTTCCGGGAATTGGAGAACCCCAAGGACCGCGCCCTGGGGCTTCATGAGATTGCCAAACAGGTCATCCCCCGGGATCCAGCCCGGGCGGCGGAGCTGATCCGTGAAAGTGGCTCAGTGGGAAACGATGCGCTGTGGGCTGCCGCCTCAGCTTTGGCGCAGTCTGATCCGGAGGCGGCCCTGGCTTGGCTGAAAAAGGAGTTTCCAGAGGAATCGGTAGCGGCGGCGGGCAAGGTGGCCTCCCAGCATATTCCCCAGACGGCCCAGGCGGCGGTGGATTACATGGTTCAGCACGCTGACATGTTGTTCAGTAACGGGAAGATCCAGCTGGTTCCATTCATCAACTGGTCGCTGGATGATCCGGCGGCGGCTCTGGCCATGGCGGAAAAAATTCAGGATCCCGGCACCTTGTCGAATGTGCGGGCTCTTCTGCTGGATGCCATGGCCCACCGGTCTCCCCAGGAAGCGCTGGCAGCCGCCAGCCCGGGGGAGGAACAAAACCGGGTGATGGGCCCGGCGGTGGAAAATTGGGCCAGGCAGGATCTGACTGCCGCCACTACGTGGTTGGCCGCGCAGCCGGCGGGTCGTCCCCGCGATAATGCCATCCAAGGACTGCTAAATGTCACGCTCCGACTTGAGCCTGAATCCGCGATGCCGTGGGCGGCTGCGGTTTCCGACTCCCAGACAAGAATAGCTATCTATACCCGGGTGATCCATGACACGGGTGTAGTGGAGCAGGAGGCCGCGATCGCTTCCCTGCAGGCTGTGGCGGCTTCTCCCGACGAAATTCAGCAGGTCGTGAAGAACTTGAAACCAAGGAACCCGAATCCATGAAATCCCGTCTCCTGCCAGGTGCCGCCTTCATCCTTTCCTTCGCTGCGGGGAAGCTCCTGATGACATCCGTTGCCGTTCCAGAAAGGGATTCCGCCCAAACTCAGCCGGTGGTTTTGAGTGCTGGCAAGCTGGATAATGCATCCGTGAGAGCCCCCGCTGGGGTGGAAAAACCCGCTGCGCCTTCCATCCTTTCAGAGTCCATCGCCTGGGAGCGGGAAATGTGGCAACTGGACGTCGCCGACTTCCCTGCGGCGTTTGAGGAGGAGTGTAGAACGGCGGTGGAAAGTGAGCGCGTGTTCCGTCTCATGCAAATTTGGCAGGAGCGGGACTTGGAAAGTTTTTTGGCCTGGGGCCGCAATCAGTCTGATACCAAAATGCTCACCATAGAAGGTTACTTCCTTTTGATACCTTATAAGATCATTTCGGCTGCCTGTCTAAAGAGTCCCGAGTTTGCCTGGAACCTGGCGAAGGATATAGCCCCCAATAGCTTCCGGGCTGATAGTAATAGGGGAGCGGTCATCAGTTTTCTGTTGAGTTCCGACCAGAAAACCGCACGGGATTTTGTCCGCCAACATCAGGATGAAATTCAAGGATTCCACGAGAGCGCTCAAGGCTGGTATGGGGTGGATCCTCAGAAGGCATTGCCAGTGGCGCTGGAGATTCCTCCGGGGCCGGTGCGCAATTCCATCATCAGGGGGCTGGCCCGCTACTATGGCGAAAATGCGGATAAGATTGGGGAGGCCAAAACCTGGTTTCAATCCCTGCCGGCGGAAAACCAGGAAGATCTGCGGAAGATGGTGAATGCTGAAAACTCAGATTACACGGAAACCGATAAAATACGGCTACGGGAAGCATGGAAATGAATCTGTGCGCGGGAGCGTGGACAGCCGGACCACGTTCTTAGCCGCGCCGTCCGGGCAAAAAGCCGCGCCCTTTATCGTAAAAACGGCAGCGGAATTTGAACAGAAGGACGCGAAGCACACAAAATCAGTAATTTGCGAAGGTCCCGCCCAAATCTGATCGTCACTCTGCAGGTGAGTGCCGCTATTGCCATAAATCTGTGATTATCAGTTATATCCGTGCCATCCGTGGCCCGTCAGCGTCCTTTTCAGGTTTATAGGGACTCCCCGCTATGACAGCCGGGGCACGCTCTTTTTCAAGGATTCACGTGCTTGTAACGGAGGTCCAGCGTCAGGGGGTGTTCCCGGGAAATCACGGGAGGCGCCGGGTTGAGCTTGCCGGGGGTGTGGCCGAGGGGGAGGAAGCGGGAGATGCGGCGGGTTTCGGCTTCGTAGCTGTTGACGGGCAGGGTGGTGTAACTCAGGCCGCCGGGGTGGGCGACGTGATATTGACAGCCGCCGAGGGAGCGTTGGTTCCAGGTGTCGAGCAGGTCGAAGGTGAGGGGGGGCCTGGACGGGGATGGTGGGGTGCAGGGCTTCCGGGGGGGCCCAGGCGCGGAAGCGGACGGCGGCGATGTATTCGCCCGCAGTGCCGGTGGGCTGGAGGGGCAGGGTGTGGCCGTTGCAGGTGATGCGGTGGCGCGGGTCGGTGAGGCCGGTGACTTTGACCTGGACGCGTTCCACGCTGGAATCAACATAACGGGTGGTGCCGCCGGGGCCTTGCTCGCCGAGGACGTGCCACGGTTCGAGGGCCTGACGGATTTCGACCTTGAGGCCGCGGTGGGCGATGGAGCCGCAGAGGGGGAAGCGGAATTCCAAGTGGGCCTCGAACCACTCGTCCTGGAGTGGATAACCGTGTTCCCGGAGGTCGTGGAGGACATCGGAGAAGTCCTGGGCGACGAAGTGGGGGAGCATGAAGGTGTCATGCAGGGCGGTGCCCCAGCGGACGAGGGGTTGGTTATACGGGGTTTTCCAGAAGCGGGCGATGAGGGCGCGCAGGACGAGCTGCTGGGCGAGGCTCATGCGGGCGTGCGGCGGCATTTCAAAGGCGCGGAGTTCCAGCAGTCCTAGCCGACCGGTGGAACTGTCCGGGGAGTAGAGCTTGTCGATGCAGAACTCGGCACGGTGGGTGTTGCCCGTGATATCGGTGAGGAGATTCCGGAAGAGGCGGTCCACCAGCCAAGGCGGCACGGGACCGGATTCCGGGATCTGTTTGAAGGCGAGTTCGAGTTCGTAGAGCGCATCGTTCCGGGCTTCGTCAATGCGGGGGTGCTGGCTGGTGGGGCCGATGAAAAGGCCACTGAAGAGGAAGGAGAGGGACGGGTGGTTTTGCCAGAAGTTAATCAGGCTTCGCAACAGGTCAGGACGGCGCAGCAGCGGGCTGTCCGCCGGGGTATTGCCGCCAATCACAAGGTGATTTCCGCCGCCGGTGCCGACGTGGCGGCCATCGATCATGAATTTCTCGGTGCCAAGCCGGGTGAGGCGGGCCTGCTCGTAAAGCGTGGTGGTGTTATGGACGAGTTCATCCCACGAGTAGGCCGGCTGGAGGTTGACTTCGATCACGCCGGGGTCGGGGGTGACTTTGACGTTCTGCAGCCGGTGATCGTAAGGGGGCGGGGTGCCTTCGAGGACGACCGGGAGCTTGAGCTGGGCGGCGGTGGCTTCGAGGGCGGCGATCAGGTCGAGGTAGTCCGCCGTGGTGGGCAACGGGGGAATGAAAACGTGGATTTTGCCATCGCGGGGCTCGACGCAAAGAGCCGTGCGGGAGATCCAGGACGCGCTTTCGCCGGGGGCGGGGACGCGGTTAGGATCTTCCGGCGGGGTGGCGGCCAAGGTCGGGGAAGCCGCGAGGCCTGTCACCGGATAGGGATCCGGCTTTTGGGCGGAAGCAGCAGCGGCTTCGGCGGCTTCCTGGAGGACTTGTTGGCGGGGGGAGAGCTTGGGCGGGGTGGCTTCCGTTTTGGGCGCGGCGTCTGTTTGGGGGGCGTCCGGTTGGGATGAATTGCCGCTGGAACTTGCCAAGCCTGATGTTGAGTAAGCGGAGGAGGGAAGGGGACCGAAACCTTCGCCCGTGGCGAGGCGTTGCAGCGGCGGGACGCCGGGCAGGAGCGGGCGCTGGGGAATGGTGGGGTCGATATCGTGGAGGTGAGGGAAGTCTTTTTCGGAAACCCAGGGGAGGGAATCCAGTGGGAGACGAAGACCCATGGCGGAGTCGCCCGGGATGAGGAAAAGGTGCTCCCGGCGGATGAACCAGGAGCCGGTGATCCATGGTCCGCTTACCGGGGCGCGCTTCAGCGGCAGGACGTAGCCGACGATATTTTCGAGGCCGTTGGTGTAGATTTTGGCGAGGCGTTCGCGCTCTTCCTTGTCGTCGAGTTTGGAATCCAGGACGTCCACATTTCCGGGCAGGCGGCGCTCCCGCCAGAGGTAATACCACACGTCCTCGTAGCCGGGCATGATGTGCTCCGGGGTGATCGCAAGGTTTTCCGCCAGGGTTTTGATGAAGCGGTCGGCGTCTTCGGCGGTGTGGCCGTAGTCATCGTTGATGTCGGCGAGGAGGGCTTCATCGTGCCAGAGGGGCTGGCCGTCGCGGCGCCAATAACAACCGTAGGACCAGCGGGGGAGGGATTCGCCAGGATACCATTTGCCTTGGCCGTGGTGGAGCAGCCCGCCGGGGGCGAAGGAGGCTTTCAAGCGGCGGAGCAGAGTGCCGCAAAGGGCCTTTTTGGCCGGGCCCACGGCGGTGAAGTTCCACTCGTCGCCATCGCGGTCGTCGATGCTGACAAAGGTAGGCTCGCCGCCCATGGTCAGGCGGACATCGCCCGCCACCAATTCGCGGTCGATCTGATGGCCGAGGGCTTCGATGGCGGCCCATTGTTCTTCCGTGTAAGGCTTGGTGACGCGCGGGGATTCCACGACGCGGTTCACCTCCATGTGGTGGGAAAATTCCGTCTCACAAATGCCGATGGCCCCACTGATCGGGGCTGCGGCGCTGGGGTCCGGGGTGCAGGCCAAGGGAATATGGCCTTCGCCGGCGAAGAGGCCGGAGGTCGGGTCCAGGCCGACCCAGCCGGCTCCGGGAAGATAGACCTCCACCCAGGCGTGGAGGTCCGTGAAGTCGTAGTCCGCCCCGGAAGGACCGTCGAGGGATTTTTCGTCAGGTTTTAGTTGGATCAGGTAGCCGCTGACAAACCGGGCCGCCAAGCCCTGCTGCCGGAGCAACTGGACCATGAGCAGCGCGGTATCGCGGCAGGAGCCGGAGAGGAGCGTCAGCGTTTGCTCGGGCGTCTGGACCCCGGGTTCCAGCCGGATGCCGTATTTGATATCGGCGTTCAGCTTGGCATTGAGATCGACCAGATAGGAAATAGTCCGGCGCGGGGTGCGGTCGATGGCCTCGTTGAATTTGGAAAAGGCCAGACCGCTGGTGTTTTTCTCCAGGAAAGGCTGAAGTTCCTTCGCCGTGGCAGGATCGTAAGCGAAGGGGAAGTGTTCCGCGTATTCTTCGAGGAAGAAATCGAAGGGATTCACCACTGCCAGCTCCGCCACCAGATCGATTTCGATGGAAAGTTCGGTGAGGGGTTTTTCAAAATTGATCCGGGCGAGATAGTTCGAAAAAGGGTCCTGCTGCCAATTGAGAAAGTGTTCGCCGCCCCCGATTTTCAGCGAATAGGCGTGGATGGGGGTGCGGCAGTGGGGCGCAGGCCGGAGACGGACGACGTGCGGCCCGTGGACGGTGGGGCGGTCGTATTTATAAGTCGTGCGGTGGGTGAGGGCGACGTGGATGGGCAGTGTCGGCAGTAAATAGCACAAGCCTTGCCTGGTTCTGCGAAAAGTCTTGCGACAATTCAGTAATATGAAAAATACTTATTGCTCTTGGAATTTGATCTGAAAGACGGGAAAGCACCAGGAAGTTGAGGTGCCCGCTGGGGTTTTTTGGAAAAATCAGAAGTTTTTTGCAACTCGCGGATGGTTTTGGCGAAAAAGTAGATGGGTGGTGCCACGCCTGCCTCTGAATGAGTGGGCTTTCCCGCCCATTCGGCCAAAGTGCCTTCACGGACCCCCCGGTGAAGACACTGCGGAGCCAGCAGGCTTCTTCCATCTGCCGCCTTGGGTATGGGCGGTGGGTGGAGGAACCCCGGGCCGATTTGTGTGCTGTAAAAACCTTGACGGTCTCCCGACCACAACCTTTCCATTTTACATGACATACATTGTCGGAAGTTAACCCTGATTTTTGTGGAAGGTAGTTTGAAGGAAGTTAAAACCGATTGGGATGGGGCTAAGGCACTGCAGGCAATTTAAAGTCCGGCGGGACGTTGGCGGCCGGTCGGTTGAACCGGGTGCCATAGGAGGTGAATCCTTCCACGAAGCCGCCATGGCTTAGGAAAAACTGGCCATCCTCCACGCCCATGAAACGATCCAACCGCGCTTCCTTGCCCGTGCCGTCGTGGCTGAAGCCGGCCGTCACCAGCTCCGTCCAGGTGCCGTCCCGCGTTTGGATCCATTGATTGCCAAAACGGGCCTTGCGCAGCAGGTGGCCGGTGTCACCCCCGAAGTTTTCGCTGAAGGAATACAGCCCGTGAAGATAATTGCCATCCTCCGGCGCATGAAACCGGGCGATCAGCTTCCAGGCCTTTTGCTCCGGATGAAACCAATACCCGGTATAATCCGTGAATTTGCCTTCCACGGAGGCGGTCACGAGAAATTTCTGCGGCTCACCCGTCTTCCAGGGATACACCAGGTGCGAGTGCCCCCCAGTGCCTTCGTTGCCAAAGACCCCAGCTTCCACTCCGGCGCCCTTGGCCAGCAGCGTGGTGTGGCTTTCCTCGGCCACGGTGCTGCGGTCCACCGCATTTTCCCCACTGCCTCCATCCCACACGGAAAAAATAATGCGGCGCTCGGTGCGGGAATTCACCTGCATGCCGAAATAGCCCCGCGAAAACCCGCAGGCCATGTAGTAGGTGTGCACCGGATCCTCCACGCCCGTCAGTTCGCTGTAAAAGGCGGTGATTTCCTTTTCCTTGGGCACTGGGAACATGAGATGCACCGAGGCCGCATTGCGCCGCGGCTCCAGGTTAAAGTGCGCCGATTCCAGCGCTGGTCCGTCCAGCATCAGTGCGATGACTTCCCCAATCGGGGTTTGGGCGGCGTCGATGGTCTCCAGCGTCAGCCGCTGATACCCGGGACTGGTCAGCTTGAAACTGCCAAAGTCCACCTCCTGCGCTTCCGCCGCCCCCTGCACCATTTGCTTCCGGGACACCCCAGCTACGGTTAATTGCAGGATTTGCTTCCGTCCGTCCGGTATCCTCAGCTTTACTTTTGCCGAGAAATCCCCGGCCTGGCGGAATTGCCCAAACCACACCACCGTCTGCTTCGGATCCCTCCATTTAATAACGCCCCGGGCTTCATCGGTCCGTAGCGCCCCGGATTCAGGCAGACTATACGCCGTAGCTCCGGGAATCACCAGCGAAGCTGCAGGCATGGAAGCCACCGGGAGTAAAATGGAACAAAGCACCGGCAAGGTTTGGCGGAAAGGGATCATGGTAAAAAGTCCAGGGGGAAGCTGAAACGGGAACATCCCATGGGCTTTGACTTTCAAGCAAGAGCCACGTGCGGGAAAAACTTCTGCGGATGCCTGGATACTCCGATATGAATCTGCTCCTCAAAACGTATTAAAATTACCTCTGCGCTCCTTTCTTTTGTTTTCCCAATGCCCGCCTTTCGTCCTGCCCTCGTCTGCCTCTTCCTGCCGTTGGCTGCTGCTGCCGCGCCTTTGCCTCCGGTTTCGTTCAACCGCGACATCCGGCCCCTGATGTCGAACACCTGCTTTCACTGTCATGGACCGGACGCCTCCCACCGCAAAGCCAAACTCCGCCTCGACCTGCCGGAGGAAGCCCTGAAGCCTGGCAAATCCGGAGCCCGCCCCATCGTGCCCGGCAAGCCTGACGAAAGTGAAATCCTGAAACGCATCTTCAGCACTGACGGTGATGAGCTGATGCCACCACCGGAAGAGCACAAGCCCTTTACCGAAGCCCAGAAGGAAACCTTCCGCCGCTGGATTGCCGAAGGAGCCCACTACGAACCCCACTGGGCTTACACTCCGCTAACCAGGCCAACCCCGCCGGCCATTCAGGACATGGCCTGGCCGAAAAATGAGGCCGACCGCTTCATCCGCTCCGTCCAGGAAAAACAAAACCTGACGCCCTCGCCCGAAGCGCCCCGCGCCACCCTGCTGCGCCGTCTCAGCCTGGACCTCACCGGCCTGCCGCCCTCCCCGGAGGAAACCGCCGCCTTTCTCAATGATCCACGTCCTGACGCCTACGAGCGCCAGGTGGACCGCCTCCTCGCTTCCCCGCACTATGGCGAGCGCATGGCAGTGCCCTGGCTGGATGTGGTGCGTTTCAGCGATACCGCGGGCTATCATGGGGACCAGAACCAACGCATTTTCCCTTACCGGGATTATGTGATCGATTCCTTCAACGCCAACAAACCCTTCGATCAATTCACCCGCGAGCAACTCGCCGGCGATCTCCTGCCCCATCCCACACCGGAGCAGCTCACCGCCACCGGATTCAACCGCCTGAACATGGTCACCCGCGAAGGCGGAGCCCAGCCTGGCGAATATCTCGCCAAATACGGAGCCGACCGCACCCGCGTGATCGGCACCGCCTGGCTGGGCTCCACTTTTGGCTGCGCCGAGTGCCACGACCACAAGTTCGATCCGATCTCCACCAGGGACTTTTATTCCCTCCAGGCCTTCTTCGCCGACGTCAAACAATGGGGGGTCTACAGCGAATACGAATACACCACCAATCCTGAACTGCGGGGCTACACCAATGACCACCCCTTCCCTCCTGAAATTGAAGTTCCTAACCGATGGTTACTGGATAAAGCCGCCCGTGCGGAAGCGGATCAGCGGATCCTCATCGCCGAAGCTGCCGCCCGCCGTGAGATCAATCCCTCAGCTGCAGAAAAATTCCAGGTCTGGCTCACCGGCATCCGCGCTTTCCTCACCGAAAACCCCACCGGATGGAAGGCCCCGCTGCCGCGTGTTTCCCAAGCCGGCCCCCCTCCCAAAAAAGACGCCAAATCAGCCGACAAAACAGTGCCGGCCAGCACCCCGCCACCGCCACCAGCAGCCCCGGTGATTCAATCCGACGGCACCGTCGTCCTCGACAATTCCAAAGCCTGCGACCTGACCCTGACGCCGGGAGCTGTCACGGTGGCATCCCTGCGTCTGGAAATTCTGCCAGTGCCCGGGCAGGACCGTTTCAGCGGCACCTTTTCCCTGGGCGCTTCCGTGGAGCGCGCTGGTTCCGCCGCTCCGGAGGCGCTCCGCTTCAGCGCTGCGGATTCCCTCACCAAAACCCTGCGTTATGCCAATGGATCCGAAGTCGCTGGTTTGGTCACCGGATGGCGCCTCACCGATGTGCCCGCCTCCAGCCAGCCGGCCGGTTACTGGATCCTGGAGAAACCCCTCACTTTGACCGCACAGGATAGTCTGACCATTTCCCTGAAAGGCTATCCCTTCCGCAGCCTGCGCCTCTCCTGGTCCCCCCTCGCCCCTCCCCTGCCCGGCAATCCGGCACCGTGGATGGCCGCCGCCGCCTCGGCCCTCACCCAGCCCAGCGGGGCCAATCTGCCCCTTGTCAACGAAACGTGGCTCACCTCCACCGCCGCTGATGCCGCCGCCTATGCAGACTATCAGACTCTCGCAGCCAAACGCCGGGAATACCGCGGTGGCATGGCCCACACCCTCGTCACCAAAGCCGTCCAGCCTATCACCGTCCGGATCCGCCCGCGGGGGAATTGGCAGGATGACAGCGGTGAAATCACCCCGCCTGCCACCCCTCACTTCCTGCCCGGCCCCAGGGCTGCCGCCGGCCAGCGCCTCAACCGACTCGATCTTGCCAACTGGATCACCTCCCGGGAGAATCCGCTCACGCCGCGCACCATCATGAACCGCTTGTGGAAGCAGTTCTTTGGCAATGGCCTCTCCGCTGCCACTGATGACCTCGGTGCCCAGGGCGAGCCGCCCTCCCATCCGGAATTGCTCGACTGGCTCGGGGCCGAATTCCGTGATAGCGACTGGGATCTGAAGCACATGGTCCGCCTCCTCGTCACCTCTGCCACTTACCGCCAGCACTCCAGCCTGCGTCCGGAATACCGGGACCTTGACCCTGCCAACCGGCTCCTTGCCTCACAAAATCCACGCCGCCTCGAAGCCGAGTTCGTGCGCGACAACGCCCTCGCCATTGCCGGCCTGCTCAACCCTGAACTGGGCGGCCCCAGCATCAAACCCTATCAACCCGCCGGTTACTACGTCAACATTCAATTCCCCGACCGGGACTACCAGGCCAACCAGGATGAAGGCCAATGGCGGCGCGGCGTTTACATGCACTGGCAGCGCACCTTCCTTCAGCCCATGCTGGCCAACTTCGACGCTCCCATGCGGGACGAATGCGCCGCCGCCCGCATGGTTTCCAACACCCCCCAACAGGCCCTTACCCTGCTCAACGATCCAACCTTCACCGAGGCTGCCCGCGTCTTTGCCCAGCGGCTCCTCACCAGCCCTGCCAGCAGCGATGCCGCCCGCCTTGGACTGGCCTGGCAACTTGCCCTCACCCGGCCCCCGGCCGCCCATGAGCTGGATTCCATCCTGACGTATCTTCAATCCCAGCGCAGCACCTTTGCCATCACCCCGGAAGCCGCCGCCCGCGTGATCAAAGCCGGCATCGCCCCTGCCGAGCCCGGGCTCCCACCCGTGGAACTCGCCGCCTGGACGGCCACCGCCCGCGTCATCCTCAACCTTCACGAAACCATCACCCGGTATTGAGCCCCCCTGCCCTGCTCTTCCGGTAAAATCATTTTCTTATCCTGTTCATGACTTCCCTTTCTGACTGTGATTCCTTCTCCCGCAGCGTCAAGCGCCGCACCTTCCTCACACAATCCGCTTATGGACTGGGTGGCGTGGCCCTGGCCTCCCTCCTCGCCCAGAGCCAGTCCGCGCCAGACCTCTCAAATCCCCGCGGATCCCTGAAAACCCTGCACTTTGCACCCAAGGCCAAGCGCGTCATTCACCTCTGCATGGCCGGCGGGCCCTCCCATCTGGAGACCTTCGACTGGAAGCCGGAACTGCGCCGGCTCCATGGCCAGCCGTTCCCGGAATCCTTCACCAAAGGCCAGCAGCTAGCTCAGCTCCAAGGCTCCACCCTCAAGGCCAGGGGCTCCTTCACCGATTTCCAGAAGCATGGCAAAACCGGCCTCGAAGTCTCCAATCTCTTCCCTGGGCTTGCCAGTGTGGCAGATGAGTTATGCGTGATCCGCTCCATGCAGACCGAGCAGATCAACCATGACACCGCCCACGCCTTCATGAATACCGGCTCCATCATCAAAGGCCGCCCCAGCATGGGATCCTGGCTGATGTATGGTCTCGGAGCCGAAACCGAGGATCTGCCAGGATTTGTCGTGCTCGTCTCCCAGGGGAAATATGGCGTGCAACCCGTCTCCGCCCGCCAGTGGTCCAGCGGCGTCCTGCCCAGCCAATATCAGGGCATTCAATTCCAATCCAAAGGAGACCCGGTCCACTATCTGGGCAATCCTGACGGATTTTGCCAAAGCACCCAGCGCCAAGTCATCAATGAGGTAAACCGCCTCAACGGCATGCTGGCGGACCACCAGGCTGACCCTGAAATCCAGACCCGGATCGCCCAATACGAGATGGCCTTCCGCATGCAATCCTCCGTTCCCGGCCTCACGGACATGAGTCAGGAATCTCCCGCCACCCTGGAGCAATATGGCGTGAAGGAGCCAGGTGACGGCAGCTTCGCCTCCAACTGCCTGCTCGCCCGCCGCATGGCGGAACGCGGCGTCCGCATGATCCAGCTCTATCACCGCGCCTGGGACCATCACAGCAGCATTGAAGAGGGCCTGCCCGCCGCCGCCCGGGACTGCGACCGCGCCAGCGCCGCACTCATCTCCGACCTGAAGCAGCGTGGCATGCTGGACGACACCCTCGTCCTCTGGGGCGGCGAATTCGGCCGCACCCCCATGGGCCAGGGCACCGGCCGGGACCACCACATCCTCGCTTTCAGCGTCGCCATGGCCGGTGGCGGCGTGAAACCCGGTGCGTATGGCAACACCGACGAACTGGGCTACCGCTCCGTCGAAAACATCGTCAGCGTGCACGACCTGCATGCCACCATGCTCAAGCTCCTTGGCATCGACCACAAACGCCTCAACGTCAAATTCCAAGGCCTAGACGTCCGCCTGACCGGTATCGCGGGCCACGCGGTGGACGCCATCATCGCCTGAAGTTAGCCCAGGATCGCCCGGACCAGATCATTCAGACTGCGGTGGGCCTCCACCGGATGACGCAGGGGCAGGTGACCGTGAATCGTATAACGGTTCCGCCGCCCCTCCCGCGACCGGGCCAGCACCGCCCCCGCTTCCAATTCCGCGATGATTTTCTGCACCGCCCGCTCGGTAATGCCCACCCGCAGCGCCAAATCCCGCACCCGCAACTCCGGATCGCCCGCGAGACACAGCAGCACATGCGCATGATTGGTCAAAAACGTCCACTCCACCACGGAAGGCCCCCCAACCGCCGCCGGCCGGACCGGCTGGGGCAGCGGAGCGGGGCGGTCCGCTGATGTGGCGGCAGAAGCTTTTAGGCGGGGGCGGGTAGTCATGGAACGCTGGGCATACAACACGAAGGAAAGTTCGCGTTTTAAAAATCACGAATCCCTTCCTACGGGAAATCCCATCTCCCGGCAAGCACTTCCCGGCAGTGATGTGAAAATTGGCCGGGCTCCGCAGCATTGCATGGGGCGGAATTTCCCGGCTCCAGGTTCGCCACGACAAATCGGGGAAATGCTTGTAGCTGGCTCCTCCCGGCAGCAGGGGCGCTGGGAAAACGTTGGTGGGCATGAAGTGAACTTCCAGTATGCAGGAGGGCATTCCGGGATACAATATTCCCCTTATGGCGGTGAAAAAACAAAACCATGAGCTAGGAACAGCGGAGGAGACCATGGGTCCTGCGGTGGCAGGCATGCGTCCTGAGGCGGTGGGACGGCATTTGGGGCTGCGCTTGAAACTTCTCCGGGCCGGGCGGGGATGGTCCCTTGAGGCCATGTCAGGAGCCAGCGGGGTGAGCCGCTCCATGCTGAGTGAAATCGAACGCGAAAAAGCCAATCCGACCCTGGCGGTGACGATGCGGATTGCCCAGGCCTTCGGGATGTCGCTGGGCGATTTGATTGGAGCCCCTGACGCGGCGGCAACCATCACCGTAATCCGGAAGCATGACCGGGCCTTTCATTACCGCTCGGAGGGAAACTGCCGGATCCGGACGCTCAGCCCACTGCATCTGGAAAAGGATGTGGAGTTTTACGAAGTAGCGCTGGGCAACAATGGGGCTTTGCGCAGCGCACCACACTTTGCCGGAACCCGGGAGTTTATCACGGTCGTGAAGGGGCTGCTAACCTTGGAGTCCGCCGGAGAACAGGATCTGCTGCACTCTGGGGATTCCGCCAGTTACCGGGCCGATGTGCCGCACGCCCTGGTCAACGCCGGGAAAACGGAAACCCTCGTGTTTCTGGTGGTGATTTATCCCTGAACCACGCGCTGCCGGAGTGGGTTCGCGAATCAGGAGAAAAGTGCAGCAGAATCCCGTTGCGTCTGCTAAAGTGGCTGCATGGACTCAACTTTATCAGAAAAACTCGGCAACCTCCGCGCCTCCATCGAACAATTGGAAGGCCTGCCCGGGGGGCAAAAGGATCAGCTTCTGCAGACCCTGGATGATTTGGAACAGGCGGTCCCGGCCCAGGATGACAGCCACCTGCCCCCGCTGCTGCTGTTGGAGGAATCCATGCTCTCCCTGGAGGCGAAACACCCCGATGCCACCCAGTTGCTCAAAGGCGTGGCTGAGGCTTTGGGGAGGATGGGATTGTAACCACCCTGCCTCAAGCCCATTCCTTGACGGACCGGCCATTGCCAAGGTTCAATTCCTATCTTTTCTGGCGATCTGGTGAACCCGGACTTCTGGCGGGGACCCTGTGGAATGGGGTGGAGCCGGTGAGCGGAATCGAACCGCTGACCCGCTCATTACGAATGAGCTGCTCTACCGCTGAGCTACACCGGCCAAGTATGTAGGGGAATTTGCCTGGAGGCGGGTGGATGTCAAGGGACGGTTGCAGATGATCCGCGTTGTTTTCTAGCCGTTCCGGGTGACGGCGAGGCGGAAGAAGGCGCGTAGAGGATCTGCGGCAAGCGTGATGGCGGCGCGGCGGGCTCCGGGCAGGAGGGAACCTGTCAGGACGCTGATGCCGGAACCAGCTTGCCAATCCGCCCCCGCAGGCCGCCAGGCGATGGCTTGCCAGGGCCCGGCGGTCCGGGAGGAGGATTCCAATTGATAACTGATACCCGGGGGAAGGGGTGAGGGAAGATCGAAGGTGAGGGTGACCGCTTCCCCGCCCTGGGTGGGTTCGATGCGGAGATTTTGCCACGCCCCGCTGGCCGGCAGTGCGGCTTGCCAGGCGGGGGTTTGGAAAGCGTATTCGATCAGGTTGGTGAGACCGTCGCGGTCCGGATCCTCGTTTTGCCCGCGCTGGTGGGCAGGGAGACCGGTGCTCCATGCGCTATAGTCAGGAAGTGGGCTGCCCAGGCGAAGCCGCAGCAGGTAGGATCCCTTCCCAGCGGTGCCTCCGACTTTGACCGACCATCGCCCGGTGGCGCTGGCGGCCAGGGTGAGATGCTGGTTCCGTCCGTCAGGCGAGGCCAGGAAATCAGGCTCCGCTTCCGGCCCGGCCGGGCTCAGCAGAGTCAGGGTGGTTTTCAGGGCAGGCTGGTTTAGCGGAGCCGGGGTGGAGGTGAGCAGCTCGATGATTTCGCCTTCCTCGGCGAAGAACGTGTAGCGGTCCTCGTTGTCAGGCACCAGCGGGGTGCCCAGGGTGAATGTTTCGATCAGGGTTTCCTGCCCGGCCGGCAGTTCAAAAGCGCGGCTTTCGCAGCGCAGGGAGGTGGCGTCCGCCGTGATCAGCATGGCGCTATGATTCAGGTTATAACGATACAGGCTGCGCGGGTCTGGCGGATTGCGGAACGTGTAAAGAAATTGCCCGCCTGCTCCGGTGATGAAGAGCGGAGTGCCGAAGTAGTCGAGCCGCTCGTAAAAATGGTCGTGACCACAGAAGATCGCATCAACCAGTTTCAACTCATCCCAGGACATCCAGGTCGAGGCCGTGCGGAAGCCGGAAGTCAAAGGCGGCTGATGGAAAACGGCGATTTTCCAACGGGCGCTGGAAGCGGCTACCTGCGCGGTGAGCCAGGCTTTTTGCGCGGCCGCGAGATCCGGCCTGGCAGGGATATCCCCGTCCAGCACGAAAATATCGATAGGCCCTTTGCGCAACGCATAGTAGCTGACCTCCGGAGTATGCACGGCCCCCCGGTCAGTGGGCAGGCGCGGCCCGCCTCCGGGGTTGTTGTGAAAATAATCCAGATAGCCCTCAATGGTGCCTCCATTGTTCGAATCCGGTGCCGAATCATGGTTTCCCACCGTGGGGAAAAACCGGGTGGTGGTGGAGGTTTGGAGAGGGAACTTCAGATCCACCCGCTGCTGCAACCAGGCTCCGAAATAGGCCCCGATGTTGAATTCCCAGTCGTTTTGCATGCCGGGGAGGATGGCCGAGCGGTCGAGGTTGGGGTTGAGATCCCCATAGGTGTTATCACCGGTGGAGACGATAAAGTCAGGATCCCAGCTGCGGATCATCCGGGAAATATTGTTCAGGGAGGCTCCGCTGGCACCGTAGTCGCCGATCACGCCAAAGCGGACGGTCTGATCTGCTCCAGGCAGCAACGTGCCGGTAACCAATCCGGTGGAGGTAAAGGCTTCCTCGCTGGCACCCGGCATATCGTCCGGATCTGCCAAGGCTGGACAGCACCATGCCCCCAGGGCAAAAGGCACCAGACTAAGGAGGGGAAACTGGCGGATGCGGAAGCACATGATGGTCGCATTAAAGCATGGGGGAATGGTGGATGACAAGCTGGGATTTCCCCAATGCCACTTTGGCCTGCGGTCCCGGATCCCATGCGCGGCCTGCTGTTCCGGCAATTTTTTATGGCTGAGCCTGTGATGCCTGCGGATCTTCTGTCCGCAGGGGCCCGGCATGCTGCCCGCGATGCCCGGCGGGACGCCGGTCACGACAGGTGCCCCGCCTGATCTCCCCCTGCCCTGGGCAAGGTGCTCCACGCTATTAGATCGACACTGGCTTGCCGCTGGCCGCCGAGGCATAAATCGCATCGATCACCTGCATGAGGCGCAGCGCCTGCTCCGGGGTGTTCAGCGCGGCAGTCTTGCCTTCAATCGCCTCAATGAAATTTGCGGCACTGCCGATGCGGCCCATGTCCTCACAAGCCGGCGTGGTGATGCTGCGGTTCACACTATGCCCGTTTTCCTGGACGTAGAGTTCGCAGGTGTCGATGGCGGTGTTATCCAGGCCATCGATGCCGAACAAACGCTCCACCTTTCCGCCGGCCTTGGTGCCCTGGAAGACCACGGAGACTTCCTCACGCTTCACCATCTCCGCCCAGCTCACCTGAAGCGTCAGGACCTGACCGGTTTTAAAGGTCACGAATCCATGGGCGGCATTCTCCACATCCGTGGTGCCACCCACCCGGTCCGGAATCCCCCATGGGCCTTTGAATTGCTTGTCCTGGATAAAATCACTGAAGGTTTGTCCCAGCACGTGAGCCGGCTCCGGATAACCCATGAAATACATCGCCAGATCCACCATGTGCAGCAGGTCGATCAGGGGACCGCCACCGGACATATCTTTGGTGGTGAACCAGCCGCCAAAGCCCGGAATGCCGGTGCGGCGGATCCACTTAGCCTGGGCGGAGTTGATTTTGCCCACCGCGCCCTGGCCAATATAGGTCATCATGGCCTGCGACTCCGGGCGGGCGCGGTTGTTGAAATTGAAGAGGACCTGTTTGCCGGCTTTCTTCGCCGCATCGATGATCGCCTGCACCTCCGCTGCGTTCATCGCAGGGGGTTTTTCAGAAAAGACATGCTTTCCGGCCTCAAGGCACTGAATGGTCAGTGGCGCGTGGAATTTGTTCGGCACGATGATGCTCACGGCCTCGATCTCCGGGCTGCCCGCCAGCATGGCGTCCACCGACTCATAGGCCTTGGCGATGCTCCATTTCTCCGCTGCCTTGGCGGCGGCACCCGGGGCCGCATCGGCCACAGCCACGATTTCCGCGCCCGCCTGACGGAAACCCGCCGCGTGATACTGCAACATGCCGCCAGCTCCGATGACTCCTGCTTTGATTGACATAAAATGTGTTTCTAAGGTGGTTGATGGATAAAAATCCGGCCCCGAAAGTGTCTGTCCCCGCCTGCGATGTCAAGACTTGAAAGCATCCGGCAACCAGCCTGCGCGCCAGCCCCTTCAACAGGCGGCCCGGTCCCGCCGGAGATAGCGCCGGATCGACATCGCTGGAATCTCCGCGCCCCCCGCTGGAAAATCCTCCTGTTCCACAAGCTCCCACTCCGCCATTTGCATGACAGGAAAAAAGGTATCCCCTGACACTTCGAGGTCCACCACCGTCAATATCACTTCATCGGCGAAGGGGAGCGTGGCCGCATAGACCTTCCCTCCCCCGCAAACCAGCAGTTCCCCTGCCTGATGCGCCTCCGCCAGAGCCAGGGCCGCCTCCAGATCCACCACGGCCCAGCCGTCCGGCACCGCATAGTCCTTTTGCCGGGTCAACACCACGGGCACCTGACCGGGCCGGAACCAGCCTGACATCTGTTCAAATGTGGTCCGCCCCAGCAGCAGCCAATGCCCGGCCGTCCTTGCGCGGAAGTGCGATACATCCGCAGGCAAATGCCAGGGAATTTTGCCAGCCGCCGCCAGCACCCCGTTCCGGCTGGCGGCTGCGATTAGAATGAGGCGGGGGAGGGGCTTGGCTATTTCTATCGCTTTATCCATGAAAAATCCCCGAAGCCGATACACGGACATCCGCGCAGGGACCAGTTTTTTTCCGGATTTCTGCAAGGGACCGCAGGCTTGCCCCTTACCGGGAGAGAACCCACACTCAAGCTATCATGCTCCGTCCGCGCAAAAAATACACCGTTTACGACCTCCAGCGCTGCAAAGGCCAGCGGATTCTGACGCATATTCACGTGAAATCCCCGGAGGAAGCCCGCGCGGCGGAGGAAGCAGGCGTGGATTTGATGAGCTGCAGCTTTGATAGCCCGGAAGCCCAGGCCCGCCTGCCCCGGCTGGTGGAAGCAGCTCCATCCAGCTTCCTCTCGGCGGCCACCCCGCATGGCATGGCCTCGCCGGAAGAAGCCATCCGCACCGGCTTCCGCGCCCTCGAAGCCGGGGCCAGCTCGGTGTATTGTTCCGCCAGCCCTTTCATCATCGAAGCCATGGCCCGCGAAGGCATCCCTGTGGTAGGACACCTCGGTCTGGTGCCCCGCCACGTCACCTGGACCAGCTACCGCGCCATTGGCCGCACCGTGGCCGAGGCCGCAGAACTCCACCGCCGCATGAAAACCCTGGAGAACGCCGGAGCCTACGCCGCCGAATTGGAAGTCGTCCCTCACAATCTCGCCCGCTTCCTCTCCTCCCGGACGAAGCTGCTCCTCATGTCCCTCGGCTCCGGCACCGGATGCGATACCCAGTTCCTTTTTTCCGACGATATCCTGGGCGACTACGATGAGCGCCTGCCCCGCCACGCCAAGGCCTATCGCGATTTCGCCGCCGAGCACCGCCGTCTCCAGCAGGAACGCCTGGCCGCTTTTCAGGAATATATCGCCGACGTCAGGGAAGGCCGGTTCCCGGAACGTTCCCACCTTGTGGAAATGGATGACGCCCTGCTCCAGCAGTTCATCGGGGAAATCTCCAGCGGCCACTGAAACCGCCGGCTAGTTCCTGAAAGGAAGTTGAGAGTTGCCGGATGAGAGTTGAGAGCAGGAATACCAAGGTCTTGCGTCACCGGGAGCGCGCCTCCTGCGGGTGAATGGCGGAATTCATGTAACCTTATGGGAATGAACCTCTCAACCATCAACTCTCAACTCTCAACTCTCAACTTCCCGTTGAGCTAATCCACTGCCAAAACCAGCCTCGGCTCCCCGGCCGGGTCAAGGGCCTGCAGAATCGCCCTGACATCCTCCCGCCTGAGAGCAGTGCACCCTGACGTTCCCTGCCCCGGCCCTTTCCAAATGTGCAGAAAAATGCAAGATCCGCCTCCTGCCACCCGGTCCGGATTGTGGCCGATCATCAGACCCAGGTCGTAGGCCCCATCCTCCCGGCGCATGATTTCCGCGCTATCCCAATCCTTGTCAGCTATCAGCGCTTCATCCACCATCCGGTTGTAATACTTCGACTTCACATCATCCACCCCACGCAAGGTCTCCGTGCAGCCCGTCCAGGGCATCCTGACGGATTCCGGTGCCGACGCTCCCGCTCCAAAGGCAAACGGCAGTCTGAAGATGCCGGCGGGACTCCTGCCATCGCCTTCCCGCTTTTCCGGATACCCTCCCGGATTTACCAAATCAGGCCCGCCTTTTCCCCACCCGACCCCACGCCGCCCTACCACCGCAGGCATCGGCCCCATCAGGCTTTTCCAGGGACTATCATCATCCATCCGCTGCAATACCCAAACCTGCGCCTCCACCGCCTCCACCCCCGCCGCCCGCACC
The DNA here is from genome assembly GCA_945900785.1 of Akkermansia muciniphila. Classification (GTDB taxonomy): domain Bacteria; phylum Verrucomicrobiota; class Verrucomicrobiia; order Verrucomicrobiales; family V1-33; genus CAIZWU01. Next base: position 87,018 of record CAMDJM010000001.1, read on the forward strand.
ACCACCAACTGCCGGCATTCTGCCGGCACCGCTGCACGCAGGCTCTGCGGAATCAAACGTCCCGCCTTCCCCATCCGCCACCACACCGCCACAACAAACCCTGAGTAGCAGATCGATGCCACAAGAAACAGGAACAGAAATCGTTTCCACCGCTTCATCGGCTTATCCAACTCCAGCTCCTTCCTTCCTGCATCCAAAAATACCGCTGTGGAATACGAGTTGACTAATCAGTCAACAACCTCCACCAGTCCTCCAGCATTTATCCCTCCGTCCCTCCATGGCCCGACCCAGCCACGCCAAAGAAAACCTTATCAAGGCCGCCCACGATCTCATTTGGGAAAACAGTTATGGGTCCACCAGTGTGGATGACATCTGCGAGCGTGCGGAAGTCCGCAAAGGCAGCTTCTATCACTTCTTCGAATCGAAATCCCACCTCACCATTGCCACCATCGAAACGGCCTGGGCGGAGCACCTGCCCCGCCTGAACGAAGTCTTCTCGCCCCTCGTGCCCCCCTTGGAGCGCTTCAGCCGTTATTGCGAGGCCATGCTCGCCCACCAGGAAGAACGCCGCGCCATCACCGGCCACGTCTGCGGCTGCCCGCTCTCTTCCCTTGGCAGCGAGGTCGGCACCCGCGATGAACTGATCCGCGCCAAAGTCGCCGAAATCTTCGCCCACCACCTCCGCTTTTATGAATCCGCCATCTGCGATGCCGCCCGCGAAGGCCTGATCGACGGCAGCGACGCCGCCTTCAAAGCCGCCACCCTGCAAACCTACATCCAGGGAGCCTGCACCCACGCCCGCGTCCTCAACGACCTCCATCCGCTCCGTTTCCTGAACCGGGCGATTCTTACCATTCTGGGAGCTTTTAACTCCTCTGCCGAACGCGCCGCCTGACGTTTCCCGGCATCTAGACAACCGGTCAACTTTCATCCTGTTCCTCAACTAGGTTTCCTTCCTCCCCATCCGCCATGAAGTCCCTCCTCATCCCCCTCCTCGCCTGCAGCGCTTTCTTCTTCCCCTCCTGTAAAAAGGCCGAAGCCCCACCCGCTGAAGGCGGTCCCCGTGGCCCCATGCCCGTCATGACCATGCAGCTCCAGCCGCGCAATATCACGGACATGGACGAATTCTCCGCCCGCATTGAAGCCCCCGAGTCCGTCGAAATCCGGCCCCGTGTCACCGGTTACGTCGAGCGCGTCGTCTTCGAAGCCGGCCAACTGGTCAAGGAAGGCGATGTGTTATTTGAAATCGATCCCCGCTTTGAACAGGCCGGACTCGATGTCGCGGATGCCGCCGTCGCCCAGGCCAAAGCCCGCCTCCTCAGCGCCCAGAGTGAGGCGGACCGCCTGGAATCCCTCCTCAAAGCCCGCGCCATTTCCAGTGAGGACGCCGATACCCGCCGCAACGCCCTCGCGGTCGCCAAGGCCGCCGTAAGATCCGCTGAAGCCAGCCGCAACGGCGCGATCCTGAACATGGATTTCACCAAAGTGCGCTCGCCCATCAATGGCCGCGTCAGCCGCGCCCTCCAGACCAAAGGCAACTACATCAGCGGCGTCGCTGGCTTTACCACGCTCCTCACCACTGTGGTCAGTGTGGACCCCATGCACGTCTATGCGTCCATTGATGACGCCACCTATCTGCGTTATGCGAAACTGATCCGCGAGAAAAAACTAGCCGATTCCACCACCAGCAAGGTTCCCGTCGAACTCAAAATCGAAGGGGACACCGAATGGACCCACAAGGGCTGGATCGAATCCTTTGACAACCGCATTGACCCCACTTCCGGCAGCATCGCCGTCCGCGCTATTTTCCCCAACAAGGAAGGCATCCTCGTCGCCGGCTCCTTCGCCCGCCTCCGCCTCCCGGGCAGCGCGGAATACGAAGCCATGCTCATTGATGAAAAATTCATCGGCACCAACCAGGACGTGAAATACCTCATGGTCGTGGGCAAGGACAGCACTGCCGAAGTCCGCCCCATCACCCTTGGCCGCAGCTACGAAGGAAAGCGGATCATCCTCAACGGCCTCACCCCGGAAGACAAAATCATCACCAGCGGCCTCCAAGTCCTCCCCCCCGGCGCCCCCGTCCAGCCCATTACACCGCCTCCAGCCGCAGCCGCTCCCCCAACCAGCCCACCCGCCTGAGCATTGGCTTATCAGCCCGGGGTGATCCCATTTGCCCCGGCAACCCGTAACTGATAACCAATACCTCCCTCCCCATGAACATCAGCCACTTTTTCATCACCCGCCCCATCTTCGCGGGGGTGCTGTCCATTCTCATCACCGTCATCGGTGCCATTTCCCTCCGTTCCCTTCCTGTTAGCGAATACCCCGAGATCGTCCCCCCCACCGTCCAGGTGATCGCCGTTTACCCAGGAGCCAGTCCTGACGTCATCGGAGCCACCGTTTCCTCGCCACTCGAAGAAGCCATCAATGGCGTGGAAAACAGCCTCTACATGTCATCCCAGGCCACCGCTGATGGCACCATGAGTCTCACCGTCACCTTCAAGCTGGGCACCGATCTTGACAAAGCCCAGGTCCAGGTGCAAAACCGCGTCAACCAGGCCCTCCCCCGCCTCCCCGAAGAAGTCCGGCGCATTGGCGTCAGTGTGCTCAAGTCATCCCCCGATCTCACCCTCGTCGTCAACCTCATTTCCCCTGACAAAAAATACGACGAAATCTTCATCCGCAACTACGCCACCCTCCAGGTCAAAGACGTCCTCGCCCGCCTTCCAGGCATCGGCCAGGTCGCCATCTTCGGCTCCGGCGATTATTCCATGCGCATCTGGCTCGACCCCCGGAAAGCCGCGGCCCGCAATATCACCGCCACCGACGTCGTCGCCGCCATCCAGGAACAAAACGCGCAGGTCGCCGCCGGCACCGTCGGCTCCCCGCCCCTGCTCAATCCCACCGACCTTACCCTCACTATCAACGCCAAAGGCCGCCTCGTCACCGAAGAGGAATTCCAGAAAATCGTCATCAAAATCGGCGATCAGGGCCAACCCGTCTACCTCCGCGACATCGCCCGCATTCAGCTTGGAGCCAGCGATTACGTCCTCCGCTCCCTCCTTGATAACGAAGCCTCGGTCGCCCTCCCCATCTTCCAGCTGCCAGGCTCCAACGCCCTCGACCTCTCCAAAAACGTCCGCAGTGCCATGGACGAACTCGCCAAAACCTTCCCGCCCGGCCTCAGTTATAAAATCGCCTACGACCCCACCGTCTTCGTCGAAAAATCCATCGACGCCGTCATCCACACCCTGCTCGAAGCGGTCCTCCTCGTCGTCCTTGTCGTCATCCTTTTCCTGCAAACCTGGCGCGCTTCCATTATCCCGCTCGTCGCCGTTCCCGTCTCGCTCATCGGCACCTTCGCCGTCATGCACGCCCTCGGCTTTTCCATCAATAACCTTTCCCTCTTCGGTCTCGTCCTCGCCATCGGCATCGTGGTGGATGACGCTATTGTGGTCGTCGAAAACGTAGAGCGGAACATCGCCCTCGGCATGGATCCCCACGCCGCCACGGAACAGGCTATGAAGGAAGTCACCGGACCCATCATCGCCACCGCCCTCGTGTTATGCGCCGTCTTCATCCCCACCGCCTTCATCAGCGGACTCACCGGTCAGTTCTACAAGCAATTTGCTATCACCATCGCCATCTCAACGGTCATCTCTGCATTCAACTCCCTCACCCTTTCCCCCGCGCTCAGCGCCATCCTGCTCAAATCCCACGGCGCCAAAAAAGACCTCCTCTCCCGCGCCCTGGATGCCACCCTCGGCTGGTTCTTCCGCGGCTTTAACAAATTCTTCGATGCCGCCGCCGCCCTCTATGGCTGGGCTGTCGGCCGCCTCCTCCGCCTCAGCCTGGTCGTCGTCCTGATCTATCTCGGCCTCGTCTGGCTCACCGGCATCATCTTCACCAAAGTCCCCGCCGGCTTCATTCCACAGCAGGACAAACAATACCTCGTCGCCTTTGCCCAGCTCCCGGACGGTGCCTCGCTCGACCGCACCGAAAAAGTGATCAAGCGCATGGGCGACATCGCCCGCCAAACCCCCGGCGTCAAAAACTCCGTCGCCTTCCCTGGCCTTTCCATCAATGGCTTCACCAACGCCTCCAACGCCGGAGTCGCCTTCATCGGCCTCGACGACTTTGAAACCCGAACCGACCCAAAACTCAGCAGCCCCGCCATCGCCTCCATCATCCAACAGCGCCTCTTCCAGGAGATTCCCGACGCCCTCGTCATCGTGGTCCCGCCCCCTCCCGTCAACGGTCTCGGCACCAGCGGCGGCTTCCGCATCCAGATCCAGGACCGCAATAACCTTGGCTTTACCGAACTCTACCGCGTCACCCAGGAAGTGTTAAACAAAGCCCGCGCCCAACCCGCCGTCTTCACCCAGCCCTACTCCACCTTCCAGGTGAACGTCCCGCAACTCTTCGCCGACGTCGACCGCGTCAAAGCCAAAGCCCAGGGCGTCAACCTCCAGGAACTCTACGCCACCCTCCAGATCTACCTCGGCTCACTTTATGTCAACGACTTCAACCGCTTCGGCCGCACCTACAAAGTCGTCGTCCAGGGCGACGAAGCCTTCCGCCGCAACAAAGACGACATCACCCAGCTCAAAGTCCGCAACGCCGCCGGCCAGATGATTCCCATCACCTCCCTCGTGGAGATCAAAGACTCCTACGGTCCCGACCGCGTCATGCATTACAACTCCTATCCCACCGCCGAAATCAATGCCGGTGCCGCCCCCGGCGTCAGCTCCGGCCAGGCCGAAGACGCCATGGCTGCCATCCTCAAAGAAACCCTCCCCCGCGGCATGACCTTCGAGTGGACCGACCTCAAATACCAGCAAATCCTCGCCGGGAACACCGCCATCTACATCTATCCGTTATGCCTGCTCCTCGTTTTCCTCGTTCTCGCCGCACAATATGAGAGCCTGCGCCTCCCCGCCGTCATCATTCTCATCGTCCCCACCTGTCTCCTTAGCGCCATGCTCGGCGTCTTCCTGACAAACGGCGATAACAACATCTTCACTCAAATCGGTCTCATCGTCCTTGTCGGCCTGGCTTGTAAAAACGCCATCCTCATCGTCGAGTTCGCCCGCGAAAAACAACTCCACGGCATGAGCGCCGCCGATGCCGCCCTCGAAGCCTGCCGCCTGCGCCTGCGTCCGATTCTGATGACCTCCATCGCCTTCATCGCCGGCGTCTATCCACTTGTCGTCAGCACCGGTGCCGGCAGCGAAATGCGACAGGCCATGGGCGTCGCCGTCTTCAGCGGCATGATCGGCGTCACCATCTTCGGCCTCTTCCTCACCCCCGTGTTCTATTTCCTTCTCATGAAATGGGGCGAAGACCGGAAAAAGACCGCAGCCCTTCCTTCTCATTGATAGCATGGGTCCGGGGATGTCGCTGCGCTCAATCCCCGGCTAACGGCTGATATCCCTCCGGGATGGAACGGAGGAATCCCAAATACAGACTTTGATGCGGAATCGCCAGACCTCCATACCCCACTTCAGTGTCAGTTTCCCTCATGAAAATCCCACACGCCGTGGCCCATCGTTTATCCCGATTTAAGGTGCCCATGAACCCGGCATAACCGCGCCACTTCTTTTCGTCCCATTCCCCCCGAAACTCCATGCGCCTACTCCCACTCCTCCCCTTCGCCGCCTTGGCGTTGACCGCCTGCCGCCCTCCGGTGCCCTCCGGTGCCCGCCACTGCACCGCCGCCGCCCATTCCCACCGTTTCCGTTGCCAAGGGCATCCCTCGCACGGTCACGGAATACGACGAATTCGTGGGCCGCCTCGAGTCGCCGCAGAGCGTGGAACTCCGCGCCCGGGTCTCCGGTTATCTCGACAAGGTCCACTTCAAGGAAGGCAGCGAGGTCAAGCAGGGCGATCTCCTCTTCACGATCGACCCGCGGCCCTATCAAGCCGCCCTGGACCGCTTCCAGGCTGACCTCGACCGCGCGACCATCCGGGCCGACCTCGCCCGCAGTGAAGCCAACCGTGCTGAAAAACTCCTCGCTTCCCGCGCCATCTCCTCGGAAGAAGCCGAAACCCGCACCAAAGCCCTCACGGAAGCGGAGGCTGCGATCCGCTCCGCCCAGGCCGGGCTGAATGCAGCCAAACTGGACTTTGAATTCACCACCATCCACGCTCCAATCTCCGGCCGCATCGGTCAGGCCCTCGTCACTCCGGGAAATCTCGTCAGTGGCGGCACCAGCACTGCTACAATCCTCACTACCCTCGTCGCGCTCGATCCTATTTATTGCTATGTGGAAGTGGACGAACGCTCGTCCCTCAAATACCGCACCCTCGCCCGCGAAGGGAAACGCACCAGCGCTCTCTTTTCCGAAATCCCCGCCCGCATGGGCCTCACCAACGAAACCGGTTTTCCCCACGAAGGCAAAATCGATTTCGTGGACAACGCCGTCAAACCCGACACCGGCACCATCCGTGCCCGCGGCGTCTTTGAAAACCAAGACCGTCTGATGGCTCCAGGCTTCTTCGCCCGCCTCCGCATCCCGGGAAGCGGAACTTACGAATCCATCCTCATCCGCGACAGCGCCCTCGGCAGCGACCAGGGCCGTCCCTACGTGCTCGTTGTCGGCCCTGACAACAAAGTTCAATACCGCAGTGTCACCACCGGCCCGATGGAAGACGGCCTCCGCATCATCCGCGAGGGCTTGAAGCCTGACGAACGTATTGTCATCACCGGCCTCCTCGCTGCCCGGCCGGGGGCCATCGTCAATCCGCAGGAAAGCGACATGCACCCTGCCACTCCCAACGCGGCTCCTGCCGTGCCCCCGGCTCCCGCCACCCCTAACGGAAGCGCCAAATGAACCTTCCCCGCTTCTTCGTAGACCGCCCGATCTTCGCGGCGGTCCTCAGCATCGTCATCACCATCGTCGGCGCACTCGCCTATCTGGGCCTGCCCGTCGCCCAGTATCCTGACGTGGTCCCGCCCACCGTGGTCGTTAGCGCCACCTACCCCGGGGCCAATGCCCAGACCCTGGCCGATACCGTCGCTTCCCCCCTCGAGCAGGAAATCAACGGCGTGGAAAACATGCTGTATTTGTCCTCGTCCTCCACCAGCGATGGACGCATCAGCATCACCGTCACCTTCAAACTGGGCACCAATCTCGATCAGGCTCAGGTCCTGGTCCAAAACCGCGTCAATGCCGCCCTCCCGCGGCTCCCGGAAGAAGTGCGCCGCCTCGGCGTGAGCGCCCTCAAGCGTTCGCCCGACCTCACCATGGCCGTCCAGTTCTTTTCGCCTGACGATTCCCGGGATACCATCTACCTCGCCAACTACGTCTCCCTCCAGGTCACCAACCGCATCGCCCGCCTCCCCGGCGTCGCGGAAGCCGGCCTGCTGGGCGGGCTGGACTTCACCATGCGCATCTGGATGGATCCGCAAAAGATCGCCGCCCGCCGTCTCACGGCCGGAGACGTCGTCCGTGCCATCAAGGAACAAAATGTCCAGGTCGCCGCCGGCCAGTTGGGACTACCGCCCGTCCCTAATGGAACTGAATTCCAATACACCCTTACCGCCCAGGGCCGCCTCCTTACCCCGGAGCAGTTTGGCGAAATCGTCATCCGCACCGGCGACAACGGCGATGTCATCCGCGTCCGCGATGTCGCCCGCATCGAAATCGGCAGCAAGGATTACTCGCTGAAATCCTACATGGACGGCAAAAACGCCGTCTCCCTGCGCGTCTTCCAACTCCCCGGCTCCAACGCCCTCGCCACTGCCGATGCCGTCTATTCCGAGATGAAAAAAGTCGCGAAACTCTTTCCCCCTGGAGTTGATTACCGCGTCAACTACGACCCCACCCAGTTTGTTAAGGAGTCCCTCAAATCTGTCCTCGTCACCCTCGTCGAAGCTATCCTGCTGGTCGTTCTGGTCGTGGTCCTCTTCCTGCAAAACTGGCGCGCCTGCCTTATTCCACTGCTGGCCGTTCCCGTTTCCCTCATCGGCACCCTGGCGGTGATGAAGCTCTTTGGCTTCTCCCTGAATAACCTTTCCCTTTTCGGCCTCGTTCTCGCCATTGGGATCGTCGTCGATGACGCCATCGTGGTTGTGGAAAATGTTGAGCGTTACCTAGCGAAAGGTTTTGCCCCGCGCGAGGCCACCCTGCGCGCCATGAAGGAAGTCACCGGCCCTATCGTCGCCGTTGCCCTCGTCCTTTGCGCGGTCTTCGTCCCTACCGCTTTCCTGTCAGGCATCACGGGCCAGTTTTACCGGCAATTCGCCCTCACCATCGCGGTCTCTACGCTCATCTCCGCGTTCAATTCCCTGACACTGAGCCCCGCCCTCGCTTCCCTGCTCCTCCGTGGCCACGCCGGGGAGAAAAAGCCCGACCTGCTGACACGCGGCATCAATCTCATCCTTGGTGGCTTTTTCCGCCTTTTTAACAAAACCTTCGACAAGCTCTCCGCCACCTACAGCAACCTCGTCCGCCGCCTCGTCCGCTTCAGCGTCCTTGCCCTGATTGTTTACGGCGGGCTCCTCGTCCTCACGGGCGTCACCTTCCGTGCCGTCCCTACCGGATTTCTCCCGCAGCAGGACACCGGTTATTTCCTCGTCGTCGTCCAGCTTCCGGACGGAGCCTCGCTGGAGCGCACCGATGCCGTGGTCCGGCGCATGGACGCCATGGCCCGCGAAACCCCCGGCATCGCCCACACCTTTGCTATCACCGGCTACTCCTCCGTCATCCAGGCCAACCAATCCAATCTCGGTGCCGCCTTCATCATTCCTGACACCTTTGATAAACGCCAGGATCCTTCCCTCACCGCCAATGCCCTGATGGCCACACTGAGGAAAAAATTCTCCGTCATCCAGGAAGCCCGTATCCTCGTCGTTCCGCCGCCGCCCCTTCGTGGATTGGGCAATGCCGGCGGTTTTAAGCTGCAGGTCCAGGACCTGAACAACGCCGGCCTCGCCTCCCTTGAGGCTGCCACCAAACAATTCACCGACGCCCTCGCCCGCGAGCCCGGCCTCAGCTCCATCCTCACCGGATTCAAGTCCAACGTCCCGCAATACTACATCGACATCAACCGCGCCCAGGCCAAGAACATGGGCGTCTCCCTCGCCGACATCAACGAAACCCTGCAAATCTACCTCGGCTCCGTTTACGTCAACGACTTCAACCTGTTCGGCCGCACCTATCAGGTCACCGCAATGGCAGAGCCGGAATTCCGCATCTCCCCGGACGACGTCGGCCGCCTCCAGACCCGCAATGCGGACGGCAAGATGGTCCCCCTCGGCACCATCGTGAATGTCAGGAAAACCGCCGGCGTGGACCGCGTCCAGCGCTACAACCTCTACACCGCCTCTGACATTTCCGGCAACACCGCGCCCGATCTCAGCTCCGGCGACATGATTGACAAAGTCGAACGCATCGGCCGGGAAGTCCTCCCCGAAGGCTACGCCTTCGAATGGACCGACCTCACCTATCAACAAATTCTGTCGGGCAACACTCTCATCTACATCTTTCCGCTCTGCGTGCTCTTTGTCTTCCTCGTCCTCGCCGCCCAATATGAAAGCTGGAGCCTGCCTCTCGCCGTCATCCTCATCGTCCCCATGTGTCTCCTCAGCGCCATTGCCGGGGTCTGGTGGATGCGTCAGGATAACAACCTATTCACCCAGATCGGACTCGTCGTCCTCGTCGGTCTCGCCGCGAAAAATGCCATCCTCATCGTCGAGTTCGCCAAGCAGGAACAGGACGAAGGGCAGGACCGCTTCACTGCCGCCGTCAACGCCTGCCGCCTGCGCCTGCGTCCCATCCTCATGACCAGCTTCGCCTTCATCCTCGGCGTCCTCCCCCTGGTCCTGGCCAAGGGCCCCGGAGCTGAAATGCGCCGCGCCCTCGGCACCGCCGTCTTCAGCGGCATGATCGGCGTCACCTTTTTCGGCCTCCTCTTCACCCCCGTCTTTTATGTTGTCATGAGCCGCCGCCGGAAAGCCAAAACAGGGATTGCTCCGCAGATAAGCGGCCTGCAGGAAAATTCCCAACCGACAGAAAGCGCCCCGGTTTAATCCAACATGGCAAAAGACCGGTGGGTGCCTGTCACGGATGTTTTTCCGCCGCTGGAGACATTCCTGCAACTCTGGAGATCGACGGACTCGCGGCCTATGGAGAGTAGCGTGCCTGCTTTGCCAGAACTGATGGGATCTGTTGCTTCCGCTGCCGCTGCCGCTGGCCATGCCTGATTCCGGATTGCGCCAGGGGTCACCCACGCTAAATCAGGTTCATGCCTGCCTCCGATGTTCCTGCCTCTCATCCCCGTTATCTTTCCCTGCTGACGCGGGAACGGATTGTGGCTGGAGTGGAACGTGGGGTGACTTCGCTGCATGGTTTGATTGCGCATGGGCGGGGGGAGGCTTTTGACTATCTGATTGGAGAGCGCACGCATCCTTTTGCCACGGGTGCTATCGCGGCAGCAGCAGCGGCTTTGAAACGGGCGCGGCATCCAGTGATCTCGGTGAATGGCAACGCTTGCGCCCTGGCAGCGGCGGATCTGATGGCCTTGGCGGAAGCGGCGGGGGCCCGGCTTGAGGTCAATATTTTCCATAGCTCTCCTGCGCGGGAACTGGCAATCCGCATGATGCTGCTGGAGGCCGGGGCCCGGGACGTCCTGATGCCAAGCCAAACCCACGCAATCCAGCATATCGATCATAACAGGAAATGGGTGCATCCGGAAGGGATCCTGATCGCCGATGTGGTTTGTGTGCCCTTGGAGGATGGAGACCGGTGCGAAGCCCTGGTGAAGAATGGCAAAACCGTGATCACCATCGACCTGAACCCTCTCTCCCGCACCGCACGGACCGCACAGATCACCATCGTGGATAATCTGACCCGCTGTCTCCCTCTGCTGGTGCAGGCCGTCAGGGAATGCACCTCCCCGCCGGAAAGCCTGAATGCGTGGGACAATGCCGCTGCTCTGGCAGCAGCGGAAGCGGCCATGCGCGGCCCCCAGGCCGCGCATTCCAGTCCGCCGTCAGGACAATAAGTTCAGGTAAAGCGTCAGGATGGCAGGGCCGGACCCTGCGCCCATGGCGGTCGCCATGTCGTGTTCATGAATCCGTCCGCCCCTCGCCATTCCGCCCTAAAACCCATGGCCAATGCAATGTGGTGCGGGGAAATCCCCCATTCCGGTAGTGCTGCGCCGGCCGGGCCCGGCGCGGGATTCACGGCAGGAACCCTACAATTGCTCCGGAGCTTCCATCAGCGCGGCCACCTGAGCGAGGAGTCGCCCGGCCCCGCCGCCGTCGAGCACTCGGTGGTCGAAGCTGAGGGTCAGGTCAGCTTGGGTTTGGGGCAGGAAAGACTTGGAGGATTCCTCCCAGACTGGGGCTTTTTGACCCGCGCCGAGTCCCAGCACGAGATTTTGCTCCGGCAGGGGGATGGGGGTGGCCCAGAGGATGCCGAAGGTCCCGAAATTGGTGATGGTGGCGATGCCGGGGCCGCGCGCCCCGGGCGGAAGTTTCCGGGACCTGGCGCAGAGCACCAATTCGTTATAATCATTGACCAGCATCGCCAGCGGTTTGGTTTCCACATCGCGGATCACCGGCACCAGCACGCCGTCATCCACTTCCACGGCAAAACCCAGATCGATCGCCTGCGGATGAACGATGCGGGAGCCTACCAGGCGGCCTGCCAGAGCCGTATTCTCCGCGAGGCAGATGGCCAGAGCGCGCAGGGCATACAAGGCCGGCCCTGCTTTCCGCTCCGGTGCCTGGCCTTTCCGGTGCGCCAGTAACGGATCCAGATTCACCCGGATCCCCACGGTCGCGAGGGGCCGGGTCCAGCTGCGCCGCATGGAGTCCGCCACCGCGATGCGCATGGGACTGGCCGGAGTGGTGCGGTGCTCCTCCAGTTGCTTCATGAATTTCTCAAAATCCTCCACGGTCACCCGGCCTCCAGCTCCACTGCCCGCTACAGCGGACAAATCAGCTGCATTCAGGCCCATCTCCTGCATCCGCGCCCGCAGGCGGGGGGAAATATAGTGGGCCCCGGCGGCATTCACGGGCACCGGCAATCCGGTCAGGGTGGGTTGCACCCCCGGCGTGGCCCCCGGAGACATGGATTGCGCCGTATCCACTTTAAAATGCAATCCCGCCATGGCATCCTCCTCCGGCCCTGCTTCCTCCGGCACGGCTTCTGCGGCCAAGGCCGCTCCCTCCGGGGAAGAAATTCCCGCCCGGCGCGCCTCCTCCTCTGACACCTTCAGAAATCCCAGCACGGTGCCCACCGGATAGCTCCCGCCCACCTGACAGATCAATTCTTCAACCGTGCCGCCACAGGGAATCGCCACCGCCATGGTCGCCTTTTGCGTCTCCACCTCCATGATTTCCTGATCTGCTATCACTACATCGCCGGGAGCCACGTCCAGCCGCAGCAGGGTAGCTTCCGCGATGGACTCCCCGAGCTGGGGCATGAGAATAGGAATGCGCATAAAATAACAAAAATTAAAATCAGCGGAGGAAATCCCCTGCCGTTCCAGCCCGGAAACTGGCAGGGTGCGTCCTTCGTGCAAGCCATTCCTGGGAGAATCTCCCCGGGCCTTTCCCGGCTGCACCAGGCCCTCCAGGCTTCAAACCGGCACCGTCAGGGATACTCGTCTGGCCCTGCTGTCCAGAGAACGCATCCAGCCGGCCTGCCCAGGCCCTTCAGCGCTGCCGGAAGGTTTTCAAATTGGTATCCAGCGCAGCATGAGCTGGAACTTCAACTCTTCCGCCCGTGGACTGCCTTTATGAAAATCTTTTCCTGGGCCAAAACTCTCAACGATCCCGCACGCACTCAGGCCGCCCTCTGCGCAGTCGCTGGAGCCCTCGCCGACACCCAGCCGGACCGCGCCATCGCCCTGATCACCGGCGCAGCCGCCATAGGCCAAATTGGCACGCAGGCTCAATGTGCATTTTCGACTCGCAGGCAGGCTGTTTTTGATCAGGGTGCAGGTGCCCGGGCTTCCTGCCGCGCCAACCGGGCCCATTTCCTGCCTTTTCCTTTTCCCATGCCGGACGACGACATTCCTCAGACCAGCCATTCCGCCCCGGGATGGACGCCCCCGGCGCGTTCCCCTTGGCCGGCCAGATCGTTAGCGCTGGCATTAGCCGCAGCGGCCTTCGGATTCCTGTTCACTCCACTGGGGCAACGCATCGGACGTGGCGTTTCCAACCGTCTATTCCCTGAACGAACCGCAGCCCCCCGCTCCGTTGTCCAGGAAAAAATCGTGGAACGGCGGGTCGAGGTGCCAGTGATGGTGCCTCCCCCTGCCCTGCCCTCCGGTCCTTCCCTCAGCCCTCGGGGCGGGGACCTCACCACCCTCTTCAGCGGCATCGGCTTAAAAACCAGCCTCATCCCCAGTCAGGGTGATACCGCCACGGAGGAGCGAGCTTCCAATGAATCCTACAGCATCGAAATGACGCTGAAGGTCCGCATTCCCAAGCCAGCCACCACCATGGACCAGATCCGCCGGCAGAACCCCAATCTGGGGAATCTCCTGCCGGAGTTGGCAGCTTTGATTGATCAGGGCAAAGTCTCCGGCTTCTATCACTACCTCTATGATTTAAAGGAAAAAGCCATCCTGACCAACCTCAAGCGCCTCGACAAACTGCCGACCCGGCATAATTTCTACGATCTTGATACCCTGCTGGAACTGGAGCATCAGACCACCAAACAGAAAGTCCTCCTGATGCAGGCGGACATGGATGTGGTCTCGGATGGCAGTGATGGCGACCGCATGCCTTCCTTTGACGACTACATCCTGAAATCCACCCACTTCCAGCCCAGCACCAGCTACGGCTGGCCGAAAGTCACCACAAAGCTTAATCCGGTGATCCCCAAGCTGGAGGATGAACTGCGCGAAGCCAGGGAAAAGCTCAAAGCGCCCAAACTCACCAAAGAGGAAAAAGCCAGCCTAACTGCCCGCATTGAGGAGATCCCACGCATCACCGGCGATCTGAAAAAGCGCAGCTACCTCATCGGTCAGGAAGACCCCTTTATCGTGATCCCCTCCTCCCTGCGCTCCTACAAAGGCCGGAACGCCTGGACCCCCGGCATCGGGGACTACGCCGTCGTCATTTATGGGGACCTGCTCCTGCCCGCCGTGGTCGGCGACTATGGTCCCACCGTCAAAGTCGGGGAAGCCAGTCTGCGCATTGGCCGGCAGCTCAATCCGCAATCGAACCCCTACCTCCGCCCGGTCAGCGACCTCAAGGTCACCTATCTGATTTTTCCCGACTCGGCGGATGCCACCCGGAAGGCCCCGGACTATGTGGCCTGGCGGGCGCGTTGTCAGGACCTGATCGGGAAAATCGGCGGCATCGGCTCAGGCCATAGCATCTTCGAATGGGAAGACCGCCTGAAGCCCAGTCCTGCGCTGCCTGCCAACCCTCCGCCAGACGCTTCTACTCCACCCGCCCCTTCCCCTCCCGCCCCGGCCGGAGGGGCTCAAGCGTCTCCCGCCCCGGTGCCGGCTGCTGATACGACTCCCCATCCTCCGTGAATTCCTCCGTCCCTGTTTCCGCCCTCCCCTGGTGGCTCCGGCTCCGCTTCCGCTTCGAACATGCATTGCTCTCCCTGGCTGAATGCATCATTCCCCTGCTCCCATGGAAAACCGTCCGGGGGATCGCCTGGGTGCTGGGTTCCATGGCTTGGGGTCTGGACCGCCGGGGCCGCCACACGATCCATGAAAACCTCCGCATCGCATTCGGGGACACGGACCAAGCCACCCGCCGCCGCCTCACCCGGGAAAACTATCAAAACTTTGCCCGGACCTTTCTGGAACTTTTCTGGGGCAGATGCCTGAGGCAGGAGGATTGGGACCGCTATTTTGTGCTGGAGTGCGATACCCCGGCCGCGCTCGCTGCCGCCAGCGGGGGAAAGTGTATTTTTGCCACGGCCCATTGTGGAAATTTCGAATGGCTCAGCCTCGGGCGGGCCCTTCGCTTCGGGCCCAGCATGATCATCGCCCAGGACTTCAAGAACCCACCGCTCACCGGCATCTTCCGCCGGCTGCGCTCCCTGGCCGGACAAATCATTATCCCGCAGGAAGGGGCCATGCTGCGGCTCTTCCGCCACCTTAAAAAGGGAGGCAGTGCCGCCGCCCTGGTGGATCTGAATGTCCCTCCGGATCAAAGCGCCGTCGCGATCCGCCGCTTCGGCTGCTGGTCCAGCATCAGCGTGCTCCATGTGGCCCTGGCCGCGCGCACCGGTCTCCCTCTGGTGCCCGCGCTGGCCCTGCCCCTGCCGGATGGCCGGTGGCAATTACGTTTCATGGATCCCGTCCCCGTGCCGGAGGGCCAGCCATGGGATGTCACCGCCCAGGCCTGCTGGGATGCCATTGAACCCGTGCTGCGCCAGCACCCTTCCCACTGGATGTGGCTTTACAAACACTGGAGGTATCTGCCCCTTGGAGAACCCCCGGAGGCATATCCGGATTACGCCAACCGCTCGCGGTCCTTTGACCGGCTACTCCGTGAAACCACGGACGCTCTGCCCAAAGTGCCTTAGCGTCAATCCCCCGCATGCTATCACCGACTAGCGAAGACTCTTTCATTATGGAAATTACAGGCCGAAGCAAATATTTTAATTTTGACTTTACAACGACTGTTCAATTAAGTAGTGAGCTGTCAGGATTTACAAAGTAAAATCCGGCAGACCCCTCCACCGCTTATCCAACCAGGTTTAACTTATGGCCACCGTCACCAAACGCGATCTCGTCGTTCAAATCAGCGACCAAACGGGTCTGACCCAAAGTCAGATTTTTGACGTCCTGCAGCTTTTCCTCGACAACGTGACTTCGCATCTGGCCCAAAACTCGGAAGTCGTCCTGCGTAATTTCGGCACTTTTGAAATCCGGGTCACCAAGCCGAAAATCGGGCGGAATCCCAACAACCCGGAGCAGGATGTTCCAATCCCCTCCCGCGCCGTGGTCAAGTTCAAGCCTGGCAAGGAACTGAAGGAAAAAGTGCTTCAATTGCTGCCCAACCTGAAGCGCAAAGCGAGGGTGAAGGTAAAGTAATGGATCATCGCCGGATATCCCAGTGGGTTAACGGCTTTTCCTGGCGGACTTCGACAAGTGGCTTTTTAAGGACTCGCCTTTCCAGCGGGAAAACGGTATTCAGGAGGGAAACCCCATGCACTACCTGCCAATCCTCGCGGTCTCCCTTGCTGGCACGTCCCTGCTCCACGCAGATTATTTTGACGATACCGGCTACCGGACTCTGGCTTCAGAACTCGGTGCCGCCCTGCCAACCGGTGCTGGAGTCGGAGTCACCCAGGTGGAGTTTGGAGGCCCCGACTATTTGCCGCAGCCGGGCACCGGCAGCTTTGCCGGGAATGGCTTGATGGCAGGGAAAACGTTCAGCGCAAAAAGTGGGTCCTCGGCGGCGTCCAATCACGGGCTCGCCGTGGCTTCCCATTTTTACAGCCTTAACACCAACCCAGCCGCTGGGCGGGCTTCGTTCAGTCCTGGCATTACGGCCATTGATGTATACCGGGTGGATGCGGCCGGGACCGTCACTTCCTGGGCTTACGAAGGCTGGCTGGAACCGGGTCCCAAGCTTGAGCCATTGGTGGAATCCCGGACGATCCAGAATCATTCCTGGATTTCGACAGGCACCCCAGCGGATGCCGCCGATGACAATGCCGCCCTGCGCCGCTTTGACTTTGCGGTCAAACGGGACGGATTCCTTGCCGTCACTGGCGTCAACAATGGAACCAGTGCCGTGCCCTCACTGATGGCATCGGCTTACAACAATCTCGCGGTAGGTCTCAGCAATGGGGCTCACAGCACCGGAGGGGTCTCCAGCTGGTTGGATGGCCCCGGACGTCAAAAGCCGGAAATCGTCGCTCCCCTGGATGCCACCAGCTTTGCGACCGGCCTGGTCAGCTCCGCTGCCGCCTTCCTGCGGCAGACGGCCAACGCCCAGGCCAATCCCAACGCCATCCGGCCGGAAACCCTCAAGGCCATCCTCCTGGCAGGGGCCACCAAGGAAAAATTTCCGGCCTGGTCCCGCAGCGCCATCCTGCCCCTGGATGGCACCTATGGTGCCGGGGAGCTTAATATCGCCAATTCCTGGCATATCCTCGCCGGCCTTGAACAGGCCGCCAATCTCACCAGCGACCGCCCTGCCTTTGCCTGGTCCCGCGTCACCTTGACCACTGCCAGCACCGCAGATTACCTCCTCACCATTCCGCCTGGCACCGCCGGGCTAGCCTTCTCTGCCATCGCCACCTGGAACCGGGTGATCAATGACTCCGGACCAGGCAACATCCTGATCATGAGCGTGGCCCCCCTGGCCAATTACCAGCTTGCCCTCTCCCGGATTCCCGTCAGCGGCAGCCCGGTCACGGTGGATCAAAGCACCAGCACTATCGAAAACCTGGAACACCTTTACCAACGCAATCTGCCCTCCGGCACCTACCGGCTGCGGCTCAGCCTCGCCAGCGGCAGCAATGTCCCTGCGTCCATCGCCTGGCGGCTCACCACCCTGCCCCACCGGCCTTCCATCACCATTACCCGCAGCGGTGTTACGGATAGTCTGGCATTTTCCGGGCTCCTCACTGGGCAGGCTTATCTGATCCAAAGCTCCACTGATCTTACCAATTGGAGCGCCGCCCAGGCCTTCACCGGCACCAGCCCCATCTTTTCCTGGAGCACCTCTGGCAGCGCCACCAGAAAGTTTTACCGCCTCGCTGCCACGGATTAGTTCTACTTTCTTAAGTTCCCCGTGGCGCAGGCTTCCAGCCTGTGCGGCCAGCGGGCTTCCAGCCCGCTGATTCCCCAACACAACAAAGTAGAATTAGCCAGGCAGGGCAGCGCCCACCACTCTCCCACTGAATCCAGCCAGCCAGCTACGCCTGCAGCAGCGTTTTTACCATTTGGAGCAAGGCAAAATAGTGCTTCGTCCGGCAGCCGCGGCGCAGTCTTTCGGTGACCAGTTCTGCCGGGGTCCCGCTGGGGCTGGGGGTGAGACGGGTCAAGGCCCCCTCTCCCAATTGAATCAGGGTCTGGATATAGGGATTGCTGCTATCATGTGTCAGCGAAACCGCTCCCAGCGGCCCCTTGAACTGCACCAGGGGAATGGGTCGGGAGCTTTCTTTTTCAGTTAGAGTCAGTGTGATGGGCCGGCCCTGCTGGCTAATCACAAAACGGCCCGCCGCAGGACGGCCAGCCTCCAGAGTCCATCCCGCCTGACTAATGATCCAGGCCGCCAGCATGCGCGCTGCCAAGCCGTGTCCGTGACCAAATTCAATCGTGATCTCCTCTATCCTGGCGAGGTGCTCCAGGGTGCCGGGCTCATCAAAGGCGGCGGCAATCGCCATGCGCAGATGCAGCACCCTTGTCCACGTCAGATCATTGACCGTAAAACCGCCTGCATCATGCCGCCACGCCACCTCCAGCAGGGCCAGTTGCTTCAGGGGATCCGTCCAGCCGCCGCTGTCGATGACCAGGCGGTCGATCACCGCGTAAAGATGCGGCTCCCAGCGGGCGGAGAAGTCTCCCTGCCACCAAAAGGTCAGGGGCAGATCGCTTTCCAGCCAGGAAAAAACCGTGCTGGGCACCAGATTCAGACTCTGACCGGAAATGAGGAACGCGATCTGTTCCGAGCATAACGACTTCCTCCCACCCGCGCCGAGTTGGCAATGAGCGGTGATCCAGGCCCGGACCGACACTTCCGCAGCCCCTGGATCCGCCGCGATGAGGAGCGCCCGGCAGGCGTGTTCCCGCGTGACCTCGCGGATCAACTCAGTGTTGGCCGCCAGGGAATCCACCCGCTCCGAGTAGATGGCAAAATTCGCCAGCGAGGCCTTCGTCATCGCGCTGCTGGATTGCCAGAGCTGCTTCAGGCCCTTGCCCAGTTCAGCCAGCGGCACTTCCAGGCCAAGTCCGGCCGGGGGAAAGATAGGATCCGGGGTCATAGGGGGGAGGCGGATCAAAAGTTAAAGACGGCGCCAGTCCCGCCCATCCCGTTTGAGCAGATCCTCGGCCTCCGCAGGGCCCCAGGAGCCTGCGGGATACTCGCACATGGGCGGTTGGCCGCTCGCCCCATGCCAAGCCTGCTCGATGATATCGATGTAGCGCCAGGCGTGCTCGACTTCATCCCCCCGGGCAAACAGGGTGGCATCCCCGCCCATGGCATCCAGCAGCAGCCGCTCGTAGGCTTCCGGGCTGGCTTTGCCAAAGCTGGTGCTGTATTGGAAATCCATCTTGACCCGCTCCGTGCGCACGGCGGGACCGGGGATTTTGCTGGCGATGCGCAGGGAAATCCCTTCGTCAGGCTGGATCCGGATCACCAGCACATTCGCCGGATCATCCTCGGTGCCCCGGTTGAATAACACATGCGGCGGCCGCTTGAAGTGCACGGATATTTCCGTGGTTTTCTTGGGCAATTGTTTGCCCACCCGCAGGTAAAACGGAACCCCTTCCCACCGCCAGGTATCGATGTTGATCTTCATCGCCACGTAGGCTTCGGTCATGGATTGGGGATTGATGCGGTCCTCCTGACGATAGCCCGCGGCCACCTTGCCGCCCACCGTGCCAGCGGTGTATTGGGCCCGCACCACATTCCGCGCTACATCCGCCGCATCGGTAAATTGCCGCAGACTGCGGAAAACCTTCACCTTTTCATCCCGGACGCCATCCGCGCTCAGGTCGGTCGGCGGCTCCATCGCCACCAGGGACAGCAATTGCATGAGGTGATTCTGCACCATGTCCCGCAGGCAGCCGGCTTTTTCGTAATAACCACCGCGCCCGCCTTCCATGCCCAGGTTTTCGGCGCAGGTGATCTGGATGTGATCGATGTAACGGTTATTCCAGATCGGCTCGAAAATCGCATTGGCAAAGCGCAGCACCATGATGTTCTGCGCCGTCTCCTTGCCGAGGTAGTGGTCGATCCGGTAGGTGTCCTTTTCCGCAAAGGTATCGTGCACCGCGCGGTTCAGGGTCTGCGCCGTCTCCAGGTCCGTGCCAAAGGGTTTTTCTATCACCACCCGGGCCCACTTGCCGGCCGGGGCCTGATTCAGGCCAGCCGCCTTCAATTGCTCCAGCACGATAGGGAAATATTCCGGTGAGGTGGACAAGTAAAAGAGACGGTTTCCCCCTGCCCCGGCGGCGTCCAGCTCATCCAGCAATCCCGCAAGGCGCACGTAGCCGGAGGCGTCCTCGAACTCGCTCTGATGGTAGAAAATCGACTGGCTGAAGCTGGCCCAGAGCCGCTCATCATGTCCCTGGCGGGAGAGCTTTTTATTCATCTCCTCCAGCTCACTGCGGAAGCCCTCGTGGGATTTTGGGCGGCGGGCAAAGCCGACGACTTTCAGCGTCGGTGGAAGTTCCCCATCTGCGGCGATGTTATAAAGGGCGGGCACCAGCTTCCGGCCGGTCAGGTCGCCACTGGCACCAAAGATGACCACGGTGCAGGACTGCGGACGCGTGCGCGCCGCCTGGTCTTCACGGAAAGGATTGATCGCTTCCAAACTGGTTGAGGGGGAAAGGGGCTATCGCCCGGACAGGCTGACGCGCCCTTGGGTGAACCCGCCCATGCACCCGCCACCGGGCCAAATCAAGGGAATTGAGCCATGAGCCCCCCTCATGGGCGTGATGATAAAGGCATCCGGCAGCCATGAAATCGTGCCCGGCCCATCACAGAATGCTGGAATCTTCTCTTGCAGAGCCCGCTGCGGTGGGCACCGTGGCTCCATGGCAGGCACGGGTAGCTCAGCGGTAGAGCGGCTCGTTTACACCGAGTTGGTCGGGGGTTCGATCCCCTCCCCGTGCACCATCCTAATTTTCAACGAGTTACAGGATTCGACACGGTCAGCTAAGAATGCATCCGATGCCCTCCAAGCAAGCCTATAGATGATGGAGAAGGATGGAAGAAGTTTTTGCTGTTATCATCCACAGGGTGCGACACCCCGGTGAATTGGTTCAGGGCATTGACCGTATAACCGGTGGGCTTCAGGCTGGTGTTGGCACTGGCGGTATCGATGCTGGTCGGGCTGGTGGTGGTGGACAGGGCGGCGCGGCCTGCTTCCTGAACGGTGCTGCGGTTGCCGATGTCATCGTAGGCATAAAGGGTGCCGGTGGCTGCCTGGATCTCTCCGCTGGCGGGGGTGGTGACGCTGGCCCCGAATTGTTTCCAGGCGGAGGCGACTTCGCCACGGGCATTGTAACGGTATTCCCAGCGGTCGGCAGTGCTGGTGCGGCCCCGCGCAGCAAGGTGGTCGCGGTCCCAGCGCAGGGCGGTGCTACCAAGGTAGTCCGTCGTCGAAGAGACGCGCCCAAAGGTGTCGCGGCCGAAGGTTTGGGAAAAGCCCATTAGCTGGCCTTGGCCAATAGCAGACCCGGTCAAAAAAGCTAGTGCGTTGGAAAACACCCGCCTGTGAGCCTTGAGTCTTGACGAAGAAAAATCCGAAACATGATTGCTTTCTGCCTGTCAGAAAACCTCCAGTCTATCGAATCGCGGGAGGTTTGGCCAGGCCTTTGATGAATCGGGGAAAATCAGACGCTTGTGAACAGCATAAAACAAGTTTATGCGGATATTTGGGTTCGATCCCCTCCCCGCGCACCATTTTTCCGCTAATCCGATGCAGGCCCGCTCCCTTTTATTGCCAGGTTTTCTGATCCTGCAAAGCGCTTCCGCCCAGTTACCGGCGGACCCTGTTTCGCAGGCCAGCAGTGAGGAGGTGCAAAACCTGCTGCAATGGATCAGCCAGCATGCCAGCGAGCCGGCAGCGCTGTCGCAGGATGCCCTGAACCGCACCGCCCTGCGCGGTCTGATCCAGGAAGGCCGCACCGGTGCCACCTGGAATGATCCCGCCCAGCCCAGCCCGCCCGCGCCCCCGGCCCTGATGGCCCGCCTGGGAGCGGCCTCGGCCTATGTCAGGACCGGCGTTCTCGAGGAGGGGCCGGTGCAGGAACTCAGGGAATTTCTAACCCAACTGCCAGCGGAAGTCACCACGCTCATTCTCGATCTCCGGGTTCCCTGCCCTGCTGGGGCGCTCCCTGGGGCCACTCTCCTGACGGAACTTTTCCTTCCGGAGAAAACCCCGCTTTTTTTGCTGGTTAGGGCCGGAGCCGCGCCCGCCTTGCAGTCCACCAGCCGCCCGCCGGTCTGGACGCGCCGGCTTTGGCTGCTGATTGATGAGCGCACCCCGCCTCCGGCAGAACTGGCGGCCCACCTGCTGGTCCGGCATGCCAGTGCTCTGTCCATGGGCAGCGCCACGTCCGGCCGACTCAGCGAATACCTGGATCGTCCCCTGGGCGAGGGAGTCAGCCTGCGCCTGCCCTCCGCCACCGTCTTTTGGCCGGATGGCACACGCCTCACCGGTCAGACGCTGCAACCCGCCGTCGCCATTCCCGCCCGGGCAGAGGCGCGCGAGACTTTGCTAAGCTTGAGCGACCCCGCCGCACTGCCGGGCCGGATGAAGGAGCAGGACCGGCCCCGCTTCAATGAAGCGGCCCTGATGGCCGGAGCGCACCCGGAGCTAATCACGCCGGGTGCCGCGCCCGTCGCCCCTCCGCCGGATCCCGTGCTGCAGCAGGCCCTGGATCTGCAGGAAACCTCGACTTTTCTGAAGCTGGATGAGCCTCTGGAAATCAAGCGCGCCGGAACCGGGCCTTGATGGTTGATGGTGTTAGTGTTGTTGATGGTTGATGGTTGGGAGCTGACGGTTGGCAGGAGGTTTGCTCACGGTGGCGCAAGGCCTGGAGATTCCTGCTCTCAACTCTCATCCAGCAACTCTCAACTTCCTACAAGTAACGGCGGGGCGGATCATCGTGCACGATGACGCTCAGTTCCACATACTGGCGGATCGGGGAATAGCTGATTTTTTGCATCAGCACTTCCTCCACCTGGAAGATCCCCGAATAGTCGTCCATCTTTACCGCAATGTGCACGGGGCGCTCCTCGCCTTTGGTGATAATCACTTCCTTGATGGCATCCGCCGAGTGCCGGTGCATGTCGCCCAGCGTAGGTTTTTGGGCCAGCATCTTGGCAATGCGGGCGCGGCCTTTGGTCATATCCGTGCCATCCGCCACCAGCAGCACGCCGGCCTCGACCGAGTGGATTTTATCATGCCCCATGTGGCCGACGATGGCTTCGCGGACCATGCAGGCGATGGCCAATTGCTTCTCCTCGTCGTCAGGATAAATTTCCGCCAGATAACGCTCCACTGTGGGCATGCACATGTGCACACTGTGCCACTCGTGCTTGTCGCGGGTGACCCCCATGCCGACATCGTGGAGCATTGCGGCTAGCACTACCGCCACTTTTGAGTCTTCATACGTGCCCAGTTCCTCAAACTCCATGGTCGAACGCACGCCGCCTTCCTTTAAAAGATTCATGATGCGCAGGGCGTGCAGGGTCACGATGCGCATGTGCACCGGGCCGTGATCATTGTAGCCGAGGCGGACGATGGAAACGTGGTTGGCCTGATTTTGCCAGAGTTTTACCTTGGGATCCGCACAGAGGCGTTCCAATACGAGGCGTGGAGTTCCTTCCACCATGCTGAGCAGGGCGCGGTCGAGTTCGTCTTTTTTGAGGGTGCCAACTTTCATGGGGGCTGATTGCATTCACTGACTGGAGCATCGGAAGATGCAGGGGCCGGGCCATGGACGGCGCGGATTTTCAGGATGGCACAGAATTACGCCCATGGCCAAGGAAAAGGCTTTGGAAACAGTCTTCCTGCCTAGTGGCTTTTTGCGGATTCCAAGCTATACCACTGGCATGAATGCTGAAGGTTATGTTTCTGACGTGATTTACACGAGCCATTTCTTCCGGGAGCAGGCTCCCGTGGTGCTGAATGAGGTGCGCCGTCTTCGGAACCTGCCGGAAGTGCCCCTTTCCGTTCCTTTCACCTGGTGTGACCTGGGCTGCGGCACCGGCTACACGGCTGCGGTGCTGGCGGCGGCGAATCCAACCGGTCATTTTTGGGGCGTGGATTTCCTGCCCGCCCACATCGAGGAAGCCAGGAAAACCGCCGGTGGCCTGACCAATGTGACCTTTGTGGAGTCCGGTTTCGCCGAATGGTGGCTCACCGCGCAGCAGGCCGGGCTCACCTTCGACTTCATCACCCTGCATGGGGTGATGAGTTATGTGAAGGAGGAAACCCGGCTCCTCCTCCAGCAGATGGTCCAAAGCCTGCTGAAGCCGGACGGCACCCTTTATGTCAGCTACAATGCCGAGCCCGGCTGGGCCGCCACCGCGCCGGTGCAACGGCTCCTGCGCACCCTGGCGGAAGGCATGCCAGGAACGGATAGTGCCCAGCGCCTCACCCAGGCGGCTCACCGGGCCCTCGCCCTCGAAAAGGCAGGAGCCGCTTATTTCCAACAAGTGCCTTCCGCCGGGGAACGCCTCGAAGCGGTGCTCGCCGCAGATTCCAATTATCCGGTCCACGAATACATGTCCCAGCAATGGCATGCCTTCCATCATGCCGAAATCGCCGCCTGTTTTGCCGCATCCGGCCGCGTTTTCCTGGGCAGTGCCACCATGGCCGAAAACTACCCGGAGCATTTGCTGCCCCCGGCGCAATGGGCGCTCCTCCGTCAGGAAAAGGATCCGGCCTGCCGCGAAATGCTCCGGGACTTCATGGTCAATACCACCTTCCGCCGCGATGTCTTCGGCCCCGCCAGTCCCGCAGCCAGGCCTCAGGAACTTTCCAGCCCAGCCAGCCAATGGCAGTTCCTCCCGGCCCTGCCCGCCGCCCAGTGGAAGAAAACCCTGCGCACTCCCGCCGGTTTGATCGATCCCCAGCTGGCGGCCGCTTTCCCAGCAGCCGGGCAATGGACGGACCTCTCCCCGCCCTTGGCCGAATGCGCCCTGACTGCGGGCCTGCCCCTGGACCGGATCCACGCGGCGGCTTCCTTTCTGGTGCAAACCGGTCAGGCCTTCTGGATCACCGATCCCCATGCTGACCCGGTCCCAGCCCAGCAATTCAATCTTCACATGGTCCGCCGGGTCCTCCAAAATCAGCCCGCCGAAGCCTTCGCCCTCCCCCGCTGCGGCACCGGCATTTCCACCGGCCTCCTGGAACGCCTCGCCATCTGCAGCCATCTCCTGGAAGGCCACACCACCGCCGCCGCCATCGCCGGATTTCTGGAGGAAACCGCCCGTCGCCTGGGCCGGACCCTGCGCCACCAAGGCACCATTTTGCAGGACCGCACGGCCCGCCTTGCCATGCTGGAACCTTTCGCCTCCCGCTTTCTCCACCAGCGGTGGCCGCTGTTGAAACGTTGGCAGGTGCTCTAAACCTGCAGCACTTCGGCTTCCTTCTTCTGGGATGCCGATTCCAGGTCCTTGATAAAATTGTCGGTTAGTTTCTGGATGTCATCTTCGGCTCCTTTCAGGTCATCCTCGGTGATCGCGCTGGCTTTTTCCGCCTTCCGCACCGCATCCACCGCGTCCCGGCGCAGGCCACGCAGTCGGATCTTGCCGTCCTCGGTTTTTTCCTTTAACATTTTCACCATCTCCTTGCGCCGCTCCCCGGTCAGTTCCGGCACCGGCAGCCGCAGGATCTTGCCATAGGTCACGGGATTGAAGCCCAGCCGGCTTTCGCGGATCCCGCGTTCGATATCCTTCATGTTGGCAAAGTCAAACGGCTCCACCACAATCATGCGGGGTTCCGGCGTCGTGATATTGGCCAGTTGGCGCAGTTTCATGTTCATGCCGTAGGCGTTGACGTGGATTTCCACGCCTTCCACCATGCTGGGATTGGCCTTGCCGGTGCGGATGCTGGCAAAATCACTGATCGTAAAATCCAGCGATTTCTGCATGGCCTCCTCAAGTTCCATCATCGCAAATTCAATGTCCATAGGGGTCGGTCGGTTAATTGATTAATTGGTTTAAAACAATAGATGCCAGTCCAGCGCAGCGGTCAAGCAAGGCCAGCACGGGCACCGGCAGACCAGCGGACGACAGCCGCTCAATCCCTCGCGGCCAATTCCACCGGCAGCGTGGGACCACCATTCACCACCGTGCCAATGGGATCCCCGGCCAGGGCCCGGCGGATATTGTCGGGCTGATGCATATCAAACACGATGATCGGCTTGTTATTGTCCATGCAAAGGCTGAAGGCGGTTGAATCCATCACCTTCAACTGCCGGGCCAGCGCATCCTGATAACTGACCTGGGTAAACCGTTTCGCAGCCGGGTTGGTCTTGGGATCACTGCAATATATTCCATCCACCTTGGTCGCCTTCAGAATCACATCAGCATCAATCTCGCTGGCCCGCAGGGCTGCCGTAGTATCTGTGGAAAAATACGGATTGCCCGTGCCCGCCGCGAAAATCACCACCCGGCCCAGTTCCAGGTGACGCACCGCCACCCGCCGGATAAAGGGCTCTGCCACATTCTTCAGTTCCAAGGCGCTCAGCACCCGGGTAGGCACCCCGATGCCTTCCAGCATCGACTGAATCGCCAGCGCATTCATGATAGTCGCCAGCATTCCCATGTAGTCCGCTGTGGTGCGCTCCATCCCTTTGTTCGCCGCTGCCAGGCCACGCCAGAAATTCCCGCCCCCGACCACAATCCCGATCTCCAGCCCGCTCTGGTAAGCCGCTTTAATCTGGTGGGCGATGTCCTCCACAATGGGCGGCGAAATATTATCCAAACTCCCATCCGCCCGGAGCGCCTCCCCGCTTAATTTTAGCACAACACGTTTATACTGGCGGCGGGGAGCATTGGAAGTCGGAAAATCAGGCATACATTCCAAACGACAAGGAAAGCCCATTTTGCAACCGCGTGCAAAGAGAAAGTTGGGACCCTCTCTTTTCATCGCAGGCCCGCAGGGCTCTGTTCAATTGAGCAGGAAGGCAGGCATTTCCTGTCAGGCCAAGTTTGCGGGTGAACCCGGCCGTTCTGTTGGAGGGGGCTGGAACGCCTGAATGTGACGGAAAAAACACCTTGGCCTGCTGGCGGGGGGAAATGTTTCGCATCATGGGATAATTTGAACCTCAAAACCATGCTGAAAGCCACCCCGCTCCGCCGCCCTGCCCGCGTTTTGAAATCGGCCCATGACATGGTTTTCCGTCATGTGCACCATTCCAACCTGATTTATAACACGGCCTGGGAGGATCCCCGCCTGGACCGGGAGTTGTTGCAGTTGGATCGTGACAGTCGGGTGGTGATGATCACCAGCGCGGGCTGCAATGCGCTGGATTACCTGTTGGATGATCCGGCGGAGATCCATGCCGTGGACATGAACTACCGTCAAAATGCGCTGCTGGAATTGAAGCAGGCGTTGCTTTGGCAGGGTAATTTTGAGGAGCTGTTCGAGATGTTCGGTTTCGGGGCGCATGCTGAGTATGCGTCGGTTTATGGCGGGGTGCGCCACCGGCTTTCCCGGCCCGCCCAGGAGTTTTGGGATAAGCGCATCAGCTTCTTCAATCCTTCCAGCTTCAAAAAGTCCTTTTATTTCCGCGGCACTTCCGGACTGGCCGCCTGGGTGATGGGCAATGCGTTATTCAAGCTGCGGCCGAATGTCAAAAATTTCGCGGCCTGCCTGCTCGATGCCCGTTCGCTCCAGGAACAGCGGGAAGCCTACGGGCTCTTCGAGCGGGAGGTCTGGGCTCCCTTCAGTGACTGGCTGCTGCGCCAGCCGGCGCTGATGACGCTGCTGGGAGTGCCGCGGCCGCAGATTCAACTGATTCAGGATTCCTATCCGGGTGGTCTGACGAACTACGTGAAGGACAAGCTGCGTCATGTCTTCACGGAATTGCCCATTGCGGACAACTATTTCTGGAGGGTTTACATGGCCGGCTCCTACACCCTGGGCTGCTGTCCGAATTATCTGAAGCAGGAAAATCTGGCTGTCCTGCAAGCCCGCGTGGGCCGTTTGAAAACCTATACCACTACGGTGTCCAATTTCCTGCGGGAGCATCCCGGCCATTACACCCACTTCGTGCTGCTGGACCATCAGGATTGGCTGGCGGCGCATGATACGGCGGCTCTGCTGGAGGAGTGGGAACTGATCCTGAGCAACAGCTCCCCCGGTGCCAAAATCATCATGCGCTCGGCGGGGCTGGATTTGAGTTTTGTGCCGTCCCAGGTGTTGTCCAGAGTGCGCTTCTTCCCGGAGCGCACCCTGCCGCTGCATCAGCTGGACCGGGTCGGCACTTACGGCAGCTTTCATTATGGGGAGGTTTTGGGATGAGCGGCCAGCCAGGCGAATCCAGTGCTGCCGGTCAGGCCCGGGCAGTGGAGCGGTATTATCAGTTTCATTCCCGCATCTATGACCTCACCCGGTGGACCTTCCTTTTTGGGCGGGGGACCATTCTCCGCCAGTTGGCGGGTTTGGCGGCTCCGCAGCGCATTCTCGAGGTAGGCTGCGGCACGGGGCGCAATTTCCCTGACTTGAAGAAGTGGTTTCCCCGCGCGCATCTCACCGGAGTTGATTTGTCAGAGCAGATGCTGGCCATTGCCGCGCAGAAGGTCCAGGGAGGCAACATCACCCTGCTGCGCCAGGCTTATGCAGAACCCGTGCATGGCAGGGGTGAGGCGTTTGATCTGGTGCTTTTTTCCTATGCCCTATCCATGTTTAATCCCGGCTGGGAGCAGGCGGTGGAGGCGGCCTGGGAGGACCTGGCTGAAGGCGGACTCATCGCCATCGTCGATTTCTCCCACACGCCGTTCCAGTGGTTCCGCCGCTGGATGGGAGCAAATCACGTGCGGATGGAGGGGCACCTGTGGCCCAGGGCCAGGCAGAAGTTTGTGCCCGTCATTGATGAACGGGTGAGGGCCTACGGCGGCGTCTGGAGTTACGGCATCTTTATTGGGCGGAAGCACAGTTGAAGGGCGCTGGCTGCCGGTGCGGAAAAGGGCCAGGGCATCGCCCGGTCGGGTGGCCGGTTCGGGCAGGCGTGGGTCGTGGGAGTGGCTTGGTCAAAAGCCGAAAAGACAGCGGAGCCGGACCTCCAAGCCCAGGAATCTTCCGGCATTGGACCTCGATTAAGAGTGGGGCAAAACTTGATCAAATTTTCACGGATCATGGATAATAGTGGGGCAGACCTTGATCAAGTTTTCGCGGACCTTGATTAAGAGTGGGGCAGACCTTGATCACGTTGTTGCGGACCTTGATCAAGTTTTCCCGGACCTTGATTAAGAGTAGTGCCGACCTTAATCAAGTTTTTGCGGACCTTGATTAAGAGTAGTGCCGACCTTGATCAAGTTCTCGCGGACCTTGATTAAGAGTAGTGCCGACCTTGATCAAGTTCTCGCGGACCTTGATTAAGAGTGGGGCAGACCTTGATCAAGTTCTCGCGGACCTTGATTAAGAGTGGGGCAGACCTTGATCAAGTTTTCGCGGACCTTGAGCTGGACCCCGAAAACTGGGCCACTGGCTAAGCTATGATTGGACTGGACGGGTGCGCTCTAAACCGCGAACCCATAACAGACCCCATGAAAGCCAAACGTAAAAGACATGATGCCGGATTTAAAGCCAAGGTGGCGCTGGAAGCGCTCAAGGGCGAGAAGACCATTCAACAGATCGCCAAGGATTTTGACCTGCATCCGGTGCAGGTTTCGGAGTGG
>CAMDJM010000002.1 GCA_945900785.1 Akkermansia muciniphila
GCCCGCCCTCTTTAATGTCATCCACCGGACGTAACCCGCCGGGCCAAACCCTGAACCTTAACCGCCATGAGAGGAGTGAAAAAACAGGACCTTCCTTCGAAAACCTGCCTGGTTTGCGGGCGGCCTTTCGCGTGGCGGAAGAAGTGGGAAAAGGTGTGGGATGAGGTGAAGTATTGCAGCGACCGCTGCCGGCAAAACAAAGGAGCCGGATCAGGAGGCTGAGCCCAAGCCTCCCCAAGGGAGCACGGGGCTCCGGCCCGTGATTTTCATAGCCGATCCCCAAAGGCATCCCTCAGGGGCATCCACTGGATAGTGGGACCTGCTGGAGCTGGCGGCTCATTTTTTGCCAGAAGGGGAAAAAGCCAGCGGTGGCGAGGCAGAACGCTGCCTCGTCCCGGAGCCGGCACCTCTCCATCCTTTATCCTTTATCATCTGTAATCTCTAAGATCCGTGGTTTCCATTCCCGAATATTTGGGGTTGGTTGCCAGGCACCCAAGTCAGGTCAGGTCAGATCAGATCAGGCCTGCCTGGTGCGCTGTTTCCGCATCGTGGCGCGGTGGTGGTCCACCCAGTCAAACAAGGCCGCCTCAAGACCGACATCGCGTCCGGAACGTTCGCTCATCAGCCACTTATGGCGCAGCAGGTCCTCGCGGTCCGCGAGGAATTCGCGATACGCCGTGGAGCCTGCACGGGGCGGGGCTTCTTCTTCGGGTAAAGTGTCAACAGGCATGGGGAGGGAGACTAAAACAGAGCCCGACCGCCCACGCCACGATAAAAATGGGGCAAATCACCAATTCCACCAAACCCATCAAACCCGCCAATCCCGCCCCCCAGGTCAGGATCCCAGGCGGGCGCCGTGGGCTCACGTCGGGGATTTCCCAGGATTGCCCGATGCAGCAGCCGGGTTCATCTTTAAAAAGGCTGTTCCTAAAACGAAATTAAGCCCGCTTCCTCCATTCCATTCCCTCCCCTACCCCATGCGTCCCCTTCCCCTGCTTGCTTTCAGCCTTTGCCTGCTTCACTCAGCCCAGTCAGAACTCCAGCCGCGCACTCCTGCGACGGAACCTCCCCCCAAGGAAAGCACCCCGGCCAAGCCCCTGAAGGAAGCGGATGTGGAAAAGCTGCTGGATCAGCTGCAGGAGATCGACTCCACCCTGAAAGGAAAGCGCCAAAGCTACAACGCCAGCCTGCTGCCCCGGCTGAAAGAGGCGGGGAACAACGACGACAAAGCCTTCGCGCTCTGGCTGGAAGCGACCAAGGAACAGGATTTTGAAGCCCAGGGCAAGACCGCCACGGAATTCTCCGATTTCCGCAATGGAAAAGGCAAGGAGTTGCGCACCAATCCTTCATTCACCGGACAACTCCGCCTGCAATGCCGTTTCCTCGCCCTGGTCATCATGCAGGCGGATGCCGGAGACGACCCCGATCGACTGGCCGTGGTGCAGGAAGCGGGAGCTTATGTGGACGATTTTGTGGCCAGCGCCAAACGGCTGGAAGGCCAGCAGGAGGAGTTGAACCGGGGGGCGTTGGAAAGCGTGATCGCCAGACACTTGAAAATGGACGTCTCTGCCCGGAAGGAGAAGGGACCGGCCGCCTATACGCCCGGCAATATCGGCGAGATTTATAATAACATGATACTCCCGTATTTCCGGGAAAAAAAGGCCGTCAGCGCGATCAACAGCGCATGGAACAAACGGATCGAACAGGAAAAGGCGATGATCGGTATCACCAAAGTCCCCGAACATCTGGAAAAATTCCTAAAAGAGCGGCTGCCGGATTTGAAATGGAATCAGGCCCGGGACCTCTTCAACGCCGGACAGGAAGAACCTGCCGCAGCAACCATGGTAGGACTCATCAAAGCCAACCTGGGCCACCGCAGCACCGCCGGATGGATTTCCGAGCTGGCCGAACTGGTGAAAAAGCCCCACGCCCCGGCTGTAGGCACCCCTCCTTAGCAAAAACCTGGCTGGCCAGGCTGCAGCCCACCCGCGCTGGAAAGCCTTCGGATTTCAGGAATACCGCAAGGAGGAGAGGCCACTTGCCGTGGCAGGGATTCTCCGCTCCTGTGCCTTGCTGTCTCCGGGCCTCCACGCCCTTTCAGCCCCTCTTTCCTGCCATGTCCCTGACTCTTTTTGATACCATGTCCCGCACGGCGCGGGAGCTGCGGCCGCTCGATGGCTCCACCTACCGGTTTTATGCCTGCGGGCCGACGGTGTATGGGCCGGCGCATATCGGGAATTTCCGCACCTTTGTGCTGCAGGATCTCTTCCGGCGGCTGCTGGAACTGGGAGGCACGCGGACAAAACATGTGCGGAACCTGACGGATGTGGATGACAAGACGATCCGGGTTTCGCAGGAAACGGGACAGAGCCTGACGGATTTTACCCGGCACTGGACGCAGCTCTTCCATGCGGATTGTGCAGCGCTGCACTGCCTGCCGCCGCACGTGGAACCCAGCGCGGTGGCGCACATTCCGCATCAGGTGAAGATGATCGAGGCCCTGATGGCGGGCGGGCATGCCTATGCCACCGCGGATGGATCGGTCTATTTTAAAATCGCCTCCTTCCCGGATTACGGGCGGCTTTCCCGGGTGAAGGAGCGGGAGTTGAAGCCGGGAGCCTCCGTGTCAGATGATGAGTATGAAAAGGATACCCTGGGGGACTTTGCGCTCTGGAAGGCCCGCAAGCCGGAGGATGGACCTAACTTTTGGCCGGCTCCCTGGGGGGAGGGGCGGCCGGGCTGGCATTTGGAGTGCTCAGCGATGATCCGGGAGTATCTGGGCGATACCTTTGACCTGCACTCGGGCGGCGTGGATCTGGTCTTTCCCCACCACGAAAATGAAATCGCCCAGAGCGAGTGCTGCGGAGGGGCTCATGGGTTTGCGGCGCATTGGTTTCACATCACCCATCTGCTGGTGGATGGGAAAAAAATGAGCAAGAGCCTGGGGAATCTCTACACCCTGGCGGATCTGGCGGCGAAAGGCTACAGCCCGGAGGAGGTGCGCTATGTGCTCACCGCCGCCCACTACCGGGGGCAGCTGAATTTCACCCTGGATTCCCTGGATGGAGCCCGCCAGGCGCTGGGGAAACTGGCCCGTGCGGAACGCGCCCTGGCAGAACGCGCCGGAACCTCCACGCCCCCCGCCTACGATTCCCTGATGGGCCAGGAGGCGGGGCCGTTTGCGGCCGCTTGGACGGCTCTGAACCACGATCTGAATACGGCGGAAGCTCTGGGTCACGTCTTCACGGTGCTGAAAGCCGTCAAGCCGGAGACCCTGTCCCCGGCCGATGCCCTTGCCGTGTGGCGTGGTTTTCATTTGGTGTTAGCGGCTTTCGGGATCGTGCTGCCGCCTGAAAAGGCGGAAGACGCCGTGCCGGCGCAGGTGCAGGCAGTGGCCGAAGCCCGTTGGGCAGCCCGCACCGGCAAGGACTGGGCCGAAGCCGACCGCCTGCGCGGCGAGCTGGACGCGCTGGGCTGGACCATGAAGGACGGCCGGGAGAATTACTCACTTAGCCTGAAGTAGGGAGGAACCCATGGAACGAACCCGGTGGGGAAATGGGTAACCGGCTGAAGCCGGGACTCCAACGAAGGGCTTTTCAAGGCAGGCGTTTCAGGCGGATGTTCCGCAGGAAGATGGGGCCTGGTTGTTCGCTGGAGTTCAAATGGCCGAGCCAGCCGAGACCGCCGGAGGGGCGGCGCAGGCCGGGGTGGGCGGTGCCATCGGCGCAGTGGTCAAGATCGAATTGGGCGAGATCCAGATCCAGGATGACGGTGCCGTTCAGGGTGACTTTGATCCTGGTGCCATCGGCGATCACTTCCTCGGCGTTCCATTCACCGGTGGGTTTCAGATGCCCCCGTTTGGCCGGGGCCACGCCGTAGAGGGAGCCGTGGGCTTGCCAGGGCTTGAGGTCATGGAAAAGCGGGTGGGTGTCATCCAGGATCTGGAGTTCGTTCCAGATGGGGCCATCGGTGCGGAAGTTCAGGCCGTTATTCGCCCCGGGCGAGAACTTGACTTCGAAGCGCAGGATGAAGTTAGCGAAGTCAGTCCGGGTGGAGCCGAGGTAACCGCCATGGTGGCCGTGGCCAATGATCACGCCGTCCACCACCTCATAATCAGCGCCCTGCCAGCCACTCAGGTCGCGGCCGTTGAAGAGGGGCTCGAAGCCGGATTCATCGCCCGCCGCAGGCAGCGGGGCATTCGGGCCGGAGGCCTGCAGCATCGTGCGCAGGGCCAGTTGGCGGAGGGCGGGGGCTTTGGTTTTTTCCAGCACCGTTTGGCAAATCTTCAGGGAGCGCGCCCGGTCTTCCGGAGAGGCCGGAGGCCCGGCACAGCGCAGCCGGGCATCCTGGACGTCATCCAATAGTTTCCCGGACACCATGAGGTGCAAGGTCTCCAGAGCCTGGTCCGCCGCTGGGCCGGCGATTTTTCCCAAGGCATCCACAGACACGGCTGCGGCGGCAGGATCCGCCCCGGCGGCGATGGCCGCCAGGGCGGACACGGCAGCCACATCCTTCAACACGGCCAGGGAATTGATGATTCCGGCCTGGGTTTTGCCTGACACCTTGGGCAGCGCCAGCCGCAGGACTTCAGCGGACCTGGCCCCGCCGATGCCTTCCAGCGCATCGCGGGCCATGTCTGCGGTCGCAGCCTCTGCCAGCAAGGGAGCGATCAAGGGCACGTCCGCTTCCGATCCAATGCTGGCAAGCTGACGGCAGAGGAATGTTTTGCTATCATGGTTCAGGGCCGTGGTCAGGAGCGCGGCCATTTTGCTGGAAAATACCTTCCGCGCTGCGGGATCGCCGGCGGCGGATTTCAACAAGGCCGCCAGCGCGCTGGTGCCATTTTGGGCCGGGGTAGCCTCGTCCTGCGGAAGGCTGGCCAGAGCGGCGGCAAAGGCTTCCACCACGGCTGGCGCCGGATCTGCCAGAGCTGATGTGGATAGCAGGGCGGCCACCGGAGCGGCCAGGATGATTTTGAGAAAAGCGTTCATGAACTACAGATGCCAGGGACTGCGCATGGAGCGGGAGAGCATCCGGTTGGCCACTTCATTGTTAGAAAAACGCTCCGCCACCGGGTCCCAATCCAGCGGCTGGCCCAGATCCATGGCGATCACGGCGAGGTGGCACATGGAGGCCGAGCGGTGCCCTACCTCCGCAGGGGAAATGGTAGGCTGGCGGCTGCGGACGCAGCGGATGAAGTTCTCCACGTGGTTGTCAGAAGCATAGAGCTGGATTTCACCCGGAGCGGTTTTGATGCGCCGGTAGTCGCGGGATTCGGCGGTGAGCTGCTGGGCATTCCAACTGTAGGTGAAGGCCCCTTCCGATCCCGTGGCCTTCAGCAGGCCCTCAGTGCCCTGGTTCTCCCGGACGCCCACCCTGACACCATCGGCATAGGTGAATTCCACTTCGTATTTTGAGTGCACATTCCAGAAGCCCGTCATGCGCTCGCCTTTGCCTTCCACACGGACCGGGCCGCTGCCATCGGTGCCCAGCATCCACTGGGCGAAGTCCAGCAAATGGGTGCCCCAGTCTGAAATGTAGCCACCGCCGTAATCCGAACGCCAGCGGAAGTCCCAAAAGCAGCCACCCCGGTGCGGCACCCAGGGGGCGGGACCCAGCCACATCTCATAATCAAATCCCGCCTGAATAGGCTGAAGCGGCGGGATGCCGGCTTTCAGGTTTTGGGCTTCAATGCCACGGCTGTTGGGCAATTCAATATCCAGCCGAAGCACCTTGCCGATTTTCCCATTCCGCACCAGTTCGCAGGCCTGCCGCACGGCGGCTCCGGAGCGCCCCTGGGTGCCGCTTTGATAGATCCTTCCATAACGTTTCATCACATCACAAAGCGCCTGGCCCTGGGCGATGGTCAGGGTCACCGGCTTCTCGCTGTAGACATCCTTGCCCGCCTTGGCGGACAGAATGGCCGCCGGGGCATGCCAATGATCCGGCGTGCCGATGTAAACCGCATCCACGCCGGGCTCCGCCAACAAATCCCGGAAATCCGCAAAGCCCCGGCAGCCCTTGGTGCCATAGGCCTGGTCCACGGTCTCAACCCCACTTTTGGTCCGCCATACCGTGGCATCACACATGGCCACCACCTGGGCTTCCGGGCAGGGGAGGAATCCGTTTTTCAACACATGCATCCCCCGGTCACCAACCCCGATGAAACCTACCGTAACCCGCTCCGCCGGAGCCACCGCCCCATCCAGCCCCAGCGCGGAAGACGGAATGAGCGCCGGAAACGCCAGCGTCCCGCCAGCCATGGCAGCAGCCTGTTTAAGAAGATGGCGTCGGGTGATCATGTGGGGTAAAATTCCGGATAGCCCGCCAAGGGATACGGGCCGAAAATACGCTGATTCCGCAGCCTCTTTTCCGGAAAATCCAGCTGCGAAGCTGGCAGCGGGCAAGCCAGGCCTATGCGGCGTGCCATGGGGCATGGCACGCCGCGTCTGGACACGACCGACGATGGGGACACAAGCGAAGTGGCCCCTTGCTCTTTGCGAGACTACTGGGCGGCGTCAATCTTCAGCCGCACCAGCAGGGTGGGATTGCCCCGGCCGGGCACGCGGACCACGGCACCGGTTTCACTGTAGTCGGAGCCTTCCAGTTCGGCCTCGGTGTCCCAGGAGAGGGAATCGGGCGTGGATTGAAGGCGGTATAGCACCTGCGGCTGCAGGCGGGGCAGCGTGACCAGGAGATCGACCTCTCCGGGATAACCACTTTCCGCAGGCACCGTCTCGATATTCAGGGCCCAGCGGGGGGCAGCCCCAGGCAGTAGACCGAGGGCGAACCCGGCGTAGTGCGACATTCCATTTTTGTCAGGATCAGCATCGTTGAAACCCGGGGCATTCAACTGGTTGAGGGTATAACCGCGCTGGTGGAGCCGGGCGCGGAAGGCTTCATAACCCGTGAGGGGCGCGGCGCTGACCTGGCGGCTGTCCTCCTGTTTCCCGCCGGATCCTTTGACCCGCAGTCGGTCTGATGCCCGTCGTAATACTCATCTTCAGAATTGCCCGACGCCGACTCCCACGAGGCGTGGCTGTTGCCCATGGTGTGGCCGGGTTCATAGCGGTCCAGCATCAGTTGCACCACCTCGTCAGAATCCGTCAGGCAAAAGGCCCCGGCCCAGCCCCGGCGGGCATCGTGCTCCAAATGAAACTGCCCGGGCGGCGACTCCAGGGTGCCAGCGTAGACTTTCACTCCAGGCGTATCCTCGCGGTGGGCCCAGACAATGAACCCATTTGAG
This sequence comes from Akkermansia muciniphila, assembly GCA_945900785.1. Taxonomy (GTDB): domain Bacteria; phylum Verrucomicrobiota; class Verrucomicrobiia; order Verrucomicrobiales; family V1-33; genus CAIZWU01. The sequence goes on from CAMDJM010000002.1 coordinate 7,247, forward strand.
GCATTCAAGCTGGAGGCTTGACAGCGGGTAGCCGGTGGTTGAGCGCCAGCGACACCACCGGAAAACAGGCATCACCTGTCCCGACTCCGGCAGGGGTCGCAGCCCCATCCTGCTCCATTCCGTCTGTTGTGCCTGCGACCCCTCCGGGGTCGGGAGAACCTTGGTCTTGGTTCCGGTGGTGTCGCTGGCGCTCAACCACCGGCTACCACCTTTATTCCACCACCATGGTGCCGCGCATGATGCGCCAGTGGCCGGGGAAGGTGCAGAGGTAGGGGAAGCTGCCGGGGATGGTGGGGGCGGTGAAGGTGAGTTCAGCTTTTTGGCCGGGTTGGACGAGGGGGGTGGCGTGGAGGACTTTTGCAGAATCCGGCCGGTAGGCTTTCGCGAGGCCGTCGGGCTGGGCGGCGAGTTGGTCGGCGAGGGCTCCGATTTCATCGGCGGCGCCGGGGGCGGTGATAAGGAAGTTGTGGAGCATGAGGTCCGGGTTTTCGAAAACCAGGCGGACTTTGGCCCCGGCTTTGACGCGGATTTCCCTGGGCAGGAATTGCAGTTGGTTCGGCACAGCCTGGATGGTCAGGGCATCACCGAGGGCGGCTTTGGCCTGGCCGTAGGTGGTGGCCATGGCGGTTAGGCTGGCGGCATCGGCAGCGGGGTGGGCGGTGGTGAGGCGCTGGCCGAGGGGATCGTAGAGGAAGACGGGAGGCGGGGTTTTGGTTTTGCGGAAGTGGATGTCGATGACGTTGAGGCCCTGACGCAATTCCAGCTGCACCTGCTGGTCGTTGATCCACATGGAATCGGACGAGAGGAGCTGCACGCCATTGACGAGAATATCCAGATAACCATGCCGGACAGCGAGGACGGCGGGCTGTGTGGCATCGGCCCGGATGAAGGTGCGCTGGGTGTCAGGGTCCGGCTGCAGCCATTGGGTGAGGCGGGTGTCAGGGTCGACTTCCAGCACGGGCACGCTGCGGCCCTTGGCGGGCTTGGTGCCGTGTTTCAGATCGGCCAGCATGTGCTGGACGTCGGCATTGGTGGTGGTGAGGGATTGCAGGGCCAGCTCGACGGCAGGCATGTCAGGGCGGAGGTGGGCCACGGCGTCCACGACCTCCATGAGCACGCGGGGATGGGGATCGGTGGCCATCCGGTGCAGCAGTTCAGTGACGTCAGGCAAGCGCCCGGCCTGGAAGCGGATAAGGCGGACGGCGGCTCCACGGTGCGCGGCGGATTTGGATTTGAGAAGTTCTGCGAGGAGGGCCGGCCGGATTTGGCCGAGGCCTTCCGCGACGAAAAGCGCTTCCAATGCGGATGGATCAAACTCCGGTCTGGTGCGGTCCAACGCGGCGACCCATGCATCGAGAGCGGGAAGGACGGAAGCTCCCGCCTGGCGGAGACCAATGCGGGCGTGATGCCTGACGATATTTTGCGGGTGCTGGAGGAGCGCCAGAAGTTCGCCAGGACTGGCACCTTCGATGCGCGGGAAGTCCTTCACCACTGGTTTGGCATTGTAGACGGCGCGCCAGATGCGGCCGTGCTCGTGGTCCCAGTGCGGATCCCGCATGGGGTGCTGGGCGTGGCCGATGATGGGGCTGCAGAAATCCGAAATGTAGAGCGCGCCATCGAAGCCGAACTCCAGATCCGCCGGACGGAAAGCGGCGTTAGGCGAGGACACGAGATCCAGCCGTTCCGAGCCGCGGACAATGCCCTGGTCGTAATCGTATTGCCACAAGCAGACGGTGTAATTCCCCAGGAGGGAAGCCGTGGCCATGCCCTGCTGGTAAGCGTCAGGAAAGTTCGGGCTGGAGATACTGGAAAGGGCGGAACCCTTGCCATTGCTGCCGGTATTTCCATAACTGAAGGGATGATAGACACCGAGCGGCGTCCATGTCAGCGCCAGGGTATCCAGCGGGAGGCCATCGCCATACATCTGGAAAAAATTGCCGGTGCGGTCATAGGTGATCTTCCACGGATTGGGCGTGTTGCTTTGCCACTCCGTCCAGACCTGGCCGCTGCGGGGATTGAGCCGGTAGGTGGTGGCATCAATGCCGCGCACCACCCCAAAGGGCGTTTCCAACTGTGAGCGGTGAAACACCCCATCGCAGAAAAGCAAATGCCCGATGGGATCCGCTGCGATCATGCCGCCGTGGTGGGAATCCGTGACATCAATGCCCCGGAACAGCTCGCGTCGGGTGTCAGCTTTTCCATCGCCATTGGTATCGCTCATCAGGTAGAGTTTTGGCTGCTCACTAACGAGCACTCCCCACTCCGTAAAGGCCACGCCATCCAGAGCGTCGAGGCCCTCTGCGAAGGTGGTGCAGCGGTCCGCCTTGCCATCGTGGTCCGTGTCTTCCAGGACGATGATTTTATCCTGCGGCGGGAGGCCGGGAACGGTGTGGGGAAAGGACGGCATGGTCACGACCCAGAGCCGGCCCCGGGCGTCGAAGGCGATCTGCACGGGGTTTTTCAAGTCAGGGAACTCGACCTCGGAGGCAAAAAGATTGACGGTAAAGCCATCCGCCACCTTGAACTCGGCCTGGGCTTCGGCGGGCGGCCGGATGATGCCGGTATTTTCGCCATCGTCGCTGCCCTGGATCGGCGGCAGGGGCGGCAGCCAAGTCGTGGGAATGTCGGCGAATTTTTTGGCAGGAGTGCTGACCAACTCATGCACCACGGCTTCCGTGGCGGCGATCATTTGATGGTAGCGCGGAATCTCGGCTTCGTTTTCCTCCTGACGCTTGCGGATGCCGTAATAAAGATCAGCGTTTTTCGGGCGCACGACTTCCGCGACGTAATAATTCTTCCTCGCCACGGCTTTGGCCACCTCCGGCACGCGGGTGGGATTCACCCCGGACAGCGCAGCATTTCCCAACAGTGCCTGGGCGATCACCTGCGCCATCGCGCGGTTGCCCGAATCATTGAGATGCAAGCCATTGCTGGTCAGGGGTGGCCCGCTTTTGGCATAGGCCTCCTGACTGGCGGCGAACAAATCGACAAATTCCGCCCTGCGGGCCTTGGCGAGGTCGCGGATGGCCTGCGCATATTGGGCCACATCCTGATTCCGCGCGGCGGCGTCCGGCCCCTGGCCTCCGGATTCCACGGCGGTGGGGGCCAGGAGGACCAGTTTCGCCCTTGGATGCAGCCGGGCGAGCTGCTCCAGATAGCCCTGATATTGCGCCCGGAAATCCGTCAGACCCGCCGTGCCGTTGAAGGCTTCATTCATGCCAAAACCCACGATGACAAGCTGCGCGGGCCATTCCTTCAGGAGGGATTTCAGGTGCCCCTCATAACCCTCCGGCCGCAGGCGGTAGCCGACTTCATCGCCCGTCCAGGCAAGGCTGCGGAAGTGCAGCGCCTTTCCCGGCTGGGCCAGTTGGACCAGGGATTCCAGCTCCCCCTGCTCCGTGAGGCGCTCAATCATGGAATTGCCGTAAAAGAGGACCGTATCGTTTTTTTGCAGCGCCACCTCCGCCCGCAGGCCGGATGCAGAAAGACATAAGACCGCAGCCGCGAGGAGGGGGGAGAAAATGGGGGACATCATAAAATTGCAAAAGGAGCGGGCATGGTCAGGACCGCCCAAAATCCGGACCTTCCCGCCGTTCCGGCACTTCCGCTGCATACGGGGGATCCAGCTGCAGCCTTGCAGTTTCCCCGATTCCCTATTCCGCCCGGGTGGCCAGACCGGCAGGCCTTGCAGATCCATCCCCGCCGCCGCCGGGCGTTCCTGGGCAAAAAACCAGTTGGCTTTCCCCAGGGGGTGCGCTACCCACAAGGCCCTCCTTTTTTCATGAAAGCAATCCTGGCCCTCGAAGACGGCATCCATTTCTTCGGCGAATCTTTCGGCGTCACCGGCAGCACCTCCGGCGAGGCCTGCTTCAATACCAGCATGACTGGCTACCAGGAAGTCCTGACCGACCCCTCCTACCGGGGTCAGATCGTGGCCATGACCTATCCAATGATCGGCAATTACGGGGTCACTGCGGCGGATGATGAGTCCTCCCGCCCCCACGTCCGGGGCTTTGTGGTCGAGGAACTCTGCCCCACCCCCAGCAATTGGCGCGCGGAACAGAGCCTTGATGGCTACTTCAAACACTGGAATTTGATGGGCATTCAGGGCATCGACACCCGCCGTCTCACCAAGCACCTCCGCACCCGCGGAGCCATGCGCGCCTTTCTCAGCACGGAGATCCTGGATCCCGCCGAAGCCACCGCCCGGGCCATCGCCAGCGCTCCCATGGCCGGCAGCGATTTCGTGAAGGAAGTCAGCACCCCTCATTCCTACCTCTGGGACCCGGACAGCACGGAAAGCCGCGAATGGCTTCTCCCGAATGCCGCTGGTCCGGTCATTAAAGCCCTGCCCGACCCGAAATACCGGGTGGTCGCTTATGATTTCGGGGTGAAACGCAATATTCTCCGCTGTCTGCGCCAGGAAGGATTCCATGTCGATGTGGTTCCTGCCTCCACCACAGCCGCCGAAGTGCTGGCGATGAAACCGGACGGCGTTTTCCTCTCCAATGGCCCGGGCGACCCCGCCGCCCTCGACTATGTGCACCGCGAGGTCATGCAACTCGTGGGTAAAACGCCGGTTTTCGCGATCTGTCTGGGCCATCAGATCCTCGGACACGCCTTTGGCGGGAAGACCTTTAAACTGAAATTCGGACACCGCGGCGGGAATCAACCTGTGCAGGACCTGCGCACCGGAGCCGTCACCATCACCAGTCAGAATCACGGATTCGCCGTCGATCCGGACACCCTGCCCTCCAATGTGGAAGTGACCCACCTGAACCTGAACGACCAGACCGTGGAAGGCCTGCGCCACCGCGAGGCCCCCGTATTCAGCGTGCAATATCACCCGGAGGCCGCTCCCGGCCCGAATGATGCGCGGTATTTTTTCAAGGATTTCGCCCGGCTCATTGAGGACAACCGCTGATCGGGCCGCAAAATTATTTTGTCCCTGCCTCACAAGGAGCTTGCCTACCCGTGGAAAAATCCGGTATATTCCGGTCAATCCTGCGCCTTTTGCTCATGAATGCCCGTCTGCCAGCTCTCCGTCCTGCACGGATTTTTCCCCTTCTTGGTTTGGCCTGCACTGGTGCTGCCACAGCCCAGGGTGTCGTGACCACTGTGCCCATCCTGTCCATCCGGCCCGTCGTTACTATCACCATGCCGACTGAGGAAGGCGTGGTCTACCAGATGCAGAGTTCCTCAAATCTCCAAGCCTGGAACAACGTGGGACAGCTCATTTTCGGAAATGGCTCCTCCCTGGAGCAAAGGATGAGCGGAGGCAGCACCCAGTTTTTCCGGCTCCAAGCCATCAATCAGCCTAAAATGGGTTCCGCCCCATGGTCCCTGAATGGCCAGTCCTTCCAATTGAACGACGGCACCCGCACCGGGCGCTACTTTTTCGCGGCCAATGGCGACACGGGCACCTGGGACTCCGGCAGCCTGAACAAGACCTTCACTTGGACCTGGCAGCGCCCCGGCATGGACGACGGCACCGCTGAACTCACCTATCCGGATGGTTCGCGCGATGTCCTGGCTTTCCACTTCCTCGCTGGCACGTTGGGTCATTTCACCCGCGCCAGCTTCAGCCCCGCCCGGCCGGAAGGCACCTGCAGCGGCAGCTTCGGCCCAGTCGCCCCCGCCAATCTCCCAGGTCCCCTGGCCCCGAATGCGGTCAGCGGCCGCAGCCTTATCCTGGCCGCTCTCCCCGACGGCAGCGTCCTGAATTTCACGGGCAACAACGGAGGCACCCGCACCTTTGAAGGCCAAACCCTGCCCTTCACGGGCAATTGGCTCACCACCGGCAGCACCTCTGCCCGGCTCCTTATCAATTTCACTCCAACCCACGGGGAAGACTACACCTTCGCCTTCACCGGCCCCCTCACCGGCCGCTACACCCGGAACACCTTCACCGAAAGCACCTTCCGGGATACCGATGAAGGCACCTTCTGCATGACGCCGCCCTGACATGGCTGACCTGCCATTCCGGGAATAGCCGTTCCAGACTCCCTCCGGCTTCCTCTCATCCGGTTTCACGGACCCTGATTTTCCCATTGTTCCTGGCCCAGGCTGTCCTTACCCATGCAAGGTGTCCTTCCCTGAAGGCACGTTTATGATGAATGCCCTGCGTATCCTGGTTGTAGAAGACGAAACCCTCGTCGCCCAGGATTTGCATGCCACCCTCACCCGGCTGGGCTTCCAAGTCACCGCCCTCTGCCGCACCGGGGAAGATGCCCTCGCCGCCCTGCGCCGCCAGCCCCCGGATGTAGTGCTGATGGATATTCAGTTGGAATCCGGCATGGACGGCGTGGAAACCGCCACCCGCCTCCAGGCCGAGCACGCCGTTCCTATCATTTTCCTGACGGCTTATGCGGACGAGCCCACCCTCGACCGCGCCCGCGCCGCCCAGCCCTACGGCTACCTGCTGAAGCCTTTCCACGAAAGCGAACTGCGCTCCGTGGTGGAACTCGCCTATGCCCGGCATACCGCCCTGCGCACCCTGCAGTGCAGCGAGGACCGCTTCGTCTCCACTCTGCGCAGTATGGCGGAAGGCGTCATCTCCACAGACATGCTGGGGACGATCAATTTCATGAACCCGGTGGCCGAGCAGCTCACCGGCTGGTCCGCCAATGAGGCCACCGGCCGCCCGCTGCATGAGGTCTTCCGCGTCGCCCTGCCAGGAGGCGAAGCCCTGGAGCCCTCCGGCCTGGTCTCCGGCCAGCCCAGCCGCACCATTCTGCTCACCAACCGGGATGGGCAACCCGTCCACATTGAGGATAACACCACCCCGATCCGCGATGCCGTCGGCTCCCTCACCGGCATCGTCGTCCTCTTCCGCCGCCGCGATCCCAGCGGGGAAAACGCCCTTGGATCTCCCCCGGCGCTTTCCCTGAACGAGGCCCTGAACAGCCCCTTCCCCAACCTCGCCGGCATTGTCAGCAGCATCGCTGATCCCCTGCTGGCCCTGGATGCCGACTGGCACATCACCTACCTGAACGCCCTCGCCGCCGGCATCATGGAAGACCGGCGTGAAGCCCTGCTCGGTCAGGTGCTCTGGGACGTCTTTCCCCCCAGCCTGCACCGCCTTTACTATCACGAATTTTCCACCGCTCTCATCCAACGCACCGCCAGCTCCTTCGAGCTGGAACACGAATCCCGGCGGCGTTGGTATGAAGTCCAGCTTTACCCCTTCGGTCAGGGCCTGCTCGTGCTGATGCGCGATATCACCCTGCGGAAGCAAAGCGAGCAGCAGCAGGACAAGCTGGAAAAACTCGAATCCCTGGGCCTGCTCGCCCGTGGCTTCGCCCACGACTTCAACAACCTGCTCACCGTCCTCCTCGGCAATCTTTCCCTGGCCGAGATGCGGATGGAACCGGAGGCCCCCAGCCGCCAGGAAATCGCGGCCGCCCGCCGCGCCAGCCTCCAGGCCCAAAACCTCGTCCAACAACTCCTCACCTTCGCCCGCGGCGGCGTCCCCATCCGTCAGCCTACCGAGATCGCCCGTCTCATCCGCGAGTGGTTCGCCGAATGGCCCCGCCGCCCTGGCATCGAATACAAACTGGAAATCCCCAGTGCCCCCCTGCCCGCTGAAGTGGACCGCCACCAGCTCCGCCGCCTGCTCAGCAATCTCTTCCGCAACGCCGAACAAGCCCAGCACACCGGGGGCAACGTCACCCTGCGCCTCACCGCTCCCCCTGACCCGGCTTCCCCGGCTGGCCCTGACCAGACGGAAGCCAGCGCCTCCACCCACGTCTTCAGCCTCGAAGTCGCGGACACCGGCGAAGGCATCTCCCCGGAAAATTTCCCTCACATCTTCGAGCCCTACTTCACCACCCGCAGCGAGGCCAATGCCACCGGCCTGGGCCTCACCGTCTGCGAATCCATCACCAAAGCCCACGGCGGCACCCTGACCATCCAATCCACCCCCGGCAGCGGCACCACCGTTCACATCACCCTGCCCGCCAGCCCGCCGCCACCCGCCGCCGCCTTCGCGGAAGCCCGGCCCACCACCCCTGGCACCCCGCCGGCCACCCCGCGCGTTCTCGTCCTCGAGGACGAACCCCTCATCCGCCAACTCATCGTCAGCAATCTCAGCGCCGCCGGCTGCGAGGTCACCCCCACCGCAGAAGGCAGCGAAACCATCGCCCGCTACACCGAGGCCCTCCTCAGCGGCCGCCGTTACGATATGGTCATCATGGACTTATCCATCCCAGGCGGCATGGGCGGTGCCCAGGCCATGGCCCAAATCCGCCAGCTCGACCCCCGTGTCCGCGCCATCGTTTCCTCCGGCTACAGCGATGATCCCATCATGGCCCGGTATACGGATTTCGGCTTCCTCGCCGTGCTGCCCAAGCCCTATCAACCCGGGGAACTCCGCGAACTCATCACCACCCTCCTCGCTGAAACCCGCCCGGACTAACCCCCGTCCTGTCACCCCAGGCCACCCCTGCATCCACCCTCATGCATCGCCGCCGCTTCCTCTGCTCACTGGCCTGCACTCTGGCGGCCCTGCCAGGACGCGCCGCCGCAGCAGGCGATTCCTCCTTCACCAAAAAGCTCGGTGCCCTCCGTGAAAAACACCAGGTCCCCGCCCTCGCCGCCGCCCGGTTTGACCTCAAGGGCATCACCCAGGAGGCCGCCACCGGATTCCGCAAAGCCGGCGGCACCCGTCCCGTCACCACCACGGATCTCTGGCACACCGGATCCATGACCAAGGCCATGACCGCCACCCTGCTCGCCACTTACGTGCAGGAAGGCCGGCTCAAATGGGAAGACCCCCTGGGAAAACTCATCCCGGATTCCTGTCAGGACGCCGCCCCCGCCGCCGCCGGCATCACCGTCCTGGAACTCCTCCAGCACCGCTCCGGTCTTCCTGCCAATCTTCCGGATTGGTGGGCCCTCCCCCGCGCCGGCCAACGCGGCCAACTCCTCCGCCTGGCCGCGCCCCCGGGCACCACTTTGAAATCCGGTGCCTTTCTTTACAGCAACATCGGTTATGCCATCGCCGGCCACCTCGCCGGAAAACTGGATCACCAACTCTGGGAAGACCTGATTCAAAAGCGCCTCTTCCGCCCCCTCCAGATCACCGCCGGTCAGGGGCCCGCCGGCAGGGAAGGCACCGATGACCAGCCCTGGCCGCACGACGCCAGCGGCCACCCTCTCGAAACCAACGGACCCGCTTCGGACAATCCCCCCTCCCTCGGCCCCGCCGGACGCGTTCACCTCAGTCTGGAAAACTACGCCCGCTTCGCCATTGATCACCTCAAAGGAGCCACCGGCGGCAAAGCCCTGCTGCCCCCGGCACTCTATCAAATCCTGCATCAGCCCGACCCCCTCAGCCACTACGCCTGCGGCTGGGGCATCGCGGAACGGCCCTGGGCCGGAGGCCGCTGCCTCACCCACACCGGCAGCAACGAAGCCAACTACTTCGCCGCTTGGCTGGCCCCGGAAAAAGGCTTTGGCGTCATCGCCGCCACCAACCAGGGCGGTCCCCATGGGGCTGCCGCCTGCGACGCCGCCTGCGGCCTGCTCATTGGTTGACCTGGCTTGATCCGCCTTCGCCTTTAGTCAGGGTCCTGAAGGCTTGTGGCATTTCAGGTTTCAGGGATTTATGCCCGGTCTTTCAGGGGCTTTTGGTGAGTTCAAAGGTATCGAAGAGACGGCCTTCCAGGTCATAGGCTTTAAACTGGATCGTGCGGTCGTGGATCGTGGCGAAGCAGTAATGATGTCCCCGCTGCACATGGATGCTGAACCAGGCGCGCTGGGGTGCCGCTGATTCCAGACCACCCCCGCCCCCGCCACTGACAATGTAGCGCACCCCTTTCTGCTGGTTGATGGACAGATTCAGAATCGGCCAGGTGCGCTCATAACTGTGGATGTGCCCGGCAAAGGCTACATCGACCCCGTATTTTTCGTAAAGCGGCACCAGGTGCCGGGCATTCCGGTCCCCCTGGGTGAAGGGTTCCTTGAGGCTTCCCTTGTGGTTATCCCCATAGTCATCCTCATCGGAACTGAAGCAGGGATGGTGATGCGCGGCAAACTTCCAGACCGCGGTGGACGCGGCGAGAGCCTTTTCCATGCGTAGATACTGCTCACTGCCAGGATCGCAGGGTTTGTTGGAGTCGAACATGAAGAATTCCGCATTTCCGCAGGTGAAGGTATAGCAATATTCCGGTTCCGGCAGGTGGAAGTAGTCGTAGTAGAAGTGCGAATTCTTTTCGTGGTTCCCGATGACAGGGAAAACCGGGACGTGGGCGAAAAGTCTGGCACAGGGGTCCATCAGGTCAAACACCCATTGATGTTTGGCATAACCATCATCCACCACGTCCCCGACGTGCAGCATGAAGTTGGGCCGCAGAGCAAAAATGCTCTCGGCGCATTTGCGGGTCACATCCGGGTTGCGCTGGGTATCCCCGAGGATGCCAAAAGCCCATGCATCGGAGGTTCCAGGCAGCGTTTGGAAACTGCCGATACCGCTGCGGGCCGCATTCCCCGTGCCATCGAGACAGGTCACCCGGTAGAAGTAACGGGTGTGCGGCTTCAATTGACTCAGGGAAACCGTGCTCAGCGCCGCCGGTGTGGTCGTCCGGGCCTGTCCGGTGAGGGGCTGGAACTCGGCATACTCCACCGACATCACTGAGGGCCGGTTGGTCTCCGCCATCACCGTCATCGCGGTGCTGGAGGCGGCCTGCAGGTAGGGTTTCACCACAAATTGCAAATCCTGATTCACCGTGGCCGGCATCGCCAGCAGGCCGGCACTGCCTTCGGTGGCTTCCGCAATTTCAGCTTCCGTGAGAGCCCGGGCATAGGTTTTCAGACCGATCAGGGCTCCGTCCATGGGCAGGATTTTCCGGTCAGGATCACCTGCCCCGATGGTAAAGGGACTGGATTCGGGATACACGATATTCCCAGCGGGGGCTTTGGGCTCCAGATCCGCATCCAGACGTCCATTCAGATAGAGCTTTGCGGTGCTGCCGTCGTAGGTGGCCACGACATAATACCATGGCCCTGGCTTGATACCGCTGATCCCGGAAATGGAAGTGGTGACCGGCCCGGCAGCCCCGCCATCGGTGCTCACGCTGAAGTGGAAATGGTTCCCTCCGCTGGTGATGCGCCAGCCGGTCCCGGCCCGTCCCTTTTTTGGCTGGAATCCACAAATGCCCGAAGCCTTTTCCGTTTCGTTGAGGCGCAGCCAAACGGCCGTGGAGAACTCCCGGACCGGTGGTGCTGTTTTCGGCTGGTTTGGATCCTGCAGCACCTCCAGCCAGTCCGTCACCCCGTTGAACACCATCGCCTGGGCAGGGCCGATGCTTTGGACCACCGGCCAGCCCACCACTCTGGCTTTGCAGGAATGGGTCACATCCGGCCATTCCCCGGCTTCCACTGGATGGTTGCCGGCGGCGAAGTGCATGAGGAGGCGGTCCTCTATTTTGTCAGGATGAGCCGCTGCAGGAACGATGGCAGCAGCTCCCAGCAGGAGAGCTTTCAGTAAAGAAACAGGAAATGAGGCACGCATGGATTTTGCACGTTCTATCCACGCTTCCAATGGAATGCACCATGTGCTTTTCGTGACATCCCTGGAACACAATGCCGGGCCATGCTGGCTTTCTTCTGTTTTAAGTTCCTTTGGCAGCCCGGAGGGAAGCAAGGGAGGGACTTTTGGGGCATCTTCGGGCTGGCGGATGGCCCGATTCCAGCGCACCACGTTGCATCATCACTCCATGAAATTGACCTCCTTCCGCCGCTGCTGTCCCGTGTTGCCTGTTTTGTTGACTTGGCCCGCGCTGGTGCGGGCCGGGGGCGAATGGAATCCGGATACCACCTTCCCTGCCCTGCCCCCAGCGGAGAGCATCAAAACCATTGAGGTGCCGAAAGGTTATCATCTCGAATGTGTGGCCAGCGAACCCATGGTGGAGGAGCCCTCCATGATCGCCTTCGATGGCAACGGGGCGCTCTACGCCTGCGAATGGCGCACCTACATGCAGGACGAACATGCCACCGGCCAGTTGGATCCGGTGAGCCGGGTGGTGAAGCTGACGGATACGGATGGCGATGGAAAAATGGACCAGCGCACCGTGTTTATCGATAACGTCATCCTGCCCCGGGCGGTGCTTCCGATGCACGACCGGGTGCTGGTGAATTTCACGGAGTCCGAAACCATCTGGGCTTACTTCGACGATAACAAGGATGGGGTCTCGGACCGCCGTGAGGTGGCCTGGCAGGGTGCCGATGATCATGGGAATATCGAGCACCAGCAGAGCGGCCTGCTGTGGAATCTGGACAACACGATCTGCACCAACGACCGGCGCCTGAGCTGGAATGGGGGCAAACTGCACGCCATGCCGCACAGTGTGGGCCGGGTGAGCCAGTGGGGCCTGGCCCGCGATGACGATGGCCGGCTCATCTGCTCCTGGGGCGGCGGGGCAAATCCCGCCCACTCCTTCCAGCTTCCGGCGGGCTATCCGATCCTGCATATCCGCGAGCATGAGGAAGGCTACTTCCGCCCCTGGGGAATCTGTCCGGTGTGGGATTTCAGCGATGGCGGCTATGACGTGGCCCGCCAGGCCCAGCTCACCAGCTTCTCCGCCACCTGCGGGCAAAGTGTGGTGCGCAGCCCGCTCTTTCCGGAATGGTATGGCAACTCCCTCGGCTGCGAACCGGTGGGCCGGCTCATCCGCATGACATCCTACACCTGGCAGGATGGCAAGGGCACCGCCCACAACGCTTTTCCCGGCAGCGAATTCATCCGCGCCAAAGACGCCTACTTCCGCCCGGTCTGGACGGAGAGCGGCCCGGATGGAGCGCTTTATATTGCCGATCTCTACCGCGGCATCATCCAAGAAAAGGAATGGTTCCCCACCGAAGTCACCCCGGAGCTGCAGGCGCATTTTGTGGAAGACTACCGCAAGAACAAACTGAGCCTCTGGGTCGAACGCTACGAGCGGATCAAACGCTGGGGCATGATCAAAGTGCACCGCCATGGCCGCATCTACCGCCTGCTCCCCGACAACAAGCCCGCCGGCCAGATGCCCCGGATGCTCGACGAAACGCCAGGGCAACTGGTGGCGCACCTGGCCCATCCGAATGGCTGGTGGCGGGATACCGCGCAGATGCTGATCGTTTCCCGGGGAGACCTGTCCGCCGTGCCCGCCCTCACCGGAATGACAGCCCATCCTGACCCCAATGCCCGCATCCATTCCCTCTGGGCCCTGCGTGGCCTGGATGCCCTGAAAAAGGAAACCGTCCTGGCCGCCTTCAAGGACAAGCAGCCCCGGGTGCGCCGCGCCGCCGTGCAATTGGCGGAGCCATGGCTCACGCAAAAGGACCCTGCCACCGCAGAAGCGGTGAAGGCCCTGGCCGCCGATCCCGATGCCCAGGTCGCCACCCAGGTGTTTCTCGCCTGGCGCGCCGCTGGACAGCCCGGGGAATTCACCCCCGGCACCCGCCCCCTCCCGCTGGTGGCTGCGGTGCAGGATCATGACCAAAAAGAGGCGCTTCAAAGCAAGCTGAGCGACCCCGCCCGCCGGGGCCGGGTGGTTTACGAGAACCTGTGCATGTCCTGCCATGGCATGGATGGCATGGGGCTCCAGACCGCCGATTCCCTCCTCGCCCCGGCCCTGGCCAAATCCGCCTGGCTGGCCAATAACGGAAACCTCGGCGTGCTCGCCCGCATCCTCCTGAAAGGCCAGACCGGCCCCATCGACGGCGTCACCTACGGCGCCGGCCTCATGCCGCCGCTGGAGCACACCCATACCGACCAGCAAATCGCCGATGTCCTGACCTACGCCGGGGAGCGCTGGCACAGCTGGAACCGCCCCGCCACCAGCGCCGAAGTCACCGCCATCCGCCAGTCCCTCACCACCCGCCACGCCCCCTGGACACATGAGGAACTGAAAGCGCTCAAGCCCTGACCGCCATGAGCCCGCGAAGCCACCGGCGACTTTTTCAAGATGAAAGCAAAGGGGATACTAGACTGTTAGGCGACTCTGCCCTACGCATCATGACAACCATCATTCATTCGGAGCGTCTGGATTTGGTTCCTCTCACTCCCGCGTTCCTGCGGGCGATGCTGGAGCACGATCCCGCCACAGCCGGAGCGATACTCCAGGTAAGTCTCCCGGACGGCTTGCTTGATTCCACAGATGTTATCGCTTGGTGGCTCAAGCTGCTGGAAGCCGATCCGGCATACCAGCCTTGGTCCGCACGGGCAATGGTTCTCCGTGAACGCCGCGCGATGATCGGCCACATCGGATTTCACACTGCACCTGACGCGGAGTGTTTGCGCCCTTATGCTCCGGGAGGTGTGGAATTTGGGTTTACAGTGTATCCACCCTTTCTCCGCCAGGGTTACGCTCGCGAAGCGTCGATGGCGCTGATGCATTGGGCGCATCAGGTTCACGACGTGACGAGGTTTGTGCTCTCCATCCGGCCGGATAATATAGCCTCACAAACGCTCGCCGCAGGACTCGGCTTCGTGCGCATCGGCTCGCACATCGACGATGTGGATGGCCTCGAAGACATTCTTGTGCATAACTTTCACAATGATAACGTCTCCTAACAAACCTCGCCAGAGCAACCCCTGCCAGCCGTCCAGTTTCCGTGTTTTCCCGTAGCTACGACACCAACCCCGTGATCGACAAACGCCCTCGCTGGCAGGGTTGCCTGCGCTCATGGTTCGCCCGCAACCAATGTCCGCGCACACTAAATCCAGATCATTCGGGACATTTCACGGTTATCCAGTCTTGGGTAGCGGTAAGATCGGGTCCACCGGCCAAGTTGCCATCGTGAAGAGCGCCATCCGTGATTTACATTCCGCCGGGCAGCATTGGCAAGGAGCTATTGCTGCATTTTTCGATCCTCGTCACGGTGTCCGCCTCCAGACCCAACTGGGCACTCTCGATCTTCTCATTTGCTAAGAATGTTCTCAGACGATGATTTTTCGAGGTGAAACACGCGAGGGCGACATCTACTTTGCTTCGTCTGACGGCAGACCTCGCCCTTCCCCCGAATCTCTGAACAGGCTCTTATTCTCTCGACACATCAAGCTGCCAGAACCACCCAAACCGTGACGATGCACCGCGAACGACAAGAAGGCGAATGACCACATCCAACGGCGGGCAACGTCCTTCTTTGAATTCGGGCTTCCATCCCCGCCGTGGATGGCCTACACGTTCAGTAAGAAATGAAATCGCAGAAGCTAATCACCGGGGTCATTGGCATGACAATAGGCGTTGTTCTTTTTGGCGTTTGGATAAGCCAGAGGATCGGACCTGTCCGATATGAGTATATCCTACCGAACGATTACATCGGAACAATAACCGTCATCTACCATCCTAAAGGCCCTGGTGCGGTTTCCATGAACTATTTCGGCAAGACGACTTTTAAGATGGAAGTCCCCGATTCTGGAATCGTTGTGACGCCCGACTTTGATCGACTCTGCTACTGGACGAACGATGAAGTTTGGCGGTATAGAGATGGCCGTGTGATCAAGAAGTGGCCGAATATCCTTTCTTCGGGCTTCACGTTTGTTGGAAGCTCCGCAGGGATTAGGGTTGGCGGCATTGACAAGAGCGATCCGTTTTTTAAGTGGGCTGAGTGGGATCCCAGGTCGGCATATTGGAAGCTCACATCCACCAAATACGAAGTGCAGAAATAAAAAATGAACCGAATAAGGCGTTTTTACTAACATCTTACCCGATGCGAGTTCAATCCGAATGACCATTCAACCATCAAACCAGAGTCGAAGCCTCGCCCCCGGTCAGGCGAAGGAGGACTCGAAGTTAGGCTACTTAGCCGCGCTTTCTCCGAGGCAACGATTATGAAGCGAAGCATCGCGACCGTAGCAGCCGCATTCGTCGTGGCACTGGCAATCGGTGTCATCGCCGTAGCGATCAACGATTGGTTTGGCAGCAGCGACTTAGTTCCCTTTGCTGTTTACTGCGTCCCATTTGCCCTCCTCGCCGCGCCGGCTACAGCTATCGCATTCAGGCTCACTACACGATTGCCGGTCTGGCTCGCGACCGCATTTGCTTTCATTGCGGGACTTCTGTTCGGTTGGCTCGGCACCTACGCTGTTGCGCTTTTCCTTGGGCCTTGGTTCGGGACCATGAGCGTTCCCATGCTGCAGGTGTGGTGCATCGCTGCTGCCTTTGTCTTTTCGGCTGACGTTCTTCTGAGACGCGCTCTGTCCTCACGCGGCGTAGCTGTGGGGCTGATCGTGCTCGCCTTACTTAGCGTGTTCGCGTCAGCCGGGTTTAGACCGGCTCTCTCGCTCTCTTCCGGCAATCAGCATCTGACGGTATTTTATTTTCGGCATCACCCGGGCGACGGCGAACTCAACATTTCGGACCCCGACAAGGTTCTCGATCCGGCTGACATCGCCATACTCAAGCAAACTGGCCTGCGCGGCACGCTTGAGAGTCGCGGCATCTCCGCCAGCAACTCGACCAAATGGCCGCGAGCCAAAGCACTCATTATCTTTACTCCGCCACTCACGACAGGGGCTTCGTTGCCACAGCCCAAGCACTGCACGATTGCCTACCTGCAGGAGGGTAGCAGCTTCCGACGGGTTCCCGCCGACGCTCCAACCTTTTTACGGCAGATGCACATTCAGCACAAGTCCGGCGGTTGGGATTTCACTGTCGAGCATTCTTCTGGCGCCCGGAGCGGCGGTTCCCTAAGCCCATGACAACGCCTAATAATGACCATGGTCATCATCGGGCGCAGCCCCGGTGATAACGGTTGTTGAACGATTCGCGGTTGGCCTTTGGGCATGGTCCGGTTCAGGAACGGTTTGTGGCCGGGGCGTCAGTGGGTAAAGCTTCGGGGTGCTTCTCCTCACTTAAATCCGGTTTTTGCTTCCTTCGGGTCAGGCTGGACGGGCGGGCGGGGACTTTGACCGCCATTGTGACTCCGGGAGCGGGCTCTGCTGCTGCCTGGAAGCAAGGGCTGGGCCTGGACTTCCGGGGCGATAACGCAAAATCCGCCGCTTCCGGGCATGATCCGCCAGGGCTGGGCCTGACGGATTTTGATGGCGTCAGGACCGGCTGGGCGGAAATTAGATTTGCCGGTGACGGCTTCATGCGGGGATGGCGGTGGCGCAGCAGTTTACCGGCAGCAGTAGCGGCGGCGTGGGCCGGGCGCGGGGGCGCAGGGCGTGGAAAAAGGTCATGGGGTGACCGCAGCAGGGACAGAGGATTTCTGCCTTGTCTGGGAAAAACAGCACCAAGTCGCCCGCCCGCAGAAGCTGGCGCACCCGGAACGGGGTAATGGCAAGTGCCGGGGAGAACAGCCGTCCCGGCTGTCCCGCCCGGCATCCTGCCGGGTGCCGGAGCCTTGGAAACTCAATGCACCGGTCCATGTATCCTTGCAGTGGATTCCTACCATAGCACCGGCACCGGGTGGGACACCCGGCGGGACAGGCGGGACGCCTGTTCTCCCCTCCTCATGCCGCCGCACGCGGGTGAACCGGCAGGGCAATCAATGGGGAGCACACGCGCCCCGCGTGTCGTCTTTCGCGCCGCGCGGAAGCCTTGTCACCTCTCCGCGAAGCGGCTAACCAACCAGCGGCGGATCGGGTCGGGATGAGCCAAACCGGCGCGGGTGCATCGCCTCCAGTTCCCGGCTCACTTGCCCAGACTGTCGATCAGGCCCTGGAGTCCATCTCCTCCTTCGAGGGTGTCCTGGAGCAGGGCTTTGGCGGCATCCGTGAGGCCGTCGGCGATGGATTTTTCCAGGCTTTTGCTGATATTCACTTCCGGGCGGCCGATGTCTTCGGTGCTGGTGAAGGGGATGGCGAGCTGGCCCTTGTCGTTGACCAGCTTTTTGAGGATGGTGTTGCGGATGATGGGGGCGAGGCTTTCCCCTTTGGTCTTGAGGAAAGCGTCCACGCCGGCGAGGGCTTCCCGGCTGACTTTTTCATTGGCAGCGAAGATGCCGTCGAATTGGTGGGATTGGTCCGCCGGGTTGAAGGTGCTGCCTTTTTTCAGCTTGATGCGGCAGGTGTCGAAATTGAAATTGGTGTCCTCTTCAAACTCCAGCAGCCCGTTGATCATGCGGGCCTTCACGGCGGTATCCCGCTCGAGACGGCCGGAGACCGGGAAGCTGGTGAGATCCAGACCGATCTGATCCTTGAGTTTGCCCAGCTTGACCGCGAGTTTTTCCAGGGTGGGAATGCGGTCCAGATAGGATCCGGCCTTGAAGGTGAGGTCGAGGGTGGTGCCATCCGCCGGGGACGACTGCTGCAGCGGCGGCAGACTGCTGCGGACGCCGATGGTGATGTCCATTTGCTGGCGCTGGTCCTTTAAATCCGTGGAGGTAAAGTGCAGGGAGGATTCCAGCACACTGGGCGCGGCTCCCGGGGCGGGTGGCGCAGGGGGCTGACCTGGCAGGGCGGGGGTGTAGCTGAGATTGGACAGGCTGAGATGGAGGTCGCTGATCTGGAGAAGCTGTTTTTTCTTTTCGTTGCGGATGCTGATCATGGCGTTTTCCAGTTTGGCCAGGGCCAAGGCGGTGGCAAAGGGCTTGGCAGGGCCGCTGGTATCCGGTTCCGGAGGCGGAGCATTCGGATCCGGGGCCGGCTCGGGTGGCTTTCCCAGCAGCACCGCCAGGGTGTTTTCGCCCTTTTTGGTGCGGATGGTGGCGGCCTCGACTCCGGTCAGTGTGAGTTGGCCGATCCGGATTTCATGCTTGAGCAAGGCGGTGAGATCCAGATCTGCGGCGAGACGGGGCACGAGCAGAAGCGTTTCGATCTTTTTGGGAGGCAGACGGTCTTTGAGCGGTTTTTCGTTTTCTGCATCGCGCGGCAGGAGGCGCAGGCCGGTGACCTCCAAGGTCGCGGGAAAGGAGAAGAGCCTGATCTGGGTGCTGGCGATTTCCGCGCGGCAGTTGAGGGATTTTTCCAACTGGTTCACGAGGGCTGCCGGCGTGGTTTGCTTGCCCACCCACCAATTGGCCCCGATGACAGCGGCAGCCAGGAGCAGGACGAGCATGGCCAACGCGGCGAGGATTTTGCGGCGGTGTTTTTTCATAGGGGGACGGGACAGAGCGCCGGATACCATAGAATGGCGGCGGGCACCACTGAACTTATCTGTGAAGAACATCCGTGCTCCACGGTCCCTGCCAAGGGAGATGGCACGGCTCAGGCTTGCGGGGGCGGCTTTCCGTGACTAGACGGAGCCCTATGCTGGAGGTGAGTGATTTGAAATTGGCGGTGGATCATGAGGCGGACGCAGTGCCGCAGGCGGTGGAGCGTGCCCTGGGCCTGGCGGCAGGGGATTTGCTGGAGTGGAAGGTCTACCGCCGGGCGGTGGATGCGCGGCATGGGCGGGTGATGCTGAATTACATCGTGCAGGTCAGGGTCGCAGACGAGGCGGCGGCGTTGGGGAATTTTGATAAATCGCTCTGCAAGCTGACCCCTTTGCCGGACCGGCGATACAAGGAACTGATTGGCATTCTGATCCGGGAGAATCCGCCGGAGCGGCGTCCGGTGGTGGTGGGCACAGGCCCCTGTGGGTTATTCGCGGCCTTGCTCCTGGCCCGGCAGGGGTGGCGTCCGATCGTCCTCGAGCGCGGCAAGCCTGCGGGCCCGCGGGCGCGGGATGTCACGGCCTTTTGGCGCCGGGGTGGGGAATTCAATCCGGAAAGCAATGTCCAGTTCGGTGAGGGTGGGGCGGGGACTTTTTCGGACGGAAAGCTCTACACGCAGATCCGCGACCGCGAGCACCGGGCCCGCTGGATCATGGAGGAGATGGTGAAGGCCGGCGCGCCGGAGGATATTCTGCTGAAAGCCCGGCCCCACATCGGCACCGACCGGCTGATCACCGTCGTGCGCCGGATCCGTCAGGAAATTGAGTCGCTGGGCGGCGAGGTGCGCTTCGAAACCATGCTGGAAACGGTGCGGCGCGATGCGTCAGGAAAAGTCATCGGCGTGACGCTGCGCGGCGGGGAGGAAATCGGGACGGACCGCGTGGTGCTGGCGGTGGGACACTCCGCACGGGAAACCTTTGTCATGCTGCATGAGGCCGGTGTCAGCATGGAGGCGAAGCCGCTCTCCATCGGCGTGCGCGTGGAGCATCCGCAAAAAGTCATCGACAGCACCCAGTATGGCAAATGGGCAGGGGATGCGCGTCTCGGCAGCGCCCCTTACAAATTTGTCCATCATGGCCGGGACGGGCGCACCGCCTACAGTTTCTGCATGTGCCCCGGCGGCCTGGTGGTGGCGGCGAGCAGCGAGGCTGGCGGACTGGTGACCAATGGCATGAGCAGCTATGCCCGGGCGGAGGCGAATGCCAATGCGGGATTCATGGTGGATGTGAGTCCCGCAGACTATGGTGGCCACGGGCCGCTGGCTGGCATTGCTTTCCAACGCCACTGGGAGCAGCGCGGGTTCGCCGCCGGCGGGGGCGGATATTTTGCCCCAGTGCAGTTGATCGGCGATTTCCTGGCCAACCGCGCCAGCCGGGAAACCGCCAGCGTGCAACCCAGCTACACCCCCGGCGTCACCCCCGGCGACCTGCGCGCCTGCCTGCCGGACTTTGTGGTGAAGACCCTGCTCGGGGCCATCCCAGCGATCGACCGCACCCTGCGTGGCTTTGCCATGAAGGACGCCCTGCTCATCGGCGTGGAAACCCGCAGCAGTTCTCCCCTGCGCATCACCCGGGATCCGTCGACCTGTCAGAGCGTGAATACGCCAGGCCTTTATCCCGCAGGCGAAGGGGCAGGCTACGCCGGAGGCATCATTTCCGCCGCCGTGGATGGCATGCGCGTGGCGGAAGCCATTTTGAAGGAGTAAACAACCCCGCCCCAAAGTGCTGCGGGCGGGCCGGCCGGCTATCAGGCAGGCTCTGTTTCATGGAGCCGGCCATAGTCCACTTCCAGGCTGCCATCGGGATGTTCCGTGTAGATTTCAGCAAACCGGTGACTGAACCTGACATCATGCCAGGTGTAATCCATCAGGCTCTGCACCGGGGCGGGGATGACGGTATCGATGCACACGATGGAACACATGAAGCGCGCGCCCTGCCCGGCCAGTTGCTCCATGGTGACGCCATGGAGCGGGCTGGATGCATCAATGAAATGCCGGATGGTCAAGGCGGAGGGGAAAAGAATGAGACGGTCGAAATCGAGCTTCAGGGTGTAGAACCGGCGGAAGTCCCCGCCTTCCAGCACTTTTTCGTTCCGGATCAACATCAGGCGGAACTCCGCTTCCACCATGGCCTGTGGCTGCAGATTGGCCACCCGCAGCTGGAGGCAGGGCTTTCCATCAAAAGGGGAAATCACCATGCTATCGCTGAACTGGATGCGGGCGACGGGACGGGAAAAGCGCACAAAGATCAACCCGGTGACCACCGCTGTGAAAAACATGCCCATCACAATCTCCAGGGTAGTGACGATATCCCCATACAGCGTTGCCGGGTGTAGGTGACCGAAACCAACTGTCGAGAGCGTTTGCACGCTGTAGAAGAATGCACTGGAAAAAGACCCGGCGGGCATTTCCGCGATGCAGGCTCCGCCGAGCAGATAGGCTCCGGCAAAGGTCACGTTGATGCCCAGGTAGGACCCTAAAACGAGCAGACCAAACCGGGGCCAGCTCAGGGCCAGCACTGTGCGGTAAACATCCCGCCACCGCGGGTGCCCCGCATTGTGGCGCAGAAACTCAATTTTGCCGGCACGCACGTGCTGGGGAGCCGGATTTTTTTTCATGGGAGGAGAGGAAGGAGGTGAGCCAGACCGTAGGGGTGCCAATTGAATGGAATGCTCCAGTGAAGCCACATTTCACGCCGGTGCTCAACCCGAAGTTGGCCCCGCCATGAAAGCATGGTCCATCTGGGTCTTCCCTTGCATCAAGGCCTGACCCGGGCATGAAGCATGCTGTGAAAATGGCCAGCGGATCCGGTGATTTTACCGGGGCCGCCGCCAGTGTCTTCCCGAATCTACTCTCCACTGATCTTGTTTCCGAATCCGGTCCCGGCCCCTGCCCTCAAAAACATGGCGAGGGGCCGTTTCCCGGCCTGAATTTTTCCATATGCACATCTCCGACATCCTGGCGGCCACGCCCACCACGCTCTCCTTCGAGTTCTTCCCGCCCAAGACCGCCGAGGCGGTGGAACGGCTTTACGAAACCATCGCCCAACTGGAACCCTATCATCCAAACTTTGTCAGCGTGACCTACGGCGCGGGCGGTGGGACCCGTGAAATGACCCACGATCTGGTGGTGCGACTGAAGCAAACCACGGAATTGGACCCCATCCCCCACCTGACCTGCGTCTGCCACCAGGAAAAGGAAATCGCCGAAATTCTGGAACGGTATGCCGCTGCCGGAGTCAGCAATATCCTGGCGCTGCGGGGCGATCCCCCGGGGAATTTGGAGGGCTATGACCGGTCCAGGGACGCCTTCCAGTATGCCGCCGATCTGGTGAAATTCATCAAACGATTCAACGGCACGGGTGCGCATCCTGACAAACGTGGATTCGGCATTGGAGTCGCCGGCTTCCCGGAGGGGCATCCCCTGACGCCCAACCGCTTGGTGGAAATGGATCACCTGAAGGCGAAGGTGGATGCCGGGGCGGACTACATCTGCACCCAGCTCTTCTTTGACAACCACGACTTCTACGACTTCCGCGAGCGCTGCACCCTCGCTGGCATCCACGTGCCTATCATTGCCGGCATCATGCCCATCACCACCACCAATGGCATGAAACGCATGGCCGATCTGTCCGGAGGATCGGTCTTCCCGGCCCGTCTGCTGAAGGCCCTGCAACGGGCGGGGAATGACCCGGAAGCCATCCGCCGCGTGGGCCTGCACTATGCCACGGAACAGTGTGCGGACCTGCTGAACCATCACGTTTCCGGCATCCACTTTTACACCCTGAATCAATCCAGCGCCACCCGCGAGATCTACGCCAGCCTGGGATTGAAGGACAGCCGGGCGCTGCAACCCGCTGCCGTTTGAATTCCGGACGTGCCGGTTGAGGGCGTCATGCCCCCTGATGCCTCAAGTCTCCCCATTGTCATCATCCCCATGGGTCAGGAATCGGGATTGGTGTTGATGTTGTTTGCGCCGGGCGGCCCGGTGTTCGATCTGGCGTTTTTGTTTGGGCGTCAGTTCAAGGTCCCGGGCCCAGGGACGGGGACCGCCGTCGCCTGCCATGAGACAGCCCAATGGCTGGATTTCAGTGATAATTTCCGCGAGATCGAAATGTTCGATTTGGGCTTTGACCTGCGGGGCGGATTTGTAGGCGAGCGGGGTTTCGCTCAGGTCGGCTTTGCCATGCCACCAGCGGATGTCGAGACCTGGCGTTTGTTCCCTGACGAGTTTTTGAAGCAGCCTGGCATCGATGGTGCCGTCTTCCTGCCGGAACGGTTTGGTGGCGGCGCGGCGGGAAAGATTGCGCCCCGCTCCATGGGGCGCGAAACTGAGAAATTCCGCATTGTCCCGTCCGAGGACCAGCAGAATAGGCGCAGCCATGTGCAGCGGAATGAGACCCAACTGGGGCCGGCCTGCTTCATCAGGCCAGGCGGGGGTGGCGCCCTTGCCATGATAGTAGGTGGTGCCGCGCTTCCAGACGAAGTTGTGCCCGTTGCCGATGGAGGCAGCGGAAGTGCTGCCGAGTTTGGTGAGGAAGCTGCGGTGGATGCATTGGTGATTGGCCCGGGTCCAGCGTCCGACATATTGAAGGGCTTCCCAATAGGCCAGGCCTTCCGGTGAGGTGGCATCCAGCCAGCAGGCGGTGAGGGGGATGCCGGCCGCGATTTTGGCGGTTTGTTTTTCGGCGGCTTTTTGGCCCCGCTTGAAGAGATGCGCCCCAAGGCCGCGACTGCCATGGTGGGTGACGAGGACGTGCCACATGACTGGGGCGGCTGGGCCGGCTGGAGTGAGCGCCTTGGCCAGGTCCTGATGCCCTGCCCGGTGCAGGGCTTGGATTTGGTCCGGGGTGAAAGTGGCGCGGCCGATGGAGGCGAAGTGATTGCCATCTCCCTGATCGCCCAGATGCATGGCGGCATGACGTTCCAGACCCTGCAGATAGGGATTTTTCCAGACGTCTTCATGGAGCACCGGATGGGGGATCCAGTCTTCCTCCTTGCGGCCTCCCGGGCCGAAACGGGTGGAGGCCATCAGGAGATCCAGCTGGGTGGCGATAGGAGAGTCGGTGTGATAGAAGCTGGCATACATGGAGCAGCAGACATCCTCGCTATGGGCTCCGGGAATGATCGCATTTTCGGCGGCAATGGCTCCACCGACGGGGATGCTGGCAAAAGCAGGACTGGTCGGGCAGGCGTCCGGCATGAGGAAACCCCGCTGGATGACGGGCACCCGGAGGAGTTCCTCCATGCTGCGCCGCACGGCTCCGATGTTTTGTGCTTCAAGTGGGCTGGTGGCAGTGATGGCAGCCGCAAGGGGCCCTGGATGGGCCTTGAGGCGAAGTTTGGTTTCGGGCGGCGGGAAATCGCGGCGGAGCAGCTTCATGGCGTAGGCGGGATCGTGGATGCCACGGGCTTCCATGGCTTCGATGGCGCGCAGCATGTCAGCCAGTTGCGGGGTGTGCAGGTAGCCGGCGAGGAGGAGATCGGATTCAGTAGGGAGCATGGGTGGGAGGCAGTGGAAAGCGGGACACAGGCCCTGGAGGATTGGATTTGCCTGCAGGGCCTGTGCTTTGGGGGACTAGGTTTCAGGGATGACCCGGAAGGTCAGGTGCGGGGTGCGCTTCCGTTGGATTTCCGTGGCAATCACGCTGCGGAGGAGGCCGGAAGCTTTTTGGAGGGCCTGCTCCATGGCGGGCATTTCCGCCGGGGACATGCCCGGGGAGATCACGAGGACGAGCAGGTTGCTGCCCCCGGAGTGGAGGGGCTGGACAGATTCGATCATAACATCCTTCAGCCGCTCATCGCCGATGGCGCTGGAGAGGCCGGATTCGAGGGCGCGGTGCACCGCTTTGCAGTATTGCCGGGCGCGGGCCTGGGATGGGGGGTGATCCTTGAGTTGCTGGCGTTGCTGTTGTTTTTTGAGTTCGAGGGGCGTGAGGCCGTCTTCCGGGCGGAGTTCGGCGCAGAGGGATTTCATTTCCTGTCCGGCTTTTTTATGGAGTGATTTCATATGCGTAGAAAGTTAGTTTTATATTTCGTTTATGGGCACGAAGCAGCCTTGAGACCAATGGCGGGCGGTGAAACGCGATGGATCGGCGCTGGGCAAACGGCGGGGCGCAAGGCTGCCGGGAGATTTAAACGCTGACAGGAGAGCCGGGCGGCGGATTCAGTGGATGCTCCTGATTGCCTGATCAGGCAAGGGCCTCACAGAATCCCTGGACCGCACCCGTCCCGCCAGCGTCCGCAGCAGAGGTCGCGTTGGGGGATGATATGGTGAGGGCGGCGGACATAATTACCTCCTGGTAGGAAGATACCGAGCTTCATGTCAAAATTGAATGATGCAACAAGTATTTTAAGTGAAACGGCGGACCGGGCGGACCAGCAGCATCGTCCATCAAATTCCGGAAAATTCAGATTGGGTCCGGATAAAATCCGTTCAGAGTGGGAAGCATGACTTTACCTGATCTGAAATCTGATGCCTGCCGCCTGCTCCGTGAATTGACAGAAGCCCACGGCGTGCCCGGGGCGGAGGATGCGGTGCGGCGCATTTTTCTGAGGGAATTGGCAGGCCATGGCACAGTCCACACGGACCGCCTGGGTAGCGCGGCCGTCGAGCGCCCCTTTGGCGGTTTTGATGATGGGATACCCCGGCCCCGGGTCCTGGTGGCGGGGCATTTTGACGAAGTCGGCTTCGCGGTGCAGCAGATCACGGCCAAAGGTTTTTTGAAACTGGTGGCGTTGGGGGGCTGGTGGACCCATACCCTCGTGGCGCAGCGGGTGCGGATTTTGACTCAATGCGGACAGGAAGTCCTGGGGGTCATCGGCTCGACCCCTCCTCACTTTTTGGGGGAAGGCACCAGGGACAAGGTGCTGCCGTTGGAGTCCCTGTATGTGGACATTGGAGCGGCCAGCCATGCAGAGGTGGAAGCTTTGGGTGTCGCCTTGGGCGATGCCGTGGCTCCGGACAGTGCCTTTACCGCCCTGGCCGGAGGAGAACGCTTTGTCGCCAAGGCTTTTGACAACCGCTGCGGAGTAGCAGCGGCGATTCAGACGATGCAGCTTTTGCAGCATGAAAACCTCCCCTGTCATTTGATCGCTGCGGGCAGTGTTCAGGAGGAAGTGGGCTGCCGGGGCTCCGTTACCCTGGCGGCGTTGACCCGTCCGGATGTCGCCCTTGTGATGGAAGGCACACCCGCTGACGACACGCCTTGCATGCCGCTGGAGGAAAGTCAGGGGGCCTTGGGAAGTGGCGTGCAAATCCGCGTGCTGGACCCCACCGCCATCATGAACCGCCGCTTGGTCGAACTCGTCACGGATACTGCGCGCGCCGCCGGCATCCCCCACCAACTGGCCGTCCGCCGCAGCGGGGGCACGGATGCCCGGTCCTATCAATTTCATCAAACCGGCGTCCCCTGCATCGTCCTGGCCCCGCCTGCCCGCTATATCCACAGCCACAATAGCATCCTGCATCTGGAGGACTACCTGAATACAGTCCGGCTCACCGCCGCCGTCATCCGCCGCCTTGATGCGAAAACGGTAGCTCAACTCACAAACTGGACCGGCGACTGATCCCAAAACCAAGCCTTGCCTTTCCCAAAACCAATTTCTTCCCTCCAATACAGCAAAAGCCCCGCTGGATGGCTCCAGCGGGGGTCTTCATTAAACCATCAGGGGTAAAACCCTTACAGATTCAGATCAGGGGATCACGAGGATACCGGCTGTGTCAGCAGCGGCGAGGCCGCCGATCAGCGCGATGGCGGCAGTGACTTCAGCAGCGGCCATAGGAGCAGCGAAGCTGCTGCTGGCAAAGGTGCCGCCTCCGGTGATGCCGGTCGTGGCGGTCACAGCAGTGATCGCGGTAGCTTTCGTGTAGGAAGTCTGGTTACCAGCAGCGCGGGCAGCGTTGAAGGTGGAGACGATGGCTTGAGCGTTACGGCGGTTTTTGGCGCCGTCCGCTTGGCCGAAGATGCCGGACATCGCAGGAATGGCGATGGCGGCGATGATGCCGATGACGGCGATCACGACGAGCAATTCAACGAGGGAGAATCCTTTTTTGGTCTTGGTAACGATCAGATTTTTCATTTTGGTTTTTTCAGTCTGGTTTAGTTGATTATGGTCCTTGTGGACGTTTTAAACTTAAACCATTAAATCAGTTCATCAATTATTTTTTCCATAATTTTCATAAAAAAGGTTTCCGGCGTTTTTAGCTGTTAAAATACATTTCGATGATTGAATTTGTTTAGTTTTCTCGGCGACGTTTTGTCCCCAGCGCGCTCCCTTTCAGGTTTAGACCCGTTGGGTCAATTTTCAGTTTGGAATAATGCTCCAGTCTGGATCTGTGTCTGGAACACGGAGGCATTTCAGGTGGACGGCGCCTATTCCGGAGCGTAACTTGGCCATTCCCCATTCCGTTCCCTTTCCACGTTTATTTCTCCCTGCCCCCTGCCCCAGCCAATGAGTGCCTCTGTCCGCCCGGTTTACTATGATTCCCACATGCACACTCCTCTGTGCAAGCATGCCCATGGCGAGCCGGAGGAATATGCCGAAACAGCCATTCAACGGGGTTTAAAGGGGATCATCTTTACCTGCCACAGCCCGATGCCGGATGGCTGGTGGCATCAGGTGCGCATGGATATTTCGCAATTGGACGGGTATTTGGCCATGGTGGACCGCACCGCGAAGGCCTATGCAGGTCGCTTGGACGTGCGCGTGGGGATGGAAATGGACTTTTTCCCAGGTTTTGAATGGTGGGTGGAGTCCCTTAATGAACGCTGCGAGTTCCACCATGTGCTGGGCTCGGTCCATTTCTTTGGAGCGGATTATAAGGCGAAATTCTGGAAAGGCGACCTGCTTGGTTTTCAAAAGCAATACTTTTCCCATCTCGCCGAGAGCGCGGAGACGGGCTTGTTTGACACGCTCGCCCATCCAGATTTGGTGAAAAATCACCAGCCCGGCGACTTTGAGTTCGAAAAAATCGCAGAACACCTGGGCAGCTGTCTGGACCGGATCGCCGCCACCGGAGTCGCCATGGAACTGAACACTTCCGGCCGGCTGAAAGCCGTTCCTCAATTCAATCCCGGTCCAGAAATGCTGCTGATGATGCAGGAACGGAATATCCCTGTGGTCATTGGGAGCGACAGCCACCGGCCCCACCGGGTGGGAGATCAATTTGAGGATGCCTTGGACTCCCTGGAGGCAGCTGGCTATACAAAAGTGTCCCACTTCCTCGCCCGGAAGCGGGTCGATACCCTCATCGCCGAAGTCCGGACCAGTCTTGCCTCCATTCCGGCGGCGGTGGAGGCCTGATTCCGGGGGCGCTGGGCGGGTTATTCAAAAACCACCTTTAATTTTCCGGGTTTCGGGGCCGCCGCTTCGCCCAAGCTTTCCGCCAAATGGCCCAGCCGGGCGGGAATTGCTGTTGTAGCAGGAGCGGCCGCGGCGGGGGCCCCAGCTTCCAAGGCGGCCTTCAACGCGCCTTCCACCATTTGACCACAATGGATTTTCATGGGCGGCAGGGGCCCCAGGGGGGTGGACATTTCGGCGGCCGATAACAAGCGGGCTTCGGCCACGGTGCGGCCTTTGAGCATCTCAGTAGCCATGCTGGCAACGGCGATGGCGGTTTGGCAGCCAAAACTTTGGAAAGAGGCCCGGTCAATCACCTTTTGCCCGTCCTTTTCGGTAAATTTCAGCCACATGCGCACCATGTCCCCGCACTCCGGGCTGCCCACCGTGCCCACGGCATCGGCATCGGTCATTTCGCCAAGGTTTCGGGGATTCGAGATCGCGTTGTTGAGTTCCTGTTCGTTCATGAATAGCGGGCGGGGGAATAGTTTAAAGGCAGGACATCCCACTCCATCAATGAAGATTTATGAAAGTCAGGGAATAGAGTAAAAGGCCATTTGCCATGAACGCAACACCGGCAATCCAAGGCGGACGTTCGCGGATCAGAAGGCCCGCCAGGCAGAGCAGCATACTCAGGACAGCCAGGATTAAGGAGATCAAACCGGGCAGGAAGGCACTAATTTGATATTCCAGGCGCAATAATACCGCCCCACAAATGATAGGCACGGCAAGTGCCACCACAGACAGAACGGGGGGTCTTCCAGAACGGGATGGGATCGGCCGGTTCTTCATGGTTCCAATGGGGACATGTCAATCACTCCAATTCCAATTTATACCGCCGCATGGAAGGATCCACGTCGGTGCTCCAGGCATCAATGCCGCCGGCGAGGGCTTTGACGTTTTGAAAGCCGTGACCGGTCAGATAGGCCGCCGCATCCAGGCTTTGCAGGCCGCGATGACAGTAGACCACGATGGCTTGGGTTTTTTCCCCGGTGTGGAAAAAATCCTGAAGCAGCGGCTGGGTCATGAGTTCCGCACCGGGAAGACGCACCGCTTCAAATTCCTCGCGGGACCGGACATCAAGGAGGCGCGGAGGGACGGCCAAGGCCAGCGCGGCTTGCAGGTCCTTGGCGGAAATCTGCATGGCGGCATCGTTTTCCTGGCTGGCCAGCAGGTGGGCGATGGCTTCCTCCACGGGCATGTCGTCATTCCGGGCGCAGACCTGACCCAGAGTTTCATCCAGCTGAAAGCCGCAGCTGGCGCAGCCACCGACATGATATTTAGCAAAGAGGGCGCGCCGGGCCCCGGGGAAGGCTTCGAGCAGCGCGCCCATGGTCAAACCGGGATGGAGGGGGGATTCAGCGATAGCAGACATAAGGTGGATTTTCCTCTTTCCGGCACGATAGCCGCGCCTAGGCTGGGGTCAACCCGGTCGCGCCCGCCCGGCCCGCCCTTTCCTCATGAATCAGGACCTACCTAAAATCCACTTCTGGCCAAACTTTATGACCGCCGGGAATCTTTTCTGCGGTTTTTATGCGATGCTGCTGCTCCGCCATGATCCGGCCCCGGCGGCGGTTTACACCGCCATCTGGCTGATTCTCGGGGCCTGTCTGTTCGACCTCCTTGATGGCCGCATCGCCCGCGCCATTGGGGAAGAATCGCCCTTTGGCCGGGAATTCGACTCGCTGGCGGACATTGTCAGCTTTGGCGTGGCTCCAGCGTTTTTGATGCATCATCTGGTGCTGGACCACATTGATATTGAGAGCAATGACCGGGCGGGGTGGTTCATCGCCTTTGCCTACATCCTGTGCGGGGCGATCCGGCTGGCGCGCTTCAATTGCGTCTCGGCTGCCGCTCCAAATGGCAAACCCAGCCATGACTTTACCGGATGCCCCATCCCCGCAGCCGCCGGAGTCATCTGTTCCATCACCCTGCTGCTGGATGATTTCAACAAAAAACAAATCGAGCTGGGGGTGTGGAAGTGGTGTCTGCCAGCCTTGCTGATGTTGCTCTCCTTTCTCATGGTCAGCACCGTGAAGTATCCCAGCTTCAAGGGCCTCTCATGGAAGACCAAGCGCACCATCCCCTGGTTCCTCGGGGCCGTAATGCTGGTGGGCATCGTCGCCTACAAACCCAAGATCATGGTCGCGGTCCTGTTTATTGGCTATCTCTTTTACGGCCTGATCCGCCCCTGGGTCAGCCGGAAATGGCAACGCGAAATTGAGGACGATCCTGACGAACCAGGGGAGGATGAGGATGAAACCCCCGCCGCCTCCTAGCGCAGCACGTCTGCATTGAAGGACCGGGAATCCGCTGATTTATGTTGAGGAATAGCCTTTTGATTCCACCTACGGATAGGCCGGGTGAATCACCCATTGTCCCAGCGCGGGAGTTCACCGGGCGACTGGTGTGCCGGTGGGATCAACCGCAGTGACCGTCAGGCATACCAAGGTGACAAAACCTTCCGGCTGCGGGGAATCCACCACAAACAATGCGGTAGACCGGTCAGGAAGCCAAACTTCGTAGCTCGTTTTGAATGATTGGATCCCCGGAACCGTAACGCCGGGAACATTGGTGCTTTGCAATCCAAGGACGTCCATTCCACCTGGCATGTTTTTCTTTTCCAGCACCATCAGGCTAATCAAACCATCCACCCTGAACAGTTCACCGGAAGGCGTCGCTTTGATATTCTGTCTTAGACCCACGTTATTTTCCTGCTTGGGCCGCCCGCCGATTTCATCGGTCATTTCTATCATGGCTTCCTGACCCGCCCGGCAGATAAGGCTCGGTGCGGTGTAAACGGTTCCGGGCGAGGCTTCCACCGATTTTAGAAATGCTACCAATTCGGCCGTAGCCATCACCAGCCCGCCCGCCTCATCAAACCCAAGGGGCAGGAGGCGTCTGGGAAGTCTCAAATATGTGTTTGTCAAAAAATATTGATCCGGTGTTTTACCAGCAAGTATGTCCAATCTGATCGCCAGCTGCATTTGCTTTCCAGGAGCAGCCAAAAGGGTGACCGTGGGAGGAACCGAAGAGAACGTAGCACTCTCGCCTTCTGCTAAATGTATTCCAAAATTTCTGGAAAGCTTCGCCGCTGTGGCGTTTCCCTCGGGATACGGCCCCGCATTTACGTCACCTGCCAGAAAATCAGCTGGGACCCGGTATTCCTGCACTACCGGTGGCCCCGTCTGGTTTGACAATCCCAGTGGGATGTTGGGATGTCCCACCGCCAGGCCTGAACCCTGTATCACCCGGCCATACAATGAACAGGTTTCAAGGTAACGCCGGACGGTCATGGGGGCCTTTTCCGGTGTGTAAACCAGCGGGTCAATAGTTATTGCGTCAGGTGAATTGACGGTGGAAAACGTGAGTTGATCCAGCTCAGGCCGTCTGAAGGCATTCTCAAATTTAATCGCTTCCTCGAGCCGAAGTAAGGCCTGGGAGATGGGCAGGCCTTGCGGGCTGATGTCCACATAGTAGCGCGACAACAACTTCTCCACATCCGGCGCTTCTGTTCCAGCCGGTAGAGCCGCTGCCACAGGTTTGATCAACCGCTTCGTTATTCCGGGCGGTCCAGGCTTTTGGAACTCCGCGTCCGGCGCAGCATTCAGATCATCCATGGTGATCGTGACCCGCGCTTCCTCAGGCGGCCTGACAGTCAACAGACCAGCACCCAACACGAGGGCGATCAGCTTGAAAAGCGGACGCTTCCGGACGGGAGGCAGGGGCGGAGCGAGAGCTTCCAGACCGGCGTGGAGCCGGGCCGTTTCCGCGAAGGCCCAGCAGGCGGCTGGATCGCCTGTGAGGGCTTCCGTCAGGCGATCATGGGCGGAAAGCCTCCAGGGCTTCATCAAAGTGGCGCGAGATCAATTCATCCAACACAGCGGTTTCATTCATGGCGGGAGGGGAGGGCGTAGGCGTTGGGGAGCAGCGGGGGACCAGGCTTGGCATCCGGAGAGGTGTCAGGGCAGATTTCACCGGTATCCCGGGCGGGCGGTGCCGGCTGGAAATCCTCGTTTTCCAACCGGGTGGTGATGCAGCGGTGGAGGCTTCGGCGCAGGCGGCTGAGGATTTGGTGGATCGCCTTGAGGCTGCTGCCCGTGGCCTGGGCGATTTCTCCGCAGGGATGGCGGAAATCGTAACGGGCTGTCAGGATGTGGCGGGAGCGGGGAGGCAGGCTTTCCAGGCACAATTGCAGCGCCGCCTCACGGGCTGCGCTCCAGGTAAACCGTGCCCGCTGCCTCGGCATCGGCAGGATTCACACCCGCCAAGGGAAGAGCACGGGCTTCAAAAAGCACCAGGCCGACCTCCCCTTCCACCAGTGGCACATTCAGTTTGGATGTGGCCCCGGCATCCCAGGGATGGGCCGGCGGCTGGGGCAGGACCAGCCGCTGGACGCTGGTAAAAGTGCGGCCTTCCACTAGCACCGTCTCCGCCGTAGCGCCCTGAACCGCAGCGCGTCCAGCGAACACCTTCACGTCTGGTGAAGGCAGCATTTCCCGTCCACCCGGAGGCAATTCTGCCGCTTCAAGGCTCAGATGCAGAAAAAAAGCCGCCGCTACCGTGATCATGATAGTCCTGGAAAACATTCGCATGCCGCACCCAAGCACACACCTCTTTCCCGGGAACCTTCAAAAATTGATGACGCCGTGTCATCATTTCCCCATTGACCCGCCAATCCTGATTGCCATATATCAACGTATCATGATGCGTCGTTATGTTCTCCCTCCTGGGAAGCGCCGCATCTGCCCACCCTTCAACGAACCTACTGCAGCCCATGCCCCGTTCCTATATCTTTTCCTCCGAGTCCGTTGGCGAAGGCCATCCTGACAAAGTAGCCGACACCATCTCCGATGCCGTGCTCGACGCCTGCCTGAAACAGGACCCCACCAGCCGTGTGGCCTGCGAGACTTATGTGAAGAGCAATATCGCCATCGTTGGCGGAGAGATCACCACCAAGGCCAAGCTCGACTACGTCCAGATCGTGCGCGATGCCATCCGTGAAATCGGTTATGTGAATGACGACGACGTCTTCCACGCCGACAAGGTTTTCGTCCAGAACATCCTCACCGCCCAGAGCCCGGACATCGCCCAGGGCGTGGATGCCAAAAAGGCCAAAGGCAAAAAAACCGCTGAGCAGGGCGCTGGCGACCAGGGCATCATGTTCGGTTATGCCTGTGATGAAACCCCCGAGCTGATGCCAGCTCCCATCATGTATGCCCACCGCGTGGGTGCCGCCCTCACCGCCATCCGCAAGAGCGGCAAAGCCAAGTGGCTGCGCCCGGATGCCAAGAGCCAGGTTTCCGTGGAATACGTCGACGGCAAGCCCACCCGCATCGTCAATGTCGTCATCTCCACCCAGCACGCTGAAGGCATCGAGCACAAGGAAATCGAGAAATTCTGTATCGAAAAAGTCATAAAAAAGGTCCTTCCCGCCAGCATGCTGAAGGGCACGGAATTCCTCATCAACCCCACCGGCAAATTCGTCGTCGGTGGACCCCAGGGGGATACCGGCCTCACTGGCCGCAAGATCATTGTCGACACCTACGGCGGCATGGGCCGTCACGGCGGTGGTGCCTTCTCCGGCAAGGATCCTTCCAAGGTGGACCGCAGTGCCGCCTACATGGGCCGCTGGGTCGCCAAAAACATCGTTGCCGCCGGCCTCGCCTCCCGCGTCGAAATCCAATTCGCCTACGCCATCGGTCATCCCGACCCGGTCAGCGTTCACGTCGACACCTTTGGAACCGGCATCGTCAGCGATGACGCCATCCTCGCCGCGGTCCTGAAAGTCTTCAGCTTCAAACCGGCCGACATTGTCAAGCAGCTCAACCTCCTGCGCCCCATCTACAGCAAGACTACCAACTACGGTCACTTCGGCAAAGACGACAAGGACCTCACCTGGGAACAAACCAACAAGGCCGCTGAACTCAAGAAGCTCGCGCTCAAATAAATAACCCCTTTCAGGACCATCCATCCCGAGCCCGCAATCCCCGGATGCCGCCAGGCGTCCGGGGATTTTTCACGTCTGGTCCTCCACTGGCCGATGCCCATGGGAAGCAGGTCCACTTTCACGGCCTCCGGAAATAGGCCACCATCCGCCAGCCCAGCAGGACAGCCGTGACGAGACCAAGGAGAAGCGGCCAAGTGGCATCCGATTTCACAATCAGATAGTAGTGCAGCACTCCGGCGATGGTGATATAATAGGTGGCGCGGTGGAGCTGATTCCACCGGGGAGCGCCGAGACGCTTGATCATGGCATTCGTGGAAGTGATAGCGAGCGGCACCATGAGGAGAAAAGCAAACATGCCGAGGGCGATGAACGGGCGCTGGGTGACATCCCCGGGAACCGTCAGGAGCTGCCAGTTGCGGTCGAACGCCAGATAAGTGAGGAAATGGGCCAGGCCATAGAAAAAGGCGTAGAGCCCGATGAGCCGGCGGTGCTTCAGCAGCCAGTTCCAACCGGCTAGTTTCCTGAGCGGCGTCACCATGAGAGTGAGCAATAAAAAAATGAGGCAGAGCACGCCGGTGGCACGGGTGACGAACTCGACAGGATTGGCCCCCAATTTGCCGCGCAGGGCATCGCTCAGGATGAGCAGGGCGGGCAGCAGGCCATTGAAGAAAATGAGTTTCCTCTGGAAGCGGGAATCGGCAGACAGGGTCATGGCAGAGGTCAGTTCAAAAGTATTTTTTCAAATCCATCCCGGCATAAAGATGGGCCACCTGATCGGCATATCCATTGAACATCAGGGTTTTCCGGCTGCCGCCCTGACCGATCCGCCGTTCGCTGGCCTGGGACCAGCGGGGGTGGTCCACCTGGGGATTGACGTTGGAGTAAAACCCGTATTCCCGGGGATTGGCGAGACTCCAGGTGGTGGGTGGCTCCTTGTCCGTGAGGGTGATCTTCACGATGGATTTGATGCTCTTGAATCCATATTTCCAAGGCACCACCAGCCGGAGGGGAGCCCCATTCTGGTTGGGCAGGGTTTTGCCATAAAGCCCAGTGGCGATGAGCGTCAGGGGGTGCATGGCTTCATCCAGCCGCAGGCCTTCGATGTAGGGAAGATCAATGCCCGCAGAATCAGCATCCGGCATTTGACGGAGATCATAATAGGTCTCGAAGGCCACGTGCGTGGCCTTGCTGGAAGGCTCCACCAAAGCCAGCAGTTTGGACAGGGGAAAGCCTATCCACGGGATCACCATGGACCAGCCTTCCACGCAGCGGAAGCGGTAGACGCGCTCCACCTGCCCGAGCTTCAGCAATTCTGACAGATCGAAGGTGCGGGGCTTCGTCACCAGGCCTCCCACCTGCACGGACCAGGGATTGGTGACGAAATGCTGTGCCTTTTCTGCCACGGCGTTCTTGTCGGTGGAAAATTCGTAGTAATTGTTATAACCGGCGATTTCGCTGAAGCTGTTCAAGGGTTCATCGGGGCCCAGCGCGGTGGTCAGGGCGGGTTCGCTGACCGTGGCGATGGGGCTGCCGGAGTTTGCCAGGGCAGGACGGGGACGGAAGGTGCGGTAGAGACCCGCCGTCGCCAGTGAAGTGCCGGCCCACAGGGAGGCCTTCATGAAGAAACGCCGGTTCAAAAAGGTGGCCTCGGGGGTGATTTCGCTGGAAGGAATGGGGGAACTGCCGCTCATGAGAATGATGGATTCAGGGTTGGGAACCCGCTGGGACAGGGATATTCCCACAAAATCTGCCATTTGCAATTTACGGAAGTCTCCGGCAGACGGCTCACGCGCCCAGCCTGAGACGGATCAGCAGGTCTTCCAAGCCCTGCCGGACGCTGTCGTCCGGGAGTTCGCGTAGGCTGCTGCGCTCGCGTTCCTCCACCAGGCGGGCTTCCAGTTGGATTTTGACAGCCGCGTGGCCGGCGGCTTCCTGGGCGGTGAGGGTTTCCTTTTCCCTACCCTGACGTTTCCGCTCCATCAATTCGGGGATCCCAGGCTGGGGATATTCCTGAAGCAGATTTTCCAGATTCGCCTCCACCACGCCACTGCGCATGAGGTGAATGCCAGTAAGCAGCACCCGGTAAAGATACAGCAGCGGTTTCACCCGCGGCGGCTCTTCCTTGAGGAAAAGGTTCCACTGGGTTTCCGCGAATCCAAGGTAGTGATGAGCATGGTGCCGCGTCACGCACTGACGGGCGAGGTGCTTTAATTCCTCATGCTCTGGCGTGGTCTGCACCACCAAGGGAGAGAGCACCTGCTCCAGCACATAGCCGTTTTTGCGGAGTAGCAGCCGGCAGAACTTTCTGATGTCGTTGCTAACAATATCCATCTCCAGGCCATCAATGATGCGGGAGTCCTCCAGCGTCTCCACTGGGTCCACCAGGCCGACGCATTGCCGGACTGGCAGGACATGCGCCCCCCGCAAATCAAAATCAGAGTCCGGTGAAGGAAATCCATAGAGATGCGCGCCGCTGATGGTGGCAAACACCAGCGGCCAAGGCTGGGCCCGAACGATATTATGAAGTTGAGGAGGAAGTTCCATGGGAGTGGACGGTGTTTTCAGGTGCCAGCGGGCGGCTTAATTAAGCTCTCACCTGACGCGCCGCCGCTTCATGCCGGGCGGAGATGAGAAAAGTGTTGGCCGCCTCGTAGTCGGGGCGTTCGGGGAGCTTGGTTCCGATGAGGGCGAGGGAAAAATCTTCGTGAAGGTTGAGGCGCCAGGCGTCCACTTCGGCCCATGGGACTTCACCGCGTTTCACAGCGAGCAGGGCATCGCGGTGGGCCTGCACTCGCACGGGCACCTCCCCGGTGCGCAGGGTGCTCGCTCCCGTAATCAACAGGCGCAGCAGGTGCATGGCGTGCTTCCAGCGCACCGTGCCGATGCTGCGGCGGTCCTGTTCCAACTTCCGGAACTGGCTCATCGCATAACCGTTAAACGTCTGGAAGATCATCTGGGAAAGAAAGGCCCCGCGGAGGCCCAGCAGGCGCTCGCCCAGAGGCGTCGCGGTTTCCACCAGGGGCGAGTAGAGGCACTCGAGGATGTTGGGGTTGGCCTTGAGCGCCATGATGAGGAATTTCTTCAATTCCCACAGGCACCATTGGCCATCGTTATCTTCAAACTGCTCCGGCGCACCAAAAAGCGACCACTCGAGGTCTGCGGGGGCAAGGTAAACCCCGCGCCGGTCGGTATCGGAGGCTTCCGTTTCCAGTCCGTAGGCCCGGGATCCGATTACGCAGCGCAGGATGACCATTGACTCCAGATCAAAGTCTTCCGCCGGTTGGCCAGGAATCTCCTCCTGCCCAAGGCGGCGGCGGAATTCCCTTAGGACTTCAAATCCATCCCGGGGCAGGCTGATCTCGAATCCATCCGGAAAGCGGATCAGAAAATGCACCTCGCCTGCGACCGGGGTGCGGGTGATCACCCCGACGGCACCACGGGGATGCACGATAGCGCCATGCGATCCGGGAACAGCAGCATGAACGACAATCTGGGTGCCGGCGGGTGGGGTGGGGATCACGTCAGGAAAAAAAATGAAGCGGCTATTCCCATTCGATGCTCGCCGGGGGCTTGGTGCTGATGTCGTAGAGGACCCGGTTGATGCCTTTGACGCCGTTCAGGATGGCGTTGCTGACCAAGCCGAGGAATTCCCAGGGCAGCTTGGCAAAATCAGCCGTCATGGCGTCCTCGCTGGTAACGGCGCGCAGGGTCACGGCAAATTCATAACTTCTTTCGTCGCCTTTCACCCCCACCGTTTTCACGGGGATGAGGCCGCAGTAGGCCTGCCAGACTTTGTCGTAATGGCCATGTTCCTTCAGCATCCGCATGAAGATGGCATCGCCCTCGCGGATGATGCGCAGCTTTTCTTCCGTGACCTCGCCCGGGCAGCGCACCGCGAGACCAGGACCGGGGAAAGGATGCCGGTGCAGGATGTCATAGGGAATGCCCATGCTGGCTCCGAGCGCACGGACTTCGTCCTTGAAGAGTTCGGCCAGGGGTTCCAGCACGCGGCCCTCCTTGTGCAGGGCCATCACGCGGTCCACCCGGTTGTGGTGGGTCTTGATTTTGCTGGCTATGGAGCCGCTGGTAGCGCTTTCGATAACGTCAGGATACAGCGTGCCTTGGGCGAGGATATCCACATTGGCCGCCGCTTCCCAGAAGACGTCGAGGAAGTTATTGCCGATGATGGTGCGCTTTTTCTCGGGATCGGTCTGGCCGGCAAGGGCGTTGAGAAATTGGTCAGCGGCATCAATGGTTTCGAGGTTCACGCCGAGTTGTTGGAACTGGGCCTGGACTTCGGCGACTTCATTCAAGCGGAGCAGGCCGTTATTGACGAAGATGGCGCGATGCGGCACGCCCGCTTCTTTTAACAATACGGCAAGCACGGTGCTGTCCACGCCGCCGGAGACACCGCAAACGACTTCCCGCCCGTGGCATTTTTCACGGATTTGGCCGATCAGTTCCTGCTTGAAGTCCTCGATGCGGAAGGGCTTGGCATCGGTGGCGAGGGACAGGAAGTTTTTCAGGATGATCGGGCCCTCATGGGAATGGCTGACTTCCGGGTGGAACTGGATGCCGAAGATTTCCGGCCCGAACTGCAGGGCGACGGGGACGCCGTGCTGGTTTTTGCCGAGAATCGCCGCTCCCGGCGGGGGCTGCTTCACGGTATCGGAATGGCTCATCCAGATTTGCGCGGAAGGGCTGAGCCCGGCAAAAAGGGAGTTATCGATGCAGGGCACCAACTGCGCCGGGCCATACTCACGGGTGTTCCCCGGCGCGACGCGGCCGCCGAGTTTTTTGGACAGCAACTGCATTCCGTAACAAACCCCCAGAATCGGCACTTCCAGGCTTTGCAGGTAGTCCAGATCAATATCCGGTGCGCCTTCCTCGGTCACACTGCGGGGCCCGCCACTGAGAATGACCGCCGCTGGAGTGCCGGTCTGCTTCAGTTCATGCGGTTGATACAGCTTGGAAAAGAAGCCCTGCTCGCGGATGCGGCGGACGATGAGTTGCGTGTATTGCGAGCCGAAATCGATGACGGCGATGTGTTGGGAATCCATGGGAGAAAATGGGGAAATGGGAAAAGTAGAAATGGGGAAATGGGCTACCCAAGCGTCTGGATCCCATCCATTACAGACTTTGATAGTTCACCGGCTCCTCGGTGACCACGATGTCGTGGGTGTGGCTCTCGCGGAGGCCGCCGGCAGTGATGCGGACGAAGGAGGCGCGGCTGCGGAGTTCGTGGAGATTGGCCGCTCCGAGATACCCCATGCCGGAGCGGAGGCCGCCCATGAGCTGGAAGACGACTTCGCGCAGGCGGCCTTTGAAGGGGACGCGTCCTTCCACGCCTTCGGCGACGAGTTTGCCGCTGGCGTTTTGACCATAGCGGTCGCTGCTGCCGGCGCGCATGGCTTTGAGGCTGCCCATGCCACGGTATTCCTTAAACGTCCGGCCCTGGTAGTTGACCATGCTGCCAGGGCTTTCGCTGGTGCCGGCAAGCAGGGAGCCCAACATTACCAGATCCGCCCCACCGGCGAGCGCCTTAACAATATCCCCGGAATAGCGAATGCCGCCATCCGCGATGACGGCGACGCCTTTGCCCCGGGCATAGGCGGCCACGTTTTGGATCGCGGTGAACTGCGGCACGCCGACGCCGCTGATGACGCGGGTGGTGCAAATCGAGCCGGGACCGACCCCAACCTTCACAGCACTGACCCCGGCATCGATCAAATCCTTCGCGCCATGCTCCGTGACCACATTGCCAGCCACCACCGGCAGGTCGCCATAGGTTTGCTTGAGCTGCCGCACCACATCCATCACCCGGGAAGTGTGGCCGGTGGCCGCATCAATGAAGAGCGCATCCGTCCCGGCTTGCACCAGGGCAGCGGCGCGTTCGAAACAATCCCCACCCACGCCCACGGCGGCGGCGACGAGCAGCCGGCCGCGTTTGTCCTTGGCGGCATGGGTGAACATCTCGCGCTTTTTGATATCCTGGGTGGTGATCATCCCTGCCAGTTTGCCGGAGGCATCCACGAGAGGGAGTTTTTCGATGCGTCGGTCGTAAAGAATGGCGCGGGCTTCCTCCAGGGACGTGTTGGCTGGCGCTACCACGAGGTGGTCGCGCGGGGTCATCACGTCGCGGACGGTGGCTTTGGTGTCCTGAATATACCAAACATCCCGGCTGGTGACCATGCCGGCTAGGTTCCCCTCATCATCCACCACGGGGAAGCCCGCCACGCCGCGCTGATCCATGATGATCATGAGATTGGCTAAAGTCAGGTCCGGACTGACGGTGAAGGGTTGGTCGATCACGGTATTTTCCGAGCGCTTCACCCGGCGCACCTGATCCGCCTGCTGGGGGATCGGCATGTTCCGGTGAATCACCCCCAGACCGCCTTCACGGGCCAAAGCGATCGCCAATTCCGCCTCCGTCACCGTATCCATCGCCGAAGACAGGATCGGCACATTTAATTCCAAGCCCGGGGCCAGTTTCGTCCTCAAATCCGCTTCCGCAGGAAGGATCTCGGTCAATTGCGGGATCAGCAGCACGTCATCGAAGCTGAGTCCAAGAGGAATGTCGTCTATCATAAAGGTAAATCGGCCCGGTTGGCGTGGCCTTATACCCTCAGCGCTGTCATTCAGCGCCGGGGCAGTGTCAAACGGAAGAAATCATGGCCAGTCCTTCCCCAGGGTCCACTCAAGGAGAATTCCCCACCAAAAACGCCCTCAAAAAATGCAGAAAATTTGGCTGTCCCGTCCTGCTTCTCCCCCTCAGGTTGCAGACCTGCTTGAAATCCCACCGAAATCCCGTCATGCGTTTTTCCTCCTCCAGCCCTGCCCTGCCCCGCGCGACCCCAGGCCTGCGGTTTATGCGATGCTGCATCGCCGTCTTGGTGATCCCATGGCAGATTGCAGTCACCGCCGCACCACCCACCGCTGAGGCCGCCGCCACCACCAAAACCAAGTCCTTCACTCACCCAGGCTTATTGAATTCAAAGGCAGAACTGGACTTCATCAGGGAAAAAATCCAGGCTAAAGCCGAACCTTGGCAGGCCATGTTCCAACGCCTGAAGCATTCTCCTTTTGGAAATCCCGCCTGGAGCCCAAAAGCCCGCCGGGCCATTGATGCCAATAGCAAAGAAGCATCCCAGGCCAATGACGATGCCACCGCCGCCTACACCCTGGCTCTCCTTTGGTATTTTACCGGAGACGAAGCCTGCGCGAAAAAATCAGCCGGCATCCTGAACGCATGGGCGGCTACCTTGGAGACCATCACCAGCCAGGACCAACAGAAGGAACTGGTCGCGGCGTGGTGCGGATCCGTCTTTCCCCTGGCCGGGGAAATCCTGCGCTCCAGCTATCCAAAATGGACGACGCCGGAAATCCAGCAATTCTCCCGCATGCTGCAGCAGGTGTTTTTGCCGGTGCTGCAGCCCGGTAATGCCAGCTTCAATGGCAACTGGGAACTGGCCATGGTGGATGCCCTCATGGCGATCGGCGTTTTCAATGACGACAAACCCACCTTCGACCGCGCTGTGGCTCTCTGGCGCCAGCGGGTGCCGGCCTGGCTCTACCTGAAAAAAGACGGCCCCCTGCCCCGCCCCCCGATCGGAGCCCCCGGCTTGGCCAGCGAAGCGGAACTGCGGAAATACTGGTTCAACCCGCCCGGGTTTTCCGATGGTCTCTGCCAGGAAACCTGCCGGGACTACGGCCACCACTTCCAGCAGGGCCTGGCTTCCACGATCAATAGCGCGGAAATCGCTTGGCATCAGGGACTGGACCTCTACGCCGGAGAGGAAAAGCGGCTCACGGCGGCCCTGGAATTCCATGCCGGGCTCCTGCTCGGCGAGCCCTTGCCTATCGGGAGCCTGCCGGCCGGCTATCAAGCCTCTGGCCTGCAGCCCACCTGGGAAATTGCCTGGCACCATTTCCACGGGCGCCGCCAGCTCCCGCTCCCCCTCACGGAACGCCTGCTCCGCACCAGGGTCCGCCCCATGGATTTCTCCTCCACGATCAACATGGCCTGGGAAAGCCTGACCCACGCCGGGCCTTGAGGTAGGAAGCCGCCCTTACGCGCGGAAATTCCCATAGCACAGTTTTTTCAGGATAGCTCGGGGACTCAGATACCAACTGGCCCAGGTGAGGGGAGAATCCCCATTCATGTCTTTGGCATCAATCTGGGCCCCGGCATCCAGCTGCATCTGAATGGTTTTTTCCGTGCCAAACGCCGCCGCGCGGTGCAGGGGCGTCTCCGCCCGGGTCCGGATATCGCGCATGAAGGCCTGGGTTTCCACGGATGGCCTGGTTACGCAATTGGGATCCGCCCCATTGGCCAGGAGCAATTTGAGCACCTGATCATGGCGTTGCCGCCCGGCGGTGCACAGGGCGGCATGCAACAGAGTCTCTCCGGTATCAGGCTGAGGGAAGTTGACGTCCGCCCCCTGTCCGATGAGATATTCGCAGAGCTGCGGATGTCCGTGGAAAACAGCCCCATTCAGGTCGTAGTTCTCCCCCAGTGACTGCAGTGACTCCCCCTGGGTTAGCAGATATTTAATAGCACTGACATCCCCGTGGTAGGCGCACCAATGAATGAGCGGTATTCCTCCATTGCCCAGCGAAACCGCCGGATGGCCCGATACAAGGTAATCGAACACCAGATCGGTTCGGCCGGCTTCAATCTGGTCGAGTTGGCTTTTGCTCATAGCGCGATGGAGGTGAAAAGGGTGCCTGCAGGCTCCCGGGAGGATTGCTGGCACGTGAAGGAGGAGAGGTCTTGCTTACCTTTTGGCATTCAAGGGAAGCACGAAGGGATGGAAGCGGGCGACGGCTCCATATCCTTTTTGCTCAAGGACGTCCAGAACGATGCTCCGGGAATCCCCTTGGCTGAAGGGAGTGGGCGGATTGTCCGGTGAGGCGGTGTGGCATGGAGCCCAGCGGGAAGCGGCCGTTCCCTTTCATTCAGATTAAATTGAATTTCAGGTGCTTCCATTGACGCCCGGGGCTGGCTGGCTACGTAAGTGGATTGTTCTTTCCCATGCAGACCGCGCCGGCTGGCGGTTCTACCCCTTTCCTGCGGTGTGCGTGACTCCTGGTCCTTTGGGCCCGCTCCGATACAAAATTATGGAGGTCTGGTCAGCCCTACCGATGCCGCGCCTCTTTATAGGATGGCAGACGTTTGGTTCGTGCGGCCACCACCTGGTTTAACTCTTGGGAACGAGAGCCTTCGACCATAGACGCCACCGCGGGTCCGGGAGGGGAAAGAGGGCTGGGAAAATGCTTAATCATTATTGTGTTGGGGGTTTTCAGCTGGGGAACGGGTGGATTTGGGAAATGCAGGGGAGGGTGGGTAGAACAGTCCCCGGCTCCAAAATTTGCTTTCATGCAAGCTGACCCATCAGTGACGAGGTCAAAGGAGCGGCGGGAGGGAGTGCTAGAAAAATCCATGAACCCATGGCTTGACAACTGTAACTATTGCTTATATACAGTAAAATCATCTTATGAGCGACGACGTCCCCCGCCTCTACCTGCCTCCGATTTCCCCGGCGGCTCCCGGGGCGCTGTATGATCAGATCGTGACGGGCTTGAAACGGGAGATCAGCGAGGGCCGCTTGCTGCCGGGCAGCGCGCTGCCGTCCTTCCGGCAATTGGCGGCGGACCAGATGGTCAGTCTGATCACGGTGAAGCGGGCCTACGAGGAGTTGGAAAAGGAAGGCATCATTTACCGCCGCCAGGGGTTGGGCACTTTTGTAGCGGAGCATGGGGGGAATC
Organism: Akkermansia muciniphila; assembly: GCA_945900785.1. GTDB lineage: Bacteria > Verrucomicrobiota > Verrucomicrobiia > Verrucomicrobiales > V1-33 > CAIZWU01. The sequence goes on from CAMDJM010000002.1 coordinate 51,387, forward strand.
TCAGCCGGGAGTCCAAGTTGGCCCATGCCCGGGAACTGATCCGCGAAGCCGCGCGGGAAGCGCAGGAAGGCGGCATCCCCCAAGCCGCATTGCCGGAGTTTTTCCAGGAAACCCTCGATCACCTCACTAAACTATGAAAACGCCAGCTATCGAAATCCGCGGTCTGCGCAAATCGTTCCCCCGGTTCACCCTGGGTCCGCTTGATCTCACGGTTCCTGCGGGGGCCATCTATGGCTTGATCGGGCCAAATGGGTCCGGAAAATCCACCACGCTGGACCTGCTCTTCGGCATGGGGGACCAGGATGCCGGCACCCTGCGGGCCGCTGGGTTTGATCATGAATCCCAGGAACGCGAGATGAAACAGGTGGTGACCTATGCCAGCCCTGACACCTCTTTTGCCCTTTGGGGAAAAACCGGCCAGGCCATCCGCTTTGTGAGGAATTTTTATCCGGCTTGGGATGAGGCCCTATGCCTGCGGCTGCTGGATCTGTTCCGGCTGCATCCTGACGAAAAGATCGCCGCGCTCTCCTTTGGGGCCCGCACCAAGCTCTCGCTGCTGCTGGCCCTCTGTCCCACCCCCCAGGTGCTGGTGCTGGATGAACCGACCACCGGCTTGGATCCGGAATCGAAGCAGGTTCTTTTCAGTGAGTTGCTGAAGATGGTGCAGGATGAGCAGCGCACCGTGCTGATTTCCTCCCACCAGTTGCAGGATCTGGAACGCTTTGCCGATCATATTGGGATCCTGGCCAAGGGCCGGCTGCTCTGTGAGGGACCGGCCGCCAGTCTGGTGGCGCGGCACCGCATGGTGGAGTATTCCCTGGGGGATGCACCTGCCGTGCCCGCGATGTCAGGGTTTCATCTCCGGCGGCAGGAGGCGGGCCGCTGGCTGGCCGTGGTCGATATGGAGCTGCATCCAGCCCCCACCCTGGAAGCCCGCGGCCTGAGGATCCATTCCCAAACCGAACTTTCCCTTGAGGAGGTTTTCCTGGCGGTCACTGCCCAGGGAAAGGAGGCCGCATGAATCCGGTCACGCTGGATTTCATCCGCCGCTGGAATTGGGTCTTTGTCATCCATTTCGCCGCCACCACGCTCGGCTGGATCCTGTATAAGGAAGGCGCGAAGCTGCACTTCGAGATGCTGGCCGCCGTAGCGATGTCAATGGACTTCACCCGGGGATTGGTCCGCCCCTGCCTGGGCCTGCCGATCACCCGGCCAGTGCTGGCACGGGGCCTGTGGTTTGCCGTGGCCGCGGTCAGCCCGGTGCTGACCTTGCTGAGCATGATCACCGCTACTGGGTTTTGCCTGATTTTCAGATCGAACGGCCCCTCGTGGAGTCTGATGAGCTATCACCTCACCATTTCGGTGCTCCTTTCCGGGACCATGCAGTTTCTCCTGACCAGTCTGCCCACCCGGCCAGCGGCCACGCTTTCCGGGCGCATCCGGGACACCGTGATCGGACTGGCCTGGGGCCTGAGCCTGTCCGCGACCTTATGGATCTCCTTCATGCTGCCGGCCGGCTGGGATGGGATCCTCGCCGGTGGCAGGATCCTCCTGCTCCTGCTGGTTGGATTATCCATCGCCTCCTGGTTCACCACCCGCTCCATACTGGTGGCGCGGGCAGAAACCCGGGCGGCGGTGCCCGCAAGCTCTGCCCTGCGCACGCCTTCTGCCGCCCTTTCCGGCTCCGGCGGATGGATGCTCTGGTTTCAGTTGGAACTCGGTCTGCTGATTCCCATGTGTGGGATGATCGTCATCATCATGGGGATGATGGAAGGCATGGCTCGCCTTTCCAGTTCGGGTGTCAGTGCGGCCATCGGAGGATCCGCCAATACCTACCTGACCCTGGGATTGGTGTGCAGCATGATCACCTTTCCCCTGTTTGCGAGGGCAGTCGGGGCGGCCCGGGTTTTCCGGGCGATGCCCATCACGCTGGGCCAGCAGGCGCTGCTTTTAACGGCACGCCCTTTCATCTATTGCCTGGCGCTTTTCAGCATGTTCGGGGTGGTATCGCTGGTGATGGGCCGCTCTTCGGGGGAATTGTGGCACGCCCTTTCCATTTTCCTGCTGGTGGGTTCGCTCATGAGTTTATCACAGGCCGGGATGGTGCGTTTTCCCCGCTTCCCGGTGGCCGTCGGCATGGGCGTAGTGCTGGCCCCAGCCATGGTGATCGCGATGCCGGTGCTGCTGCGCCAGGAAATTCCCTTCTATCAGCTCGCCGCGCCCGGCGGAGCTTGTCTGGTGGTCTCCTGGCTGCTGCACCGGCGCTGGCTTCTCAAGTCCAGTGAATTCTACCGCAGCCAACGTTGGCTGGCCATGATTTCCAAAGGAACTAACCGGTAAACGGAATCTCCAGGTTCTGGTGACCGCTTCCGGCAAGCTGGAGCGGAACCTCAATTCCGGCTGGTGAGGGACATGAGCAAACGCAGGACATACCAGAAGAGGGTCGCCAGGCTGGAGAAAAGGCCCAAAGCGGCGGCGACATACTGGGAGGTATGATAGTGGTGGATCACGTTGGAAGTTTGATAAAGGATTATAGCCCCCACGAGCAGGAGCATCGCACCGGTAAACCAAAGGCCAAGATTAAACCCGAAAACAATGCCGACTACGATGGTCACCAAGGCCACGATGCAGCCGACTTTCAGGAATCCAGCGAGGAAGGAAAAATCCTTGCCAGTGGTGAAGGCGACCCAGGTGAGCCCGACGAAGACACCCATGGTGATCAGGCCCGCGCGCATGATGATGCCTTCACCGCCAACACTTGAAGCGATCAGCAGCAAGGGGCACAGGATCAGCACTTCCGCCACCACGTAGAGCCCCAATCCCAGGTATTGCGTGCGGAGGCTGGTGGCAGAAAGAGCCCATTTATTCGCGATGTGGGAAACGAGCATAAAAATCCCGATCACGATCAGCCATGAAAAACGCCCGCCCATCATGAGCTGCGCCAATGCTGGTGCCAGTGGGGTGGCCATGATCATGGTTTCCAAGACGATAAAAGCTCCCAGAGCCCCGGCGACATGGAGGTAGGTCTGGCGGATGAAGGTGGTGCGGTCCACCTCGGAGGCACTGGCGGCGGAGGAATAATCCTGGTGCGGATAATAGTCGTTCATGATTGGTTTGGTGGTTAAATTGGGAGCAGGTGACCGCGCAACATAACGGAAGCGGACCAAGGTTCAAATTCTGGATGAATTTTTATTTATCTTTTTCACCCCGCAGGCCACCTGAAAAAACAAAACCCCGGCCAGGGCAGGCCGGGGTTTGGGGAAAACGGAGGGAAGATTACCAGACCGGGGAACCGATGGCACCCGTCCAAGGCTTCAATAAGAGCTTTCCACGCGGGTGGCCACGTCCTTGTAGCCGTAGTCCACTTCGTAGATTTGCTTGAAGGCGTCAAGGAATTCCTCCTTGCGGCCCATTTTCTCGAGGATGTTCCCCAAGGTGTATAGGATCTCCTTTTTCACCGCATCGAGAGTGGGGATTTCGCCCGCGGCTTCCTGAAGCTGGCGGACGCCAAGATCGAGCATGTTCTTGGCTTCGTAACACTTGGCCAGGGCCAGCATGGCTTTGTTCCGGATCGCGGGGTTGTTCTTGGCGCGCTGGAGTTCGGGGATCGCCTCGGTGGGGTGTCCGGCATTGAAAAGGTTGATGCCTAATTCGAAGCGGAGCTGGGGATCGGTGGGGTTCCGCTCCACGCGGTCACGGGAAGTGGTGACCAGTTTTTCGATACGCACCTGCTGCAGGTCTTTCAATTGCTCACGGGCCGCCTCGGCGGAATCGGCAGTCGGGTCGGCGTCAATCGTGGCCTGGAGCTGGGCGATGGTGGACTCGTCCAGGCGGTCCTGGATTTTGTTGACTTTTGTTTCCAGGGAGGCGTCCCCATTGCTGAGCTGCAGCGCCCACTGGAAATAGGAGAGGGCACTCGCGTAGTCGTCCAGGCGCTCGTAGAGTTCACCAATCTTGCGCGAGGTGTCCACGTTATTGGGGTCAGCCTCGTATTCGGCACCCAGATAGGCCAGTTGCTCCATCATCTGCTCCTTGGTGGCACCGATGCGGTTTTGGGCCTCCAGTTGTTTGGCCTGCTCCTGGTTTTTGAGGAGCTTGCGGAAGTCGCCGCCATCGCCCCCCTCCCACTTCTGCTTGTTCATGGACTGCCGGGCATTGGCATTGGTCACCCCGCGGCGGGCTTCCCCATCGGAGTTGTCCACCTTCAGAATGTTGTTGAACACCACGATGGCCTTCTCCGGATCGTTGATATTCATGTAGTGCTCCGCCAGCTTATGCATGTTCTTGATGTTGCTCGGATGACCTTTCATGATCATCTCCAGGCCGAAGGCAGCGGTCTGCTCCATCTTCGCGGCATTGGCGGCAGTGAAGAGCATTTCATTCGCCGAAGGGTTGAAGGGGTCCGTGGCGAGGATTTCCTCAAGGTCATAGAGCACGCCGAGCGGGTCCGCAGCGGCCTTGGTTTTGAGCTTCATCACGGCGAGGGCCGAGGTATCGATGAGCTTCTTTTTGCCGGAGTGGGCCAGCGCTGCAGCGGTGCGCAGCGTCTTGCGGCCTTCCAGAAAACTGGGCACTTCCTTAATAATGGGCAGCAGCAGCTGGACGGCGTAGCTGGCATTTTGCATTTTGACCGAGGCAGCGGCTTTATCAAAAAGGCTGCGGTGGGCAGGGGACAAATCGGTGGGGGTGGTTACGGCTTCTGACATGGTGGGAATGGGAAATGGAATGGCACGGGTATTTATCTAAGGCAATCGGTGTGCCGCAACAAACTTTTTTTTGTTTAAGTCGGGAACTGCTCCAGCGGCGCATTTTACCTTGCGCACCAGTCGGGTGGCTGCTTCTATCACGCAGTCCTGCACGCTGGACCTTTTTTATCCCAGTCCCCATCCATTTATGACCTCCCGTTCCCTGTTCCACGCGGCTCTCGCGGCTGCTGCATTCTCCACTGCCACCGCCCTGCCCGCCTCCGCTCAGGAGATGAAAGTCGGCATCGTGGATATGAAACGCGTCTTCCAAGAATATTTTAAGACCAAGGACGCCGAAAAAAAGGTCAACGAGGACAAATCCAAGGCCAAAAAGGAACTGGACGAGCGCAGCGCCAAATACCGCGACCTGATCACCAAATGGAATGATATTGAAAAAGTCCTCAAGGACAAGCTGGTCAACGAGGAACTGAAAGCCCAGAAACAGAAGGAAGCCCAGGAAATCATCTCCGAAGCCCGCGCCTTGGAACGGGACATGGAAGAATTCCGCCGCCGCCGCGAATCCCAGCTCCAGGAGCAGGTCATGCGCATGCGCAAAGGCCTCCTTGAGGACATCAAGAGCCGCGTGGAAGAAAAAGCCAAGCGCGACAACTACGACCTCGTCTTCGATAAAAGCGGCATGTCCCCCAGCGGCGTCCCCTTCCTCCTTCACAGCAAGGACGCCGTGGACTTCAGCACCGATGTCATCACCGAGCTGAATAAGAACGCTCCCCCTGAGGAGGCGACTCCCACGACGGCTGAAAAACCCGATAAGGACAAGAAGGCCAAATAAATCCGCGTGCTTCCCCCGGAGCACCTGACCGGCAGTGGCCTCTCCGTCCCTGACCGCATTTTCGACAAGGAATCCCTGTGGAGCTATCTCTCACCCAACTGGCCACGCTCACCGGAGCCACGCCGGATCCCGCCCTTCGCCATGACCTCGTGCTCACCGGCTTTGCCGCCCTGAAGGAAGCCCGCCCCGGAGAACTCAGCTTCTACGGCAACGAGCGCTACCTCCCTGACCTGCGCGCCACCAAAGCCTCCGCTGTGCTGGTGCCCATGGATTTTGCCGGGGAAATCCCCGGGGTCATCCTCCTGAAAGTAGCCAACCCCTCCGCGTCGTTCGCGGAAGTCGTAAAAGCCGTCGTGCCACCTGCCCGCGTCTTTATCCCAGGAGTGCACCCCTCAGCCGTGATCGATGCCACCGCGCAATTTGATCCAGCCACGGTCTGCATTCACGCCGGAGCCCTCATCGGCGCGGGAGTCGTGATCGGCCATGGCACCGAAATTGGAGCCGGTTGCGTCCTCGGCGATGCCGTGGAGATCGGCGAAAACTGCCTGCTCCATCCGCGGGTCACCCTCTATCATCACACCAGACTCGGCCACCGCGTGGCTCTCCACGCCGGCGTGGTCATCGGTGCCGATGGCTTCGGCTACGAATTCGTCAACGGCCGCCACCTCAAAATCGACCAGGTTGGCTACGTCCAGATCGACGACGACGTGGAAATTGGAGCCAACACCACCATCGACCGCGCCCGGTTTGGCCGCACCTGGATTCGCGAAGGCGCGAAAATCGACAATCAGGTGCAAATTGGCCACAACGTCACCATCGGCCGACACTGCATCATCGTCGCCCAGGTCGGCATCGCCGGCAGCACCAGCGTCGGAGACTACACCGTCATCGCTGCCCAGGCCGGCATCGCCGGGCACCTCGACATCGGAGCCCAGCTCGTCATCGGAGCCCGCGCCGGCGTCACCAAATCCATCCTCAAAAAAGGCCAATACATGGGCTACCCCGCCGGCCCCGCCTCCGAAGTCCGGAAGCAATGGGTCCACATCCGCAAAATCGGCAGCATCCTCGAACGCCTCGCCGCTCTGGAAAAGACCGCTGGACCCCACGGGAAATAGCCACCCAGGCGCAAAATGCCAGGCATCAGAAACGGCCTCCAGCTTCCGGCGGCTCACCCGGAACCCGTGAAATTCATCCTGAACACCGCAGTGGGAAACCACAGATTACAGGCACGAAACACACGGATTACGGATTACCAATGTTTGAAAAAAATGCTGCCTCAAGCAGCGGGCGGTAATCGCCCCGGGCATGACGCCGCTGCTGGATCCAGTTGGCAAAGGTAGGATAACTGATCCCCACCGTCCGCACGAAAGCCGCCCCCTTCAGACCGCTGTGCTCAAACTCATCCAAAAGCGCTTCGCGCTGTTCCCGGCTGTAATGGACACGCCCCATGGCATCGCGTTTCAGTAGCAGCAGCCATGGGCTTGAAATAAGCGGCTTCCTCCGTCTCCGTCTTTGGCCGGGCGAATAGGTAACCTGACTTCCAAAGCTTTAGATTCGACCCCTTGGCTGGCACCTGGTATCCCGCTTTGCCAACAATGAGGACCCGTCGTAAACGGGGTTCCATCACTGCTGGGTGCGTCAGGCATGTCATTGATCCCTGCCGCCTGGTAGGGGCCCACTGGGGTCTTCATCGGAGGCAGCCGGATCCATGCCTAGTCAACCGCATTGGAGGATTCGAAGGGCATTGTCGATTGATCCGGCAGGGGAATGGGAATGGTGTCCACCGCAGCGTAAAACCGCCGGGCTGGCGCGCTGTCAGGCTGACCCGGTAACGGCCCACGCACACCATTCAACTCTAACGAAACGCCCCCTGCTTGGTCTGGATTTCCTCATTCAGTTTCTGAATCTGCTCCCTGGCGGCGTTGATCTGATTGGAGATCGCTTCGACTGCTGCCCCTGCAGCGTCGCGTTTCACGTTATGACTGCTGCTGTTGCCTTTGGCCAGAGCCAGTTGATGCTTGTAGGCATATTCCTGCTGAATTTTAAATTGATTGGCACGGGACCGTTCTGCCTCAATGATTTTCCGTTCCAACACTTTGATTCTAGCAACAGCATCATTGACATCTTCACGCTTCACGCTGTCCCGGTGTTCCTCCTGGGCCTGCTCGATGGTTTTAACGGGTGTTTCAGGCACTGCCACCACCTCCTCATCCGGCTTGCCCGACAAATCGGAAGATAATTTGGGATTCCACCCCAGGGCCAAGCGCCCGAACCAGTCCGGAGGCATATTGTCCGCAGGGATGCGTGCGATGCCTTCTGCATGCTCCAAAATAGCGATTTGTTCCTTCATTTCCTTGAAGCGGGCGCTTTTTAAGCGCTTTCCATCGTTGAGAACCAACTCCGGAATCACTTGGTCCATGGTCTTCTGCCTAACTTCTTCGATATCCTTGGCAAAGGCCGCCCGTGTTTTTGTCCAGGCATCCCTCAAGACTGTGACTTCGATTAGAGCCTTGGCGTTTTGTTCCTCCTGCTGCTGAAGTTTGAACTCCGATTCCCTGATGAAGGTGGCCCGGGCTTGTGCCGATGCAAAGGACGCCTTGCGTTCTGTGAGGGTTTTCTGCCGGGTTTCCAATACCGATTGTTCGGAACTGAATTCATTTTTAGCTTTTAGCAGATCACTTTTGATCACTTCGCGTTCTATGGAATAGATGACAATAGCACCAAAAGTGACGATTACGACGGCCACCGTTGCCCAGGCTGTAGTGCTAATTTCCATACGGGGAGAAGCTGCGGACAGAGTTCAAGGTTTAAGATACTTTTTGGCAAATTCAGCTTGCTGTTTTGCCAACTGGCTATTGGCGGACTTCAGCCCCTCCACCAATTTTTGCAGCCGCTCCGATTCGACTTGGATTTCCTTCTCTTTAACGCTGCGGACTGCAACCGCATCCGGACCGGTGATATCGTCTTTTTCGACGTCCCGTATGTTTTGCTGCACGGCTTCAATTTCAGCAGCGATAGGACCTGCTTCCTTACGGACCACTTCTGCTTTGGCCCGGAACTCCCTGGCCAGAGCGACCTCGTCCCTGCTACTGCAGGCGGGCAAGGCCGACGAGCATAATGCCCAAACAAGGAATACCCGGAAAGCTGACTGATGAACCATCATAACGCCCGAGCGGTTATCGATTTCAGTGGCCCAGTCAAGTCAGAATCTGTGAAACTGACTGAACTTCCCGGCTCTCAATTTTATAATAACCTCACAGTGCCCCCGCTCCTTCTGCCAGGCTCCGGCCTCCCTGCGATTTCCCCACCACAACACCCGGACCCCGGCGGCTTTATCGAGGATAAAGAGGATGCATTGACAGCAGGCGGGGCCACGGGCCATCCTGAGGGCTGCTGCACCTTATGCCCGGAATTCCTGAACCCTTGCCTCCTGCTCCGTCCCGGTGGTCACTGTATGGGGATGTGCCGTGGCGGCTGCTGATGGGTGGGGTGCGGGCCTGCCCTTCGTGGTTGGAAATGCCCCATATTGCGGGATGGAGTCTGCTGGTTTTTCTGCTGGCAGGATCCCAGCGCCGGGCGGTGCTGGGGAATCTTAAAGCGCTCCTGCCGGGGCATTCCCGACCGGCCCGGGTTTGGCTGGCGTGGCGCACGTTTTACCAGTTTGCCCGGGCAGCGGTGGATGGCATCCGCTTCCAACAAGGGGGCCGGGTGCTGGCCTGGGAGGTGGAAGGTCTGGAACACTTTGAGGCGGCTGCGGCCCAGGAGAGGCCGGTGATGTTGTGCACGGCCCATATGGGAAGTTATGACAGTGCTGCCGCATTTTTTGCGGAAAAGATGGAGCGGCATTTCTTTGCGGTGCGTCTACCGGAGCGGCACCCGCAACTGCAGCGGCTGCGGGAAGAGGGACTGCGGCGCATGGAACACGGCAGCTACACGGCCTTGTATAACTCCAGCGAGAGCGTGCTCGCCGTGGAGCTGCTCCGGGCTCTGCAACGGCGGGATTGGGTGGCCCTGCAGGCCGACCGCGCGCTAGCGGGCCTGACGGTGCTGCCCTTGCCGGACGGAGCTAAAACGTGGCTCCTGCCCAAAGGCCCCTTCGCTCTGGCAACGGCTTCGGGAGCCTGCTGCCTCCCAGCTTTTGTCAGAAGACTCGGGCACCGCCGCTACCGGGTGTCTTTTCACCCGGCCCTTTTGCCGGAGCATGGCATCCCGCGCGCCGCAGCTGCCGAGGCACTGGCGGCCCGCTGGACGGCTTTGTTGGAAATGGTGATTATTTCCCACCCTGATCAGTGGTTGGTCTTCGAGCCCGCTTTTGCGCCATGACCCCACGCGCCTTGACTCCCCTGTTCCGCTGTCTGGAACGCTGCTTTCCAGCGGGGCTCCCGCAGGGCGTTTCCCCCTACCCTGCCCCGGTCAGTGGAAACCACTCCGGGGAAGCGTGGTTTCTCGCGATAGCAACGATACTGCTCACGGGCACCTGGGCCGTGCCAGTTACCGTTGGGATCCCGGCCCTTTGGTTGCGCCTGCCCCTGATTGCCCTGATTCTGTTCTTTCTGCCACACCTGATCATGGCCCTGATTGCCCTGGTTAGTCCCTGGTTCGCCGGGAAATATGGCAGCCGCGAAATGGCTCAGGATTGGGGTTGCCTCATTTTCATGACGTTGTATGCCGCCGCGCAGTGCCGTGGGGGTGGCTGGGTTTCCTGGGTGTGTGTATCGTGGCTTTCTTTTTCCGTGCTGAATCTTTTGCTTTGGCTGGGGCGAAAATGGCTGTCCTGATCCCTCTGCCATGCTGACCGTGCCCCGCCTCCAAACCGCTCTGGTGCTATTTCATCTGGCCGCCCTGAGCGTGGGCTGGCTGCTTGGCTGGGAGGCTGGACTGCTGGCCATGGCAGGCGTCCACCTGCCGCTTCTGGCAATCACGCTGTGGACCGGCTCCACGCCCTTTTGCCTGGCCCTGCAGTCCTGTCCCATCCCGGGGCGCTCAATCGTGTTGACGATCGATGATGGTCCCTGCGCGGATACTCCCGGGATGCTGGCGATCCTGGCGCAGTATCAGGCGAAGGCGGTCTTTTTCGTCATTGGGCAACGGGCGGCCTCACATCCGGAGTGGATCCACCAAATAACCTCTGCGGGTCACGAGGTGGCCAACCACACCCTGACGCATCCAGCCGGGCAGTTTTGGGCGTGGGGACCCACTGCCCAACGATGGGAGATTTCCGAAACCAACCGGATCCTGACAGAAGCAGCAGGTCATTCCCCTGCCTGGTTCCGGGCCCCAGCGGGCTACCGCAATCCATTTACCGGCGCCATCCTGCAGGAACTGGGGCTGCAATACCTCGGCTGGTCCCGCCGGGCCTTTGATACCCGCCGGTCAGATGTGGCGAAAATGGTCAAACGGCTGTGCCACCGACTGCAGCCCGGGGCCGTGCTGCTGATCCACCAGGGACATCCGCACAGTATAAAGCTGCTGGAGGAGTTATTGAAGACGCTGGCTGCAGAAAACTGGATCACCCACCTGCCCGCCGGCACGGATAAAAGTTGACGCCGCCGCTGCTGTTTCCACACCGCCATCAGGAAAGCGCTCAAATCCACCAGGGTCCCCTTAAGCTTTAAGCAAAGCTACATCCTGCATCGGCGGCGTCAGGCGGGTCCGCGGCGTCAGGATTTCCGGCCCATCTGCGGTAATGAGAACCGTATGTTCGAAATGGGAACTGGGCATCCCATCGCGGGTCACGGCGGTCCAGCGGTCGGCCAACACTTCGACTTCTCCGGTGCCCATGTTCACCATTGGCTCGATAGCGATAACCATACCAGGTTCAAGGCGGGTCCTGATTTTCCCGGAATCGAAATTCGGCACCTCAGGTTTTTCATGGAGTTTCCGGCCGAGGCCATGTCCAACAAATTGCTTCACCACGGTAAACCCGAAGCGTTTGACCAGGGCTTCGACACTGCCGCAAACTTTCCGCAGCATTTCCCCGGGCTGAGCCAGAGCAATGGCCGCATGGAGGGATTCTTCCGTGGCCCGGAGCAGTTGGTGCACCTCAGGGCGGATGGCGCCGACGGGCACGCTGGTGGCGTTGTCGCCGATCCAGCCGTTTTTCACAATGCCGACATCGATTTTGACGATGTCCCCATTTTGAATAATCCGGCGGGGCCGGCCAATGCCATGCACGACTTCCTGGTTAAGGGAGATACAAATCTGGCCCGGAAAACCGCGGTAATTGAGGAAGGCGCTGCGGCAGCCGGCATCGGTCATGAACTGGGCTGCGGCGGCGTCAATTTCACCCGTGCTGATGCCAGGGCGGACCAATGAAACGGTCTTCAACAGCACGGCGGCGGCGGTATGACCCGCTTCCCTCAGTCCGTCCAGCTCGGCTCCCTTGCGCAGGGCAATTCCACTTTGAGCATTACTACGCTTCATACCTTGGGATCAACCGAGTGACTTCCGGTAAATCGAGGTGCTGATAGCGATCAGAATGAGCAGACCCAGAATCACCCAGATCCAGACCAGCTTGGAGGCTTCAGCCAATTGCCCTTCACGGGAAGTGCCGTCACCTTCATAACGGCTCTTCAGACGACCGCGTTTGAGGAATCCATCATAGTTTTGCTGGATGAGATGGGTTTCCACCTGGCGCATGACATCCAGCAGCACTCCCACAATGATCAGGATGCTCGTGCCGCCAAAAAATTGGGCGGTGTTTGGATCCACTTTCCAGTAGTAGCTCATCATCTGAGGGACGATTGCGACCAGGCAAAGGAAGATGGCACCGGCAAAGGTGAGCTTGCTCATCGTATAGTCGAGAAAATCTGCCGTAGGCTTGCCAGGACGAATCCCGGGAATGTAGCCGCCGTTGGATTTCAGGTCCTCGGAGATCTGGGTGGGCTGGAACATCGTGGCAACCCAGAAGTAGGCGAAAAAGAAAATCAGGATACAGTAGATGCCCCAGTGGAGCGGCCCTTGCTGGTTCATCACCTCATAGAAGCGGTTTGCCCATTCGGCGTTGGGGAAAAGCCAGTGCAGGATCAGCGCAGGGAAGGAAATGATGGCGGAAGCGAAGATGATCGGCATGACGCCGGAGTAGTTCAGCTTGATGGGAAGGTGGGTGGATTGGCCACCCATCACCTTGCGGCCAACCATGCGCTTGGCGTAGTTGACGGCAATTTTGCGGACAGCCTGGGTCAGGATAATGATGGAAGCGATGGAAAGGAAGAACAGGATCACCAGACCCACAAAGAGAGCCGCTTTCAGGGGCTCGCCAGGTTTGATATAATTGGTGAATGTGCCCACGAGGGCATTCGGCAATGCGGAAAGGATGTTCACACAGATAATGAGTGAGGTGCCATTTCCGATTCCACGCTCCGTAATTTGTTCCCCCAACCACATGAGGAAGAGACACCCTGCCGTCATCACCGTAACAGCCATGAAGTAGAAGCTCAGGCCGGGATTGGCCACGAGTTCGAACCCACCCTTTTTCAGATAATCGTCCATCCCCTGGAGCAGCGGGTTGCTGGATGGGATAACGAGACCTTTGGCAAGGAGATAGCCTTGAATCAGGCACAGGAAAATCGTGAGATAACGGGTATATTGGGTGATCTTTTGGCGACCTCCGGTTTCCCGTGAAATTTTGCTCAGTCTGGGCACCACCGCCGTCAGCAGTTGCACCATGATGGAGGCACTGATGTATGGCATGATTCCCAGTCCAAAGATGGCGCAAGCCCCGATGGCGCCACCACTGAAGGCGTTGATCAGCGTGGCGACGGCATTGGAGGAAGCGGATCCCGCAGTATCAAGATAGCCCTGAACAACCGTAGGATCAACGCCCGGCAGGGTAATAGCGGCCCCGATCCTGACGACGGCCAACATGGCAAAAGTGAAGAGGATCCGGGAACGGAGATCCGGTATCTTGAAAATATTTCGGAAGGCGGAAATCATGAGGAGCAGGGAGCAGGGAAGAGGGGCCGGAGCGGGCGAAGCGTGGGAGCGTAAAGAAGCGGGCGCAACAGAGGTTGCGCCCGCTCCGATAAATTTATTTCAACTATTTCGCAGCGGGCGTCGTGACAGTTCCACCGGCAGCCTCGATCTTGGCTTTGGCGGAGGCACTGATACGGTCCACATTGACAGTGAACTTCTTGGTGATTTCACCAAAGCCGAGGATTTTTACCCCATCCCAGCGTCCTTTGACGAGGTTGGCCTCGCGCAGGGTGACTTCGTTGATTTCATCTCCATCTTCGAAGACTTCCTCAAGGGTGCTGACATTCAGGCTGGCCCAGTTGTAGCAGAAGGCAGCGTTGTTGAAGCCTTTCTTGGGCAAGCGACGGTAGATTGGCATCTGGCCGCCTTCAAAACCGTGACGCACGGTTCCGCCAGCACGGGCCTTTTGGCCCTTGTGGCCCTTGCCGCTGGTTTTGCCGTGGCCGGAGCTTTCACCGCAGCCGAGGCGCTTGATGCGGTGTTTGGACCCCACATTGGGAGAGAGTGTATCGAGACGCATAGGACAGAAATTTTAAGTGTGATCCGGCGGGGCCGGAGTGCTGGACGGATTAGGCTTTTTCAGATTTAAACTTGCCGCGTGCCTTGAGCATTTGCTCGCGGGTGCGCATCTGGGTCAGAGCGCTGAGGGTGGCCTTGACTACGTTGGCTGGGTTTTTGGAACCGAGGCTTTTCGCGAGGATGTCACGGACGCCGGCGGCTTCCACCACGGCGCGGACGGCTCCACCCGCGATGATGCCCGTTCCCGGGCTGGCTGGCTTAAGAAGCACCCGGCCGCCACCACTTTCCCCGACCACTTCATGGGGAACGGTATTCTCCCGCAGGTTGACGGTAACCATATGTTTGCGGGAGTCTTCACTGGCTTTTTTGATGGCATCGGAGACTTCATTGGCTTTGCCAAATCCGAAACCCACTTTGCCCTGCCGGTCGCCGGCGACGACCAAGGCGCTGAAGCTGAAGCGGCGACCGCCCTTCACTACTTTCGCGCATCGGTTGATGAACACCACTTTTTCGGTGACTTCGGCTTTGCCGCCATCGGATTGTCCGGAATTTGTAACAGTATCAGTTGCCATGCGTCAGGATTTTAGAATTTAAGACCACCTTCACGGGCGGCGTCGGCAAGGGCTTTGACCTTGCCATGATAGAAGTGACCGCCGCGGTCGAAGACCACGCTTTCAACGGAAATCGCCCTGGCGCGCTCGGCGATCAACTGGCCGACCTTGAGGGCGGTTTCAGCGTTGGCTTTGGAGGCGTCGACGGCTTCGTCCATGGTGCTGGCAGAGGCGATGGTTTTGCCGCTGATGTCATCGATCAGCTGGGCATAGACGTTTTTATTGGAGAAGTGGACAGCGAGGCGGGGGCGGGCCGCAGTGCCGGACACTTTGCGGCGAATGCGTGTGTGGACGCGGCGCCGGGCTTCTTTACGATTAACCTTCATGATTTGAAATGGGTTGGGAATTGTGGTGAAACGTTCACCTTACTTCACTTTCTTACCTTCCTTACGGCGGATGATCTCACCCGTGTAGCGGACTCCCTTGCCCTTGTAAGGCTCAGGCGGGTAATACGAACGGATGTCGGCAGCAAATTGGCCGACGCGCTGTTTGTCGATACCTTCAACCTTGATCTTGGTATTATCCGTTACAGTGACGGTGAGATCAGATGGGATCGGGTGGAGGAGTGGGTGGCTGTAACCGAGGCTGAGATCGAGCTTATCGCCTTTGACCGCTGCACGGAAGCCAGTGCCATGAATCTCCAACTGGCGGATGAAGCCTTCGTTCACACCGATGATCATATTGCTGATGAGACGCTGACTGGTGCCATGAAGCGCACGGTGGCGGCGGTCATCGCTGGCACGCTTCACGGAAAGCTCAGTGCCCTCCTGACTCAGGGTGATGCACCCTGGAAGAACGTAGCTCAATGTGCCTTTGGGACCGGAAACAGAAACGCTGCCGTCTTTGTTTTCAATCGTCACCTTGGCGGGGAGAGGGATGGATTTATTGCCAACTCGGGACATAATAAGTGATAGGTGGGGAGTTGGGGTTACCAGACGATGGCGAGCAATTCGCCGCCGATGCGCTGTTTTTTGGCTTGGGATCCTGTCATCAGTCCTTTGGAGGTGCTGAGGATGGAAATTCCAAGGCCGTTGAGAACCCGGGGAATTTCCTCTACCGGAACATATTGGCGCATCCCAGGACTGGACATGCGCTTGAGGTCAGTCAGGACGGCACGGCCATCCGTGGTCTTGGTTTTAACGCGGATCTGGGGGTGGCCTTCAGTCGTGACGACTTCGTAGGACCAGATGTAGCCCTCTTCCTGAAGGATGCGGGCGATCTCCGCTTTGATGCGGGAGAAGGGAGCTGTGAATTCTTCCTTCCGGGCGCGGCTGGCGTTTTTCCAGCGGGTAAGGAAGTCAGAAATGGGGTCGGTAAGGACGGCCATGGTAGTTTAAAAAGGTGAAAGTTGGGTTGGTTTAAGCGGCGGCAGCATCTCCCTGAGGAGTGGCAGCGGCCGCGGGCTTGTGGTCACGGAAGGGCATTCCGAGGGCACGCAGGAGATCGCGTCCAGCGTCGTCTGTAGTGGCGGAAGTGACGATACAAACATCAAAGCCGAGCTGGCGCTTGATCTTATCGATTTCGATTTCCGGAAAGATCGATTGGTCAGTGATGCCAAGGGTATAGTTCCCTTTACCATCAAAAGCCTTGGGGCTGACCCCGCGGAAGTCACGAACCACCGGGAGAGCCATTTTCATCAGGCGCTCGAGGAATTCCCACATGATGCGGCCACGGAGAGTGACCTTGACACCGAGGGGTTCACCTTCGCGCAGTTTAAAATTGGAGATCGCCTTTTTGGATTTGGTGACCACGGCTTTTTGCCCGGTGATGAGTTGGACGTCGTTCATCGCATCTTCGACGGCCTGCTTGCGGTCGGCCTGTTTCCCGACAGAGCAGTTCACCACGACTTTTTCAATCTGGGGAATCTGATGGGGATTGGTCACGCCGAGCTTTTGCTTCAGGTGCGCGACGACTTTTTCTTTATAGAAAACTTTGAGTGCTGGTTCCATAGTCCTTTTCGGTCAGGGGCTTATTCAGTGGCGGCCTTGGCGCGTTTTTTTGCAGGGGCTTTCGCGGCGGGTTTGGCTGCTTTTTTGGCGGCCTTCGGTTTTTCCTCGACCTTGACGGCGAGGCGGACGTTGGAAATGTGGATTGGACCTTCCTTCTCAATAATGCCACCTTCGGAGGTTTGGGTCTTTTTCACGTGCTTCTTCACCATGTGAATACCGCTGATGATCACCGTGCTCTTGGTTGGATTGACGGCGAGGATGACACCGGTCTTGCCTTTGTGACCGCCGGAGATGACGACGACGTTGTCGTCTTTCTTAACGTGTGTTTTCATGTCTGTTTAGAGAACTTCCGGAGCAAGGGAAACGATTTTCATGAAATTCCGGTCGCGGAGTTCACGGGCAACTGGACCAAAAATACGGGTGCCGCGGGGGTTTTGGTCCTTGTCGATGATGACGATGGCGTTGGTGTCAAAACGCAGGGTGGAGCCGTCATCGCGGCGGATGGGGGCGCTGGTGCGCACAACGACAGCCTTGACGACTTCGCCTTTTTTGATGGCACCGGTGGGAGTGGCTTCGCGAATGTGGGCGGTGATGATATCGCCGATACCGGCAACGCGGGTGCGTTTACCGATGACGCCGATCATCTTAGCAACACGGGCTCCCGTGTTGTCCGCCACCTGCACCTTGGATTCCATTTGGATCATGGTAATTTGTGTATGGGATGTGGTTTGGCTTGTGTGGATAAGCAGGGTTAGTGCTTGAGAACTTCAATTAAACGCCAGCGCTTGAGCTTGCTCAGAGGGCGGCATTCCATGACGCGGACGCGGTCGCCAGTTTTGGCTTCCCCTGCATCATCTGAGGCGTATAGCTTAGTCGTCTTTTTGACGATTTTGCGGAACTTGGGATGGGGAACACGGCGGACAACACCGACGACGATGGTTTTGTCCATTTTGTCAGAAATGACGACGCCGACACGCGTCTTACGGGTGGAGCGCTCATCTTCCTGAGGCTGGTTGGTTTCTTCGGACATGGGAAAAGTCTGGGTATTGTCAGTTGGGATGGACCAGCTCAGGCGACAGGAGTGCGCTTGACCGTCAATTCGGTTTCAATGCGGGCGAGGTCCTTGCGGATCTTGGTAAGGCGGGAAGGATTTTCCAATTGGCCGCTGCGCTGCTGAATGCGGAGACCAAAGGATTCCTGTTTGAGTTCGCGGCTTTTGGCGATTAATTCGTCAACCGAGAGGTCGCGGAGTTCACTGTTGTTCATGGGGCGGGATCGGTTGGAGGGTTAAGCGGCACCAATGCGTCGGACGAAGCGGCAACGGATGCCGAGTTTCTGGGCGGCAAGGCGGAAAGACTCCCGGGCAAGGGATTCCGGCACACCGGCGGTTTCGAATAGCATATTGCCGGGACGGACCACGGCTACCCAGAACTCAGGAGCACCCTTGCCTTTACCCATACGGGTTTCAGGAGGACGGGCCGTGACTGGCTTGTGAGGAAAGATGCGGATGAAGACCTTGCCTTTACGCTTGAGATTGCGGGTGATCGCAACACGACAGGCTTCGATCTGGGTGTTCTTGATCCATCCGCGATCCAAGGTCTGGAGACCGAATTCACCAAAGTCCACCTTGGTGCCGCGCTGGGCGTTGCCGGAACGGCTGCCCCGCATCGTCTTGCGGTGCTTTACTCTTTTGGGCTGCATTGCCATAGTCTTGAAAAATAGTTAGAAGTTTGATGGAAGAGATGGCTTATGCCGAGGGGGCAGCTGCTGGGGCGGCTTCTGCAGGTCGGGGACCACGGTCACCACCACCACGTTGGCCACCACCGCGTGGACCACCGCCGCTGTTCCCACCCCGGCCACCAGGACCACCACCACCCGGACGGTCCCCGCGGGGACGTTCGCGGCGGGAATTTGGCGGAGGAGGAGGCGGAGCTTCGCCTTCAGCAAGCACCCTGCGGTTCACCCAGCATTTGACACCGATGATACCGTAAACCGTGCGGGCCTCAGCGAAACCGTAGTCGATCGGCACACGAAGAGTTTGCAGAGGCACTTTGCCTTCCTTATACCATTCTGCACGGGCGATGTCGGCACCTCCCAAACGGCCTGCGGCCCGGATACGAATGCCGAGAGCCCCAAATTCCATGGCCGTCTGGAGGGCGCGCTTCATGGCGCGGCGGAAAGAAATTCGGCGCTCAAGCTGGGTGGCGACGTTTTCAGCGATTAACTGGGCTTCCAATTCAGGCTGTTTGATTTCGAAGATATCGATTTTCACCTGTTTTCCCCCGCACATCTCGCTGATGGCCGCGTTCATGACTTCGATTTCGGATCCTTTGCGGCCAATCACCAGTCCGGGACGGGCGGTGAAGAGGGTGACGCGGACACTATTCCAAGCACGTTCGATGACGATGCGGCTCAGCGCAGCGAACATCAATTTGGACTTCAGATAATGGCGGATTTTGATATCGCTGTGCAGGAAGGTAGCGAACTCTGCCTTGGGGGCATACCACTTGGAGCGCCAGTCTTTATTGACGGCGAGGCGGAAGCCGATCGGATTGATTTTCTGTCCCATAGAATCGTGTCAGTGTGAATGTTGTCCGGGCTTATTCAGCGGCGGCGGAATTGGAAACGTGTTTGCGGCCTTTGACCTTGGGCTCGGGTTTTTCGTCGGAAACGATAACCATGAGGTGGGCCATTGGCTTGCGGATGGCGGCGGAGGATCCCTTGGCCAACGGCATCATGCGTTTGTGAACGGGACCATGATTGGCAACGGCGGATTTCACGATCAACGTGTCAGGGTTGAGATCGAAGTTGTGCTCGGCATTGGCCACGGCTGACTTGAGGGTCTTGGTGAACAGCACGGCAGCCTTCTTAGGGGTGAAGGTGAGCAGGCTCAGGGCTTCGCCGACGGGCATGCCGGTGATTTCGCGGGCCACATCACGCGCTTTGAGCGGGGAGATGCGGATGTATTTGGAGATGGCTTTGACGTCCATGACTGATAGTTACTTTAAAGTTGAGATTGTTTCGGGTTTGGCCTGATCGCCGATCCGGAGGGTGCCAGCGGGATTGGCGGAAGTCATCAGCACGCCGGCGAACCTGCCGCGCACATCAACCACCAAACCGGTGGCGACGGTTTGCTCCGCGCGGACGATACGCATTGGAGTTCCAAGGCGGAGTCCACTTTCGGAGCCGGTATTGATTACTGCAAGTCCAAGATCATCTTTGAGGGAAATGACTTTGGCTGCATCAAGGGCAACGGGAGGCATGGAAGTTTCAGCCTTGCCCGCGACGATTGATTTATTGGCCGCCGATAGTTCCTGCTGCAGGCGGGTGCGGGCGGCGGCATCCGGATGATCCCCGAGAAAGGGGATCGCGGCTTCAGAAAGAGAGACCATTCGCTCTGTGAGTTCCTTCGCCCGGCGGTCAGCCAGGCGATAGTCCGCCACTGCAGCGATGAGACGTTCCTGGAGGGGGCGCAACTCTGGTTTGAGGCCTGCAAGTCCCAGCGTTTCGGTCTGGAGCTTAAGTTGCGCATTTTCCTCCCGGAGAGACTCTACGGCAGCGTTGGCATTAGCCAAGCTCTGGGCGAGTTTTACCGTGACTTCACCTCCGGGGGCAGTCGCCTCCTGCCCCACGGCCAACCCGAACCCGAAGACCGCACAAAGTGCGGAACCGGCGAAGGCAGGTGGAATGGAGCGCGAAGTGGTCATGAGGAGAATGGAGATGCGTGAATTACTTGGTGACCTTGACGGTAGTCGCTCCGTGACCTTTGAAGGTGCGGGTAGGAGAGAATTCGCCGAGACGGTGCCCTACCATGTTTTCCGTGACGAAAACGCTGATGAAGTCTTTCCCGTTGTGCACGAGGAAGGTGTGGCCAACAAAATCAGGAGAGACGGTTGACGCGCGGGCCCATGTTTTGATGGGGCGCTTCTGGCCACTGTCGTTCATTTTGTCGATTTTCACCAGGAGTTTCTGGTTGATGAAAGGACCTTTTTTGAGGGATCTGCCCATGTTTTTAGACGGTTAAAGAGATTAGGGGTGGAGCGTGGCTTACTTGCCCTTCTTGGCGTTGCGGCGCTGCACGATGAAGCGGTCCGTCTTGTGATATTTCTTGCGGGTCTTCTCTCCCTTGGCGTGACCCCATGGGCTGAGAAGGTGCTGGCGGCCACCACCGGATTTGGAGCGGCCTTCACCACCACCGTTGGGGTGATCGACTGGGTTCATGGTCATACCGCGGACGGTAGGACGGACTCCCATCCAGCGGGTGCGGCCGGCTTTGCCAGAGACAACGTTCATGTGTTCGCTGTTTCCAACCGTGCCGATTGTTGCATAGCATTCCTGGCGGATCTTGCGGATTTCACCGGAAGGCATTTTCATGAGGGCGTAGTCCCCCTCGCGGTTGTTCAACATGACTGACTGGCCAGCGGAGCGGGCGACGCGGCCACCTTGACCGGCTTTCAGTTCAACGTTATGCACAGCGGTGCCGAGAGGGATGGAGCGGAGAGGGAGGGCATTGCCAACTTCAGGAGCGACCTTTTCGCCAGCGATGACGGTCATTCCGGCAACGAGGTGATTGGGAGCAAGGATGTAGGCTTTGGTGCCATCTTCATATTTCAGGAGGGCAATGCGGGCGGTGCGGCCGGGATCGTATTCGATCGCTTCCACGTTGGCAGGCATGTCACGCTTAAGGCGCTTGAAGTCGATGATGCGATATTTGCGCTTATGGCCACCGCCGATGTGACGGCAGGTGATAACACCTTGATTGTTGCGGCCACCGCTGCGCTTTTTGACGTCGAGCAGTGATTTTTCAGGCTTCTTTTTGGAAAGCGCGGAAAGATCGGGATGCTCCTTGTAGCGGTTGGTGGGAGTATAGGGTCGGAAGGTCTTGAGTGCCATGAGAGTGGATCAGGTTGGCAGTGGAAAGGTGGGTGGAAAAGGGAGATTAGACCAAGTCGATGGTTTCACCTTCAGCAAGGCGGACGATGGCTTTCTTCCAGTGATTGGTGCGGCCGGTCTGGGCCCCGCGGCGACGGGCTTTGCCATCGTAGTTGCAGGTGCGGACGGCAGTCACTTTTTTACCGAAGATAGTGGAGATGGCATTCTTGATCTCGAGCTTGTTGGCTTTGGGATCGACTTCGAATACGTATTCGTTGTTCAGCTCGCCGAGAATGGTGGCCTTTTCGCTGAGGCGGATGTTTTTAATGACAGTATAGACGTCTTTCATAAGGCGGTCCTCCGGGAGATGGTTTCGAGGGCGTCAGCAGTGACGATGATCTTGCGGTAGTTGAGGAGATGCTCGGTGTTGACCTCGTTGGCGGTCATGAGCAGGCACGCGGCATAGTTGCGGCCGGCGAGGTAGGTTTGCTCATCGAAGGCGGCAGCGATGATGAGGACTTTCGGGGAAACCACAATGGCGTTCAAGGTGGCCACGAAGGATTTGGTCTTGCCGTCGGCCACGGAAAAACCGGGCACGGTGATAACATCCTGCATTTTGATACGCTCGGAAAGAGCTTTTTTGAAGGCGATTTTTTTCGTCTTCTTGGAAACCTTCTTCGAGTAATCGCGGGGCTTTGGTCCGTGGGCGACACCACCACCGACGCGGGTGGGGGAGCGGCGCTCACCGGCACGGGCGTTACCGGTGCCTTTTTGGCGGTAGAGTTTTTTATTGGAACCACGGACTTCCCCGCGGGTCTTGGTGCAGGCGGTGCCGCTGCGGCGATTGGCCTGCATGGCCACCACGACGTCATGGACGGTCTGGGTGTAGCGGCTGTTTTCGACGACGCTGATGTTAGCGGCCTTGGCTGATTCGAGGGTGAGCACTGAAGATGCCATATTATTAGTCCTTTCCGGAGTTCAGATGGGGGTTATTTGGCCTCTGGAGCGGGGCGCTTTTTGGCAGGGCGAATCACGACAAGGCTATTTTTAGCCCCGGGGATACTTCCGCTGATGAAGATGATGTTATCGTCAGGACGGCTGCCGACGATCTGGAGATTCTGGGTAGTGCGGCGGTCGCAGCCCATGTGGCCGGGCATTTTTTGGTTTTTCCAAACACGGCCAGGGGTGAGGCGGCAACCGATGGCGCCGGTGCGGCGGTGCATCATGGAACCGTGGGTCATGCGGAGACCACCGAAGTGGTAGCGCTTGACGACGCCGGCGAAGCCTTTGCCCTTGGTTTCCCCGATAACGTCAACCCATTGACCGGTGGCGAAGTGGGTGGTGTCGAGCTTGGTGCCCAGCGCAGGAGCGCTGCCGGCTTCGACGCGGAATTCACGGGCGTGATATTTGGGAGCGGCACCTGCCTTTTTGAAGTGGCCGATCTCTGGTTTGTTGGAACGGCTTTCACGCTTGTCGATGAAACCGACCTGAACGGCAGAGTAGCCATCGGATTCGGTATTCTTGATTTGTGTTACTTCGTTCTGACTGACGTCGACAACGGTGACGGCAACGGCTTTGCCTTTGTCGTCGTAGATGTGGGTCATGCCCAATTTTTTGCCTAAAAGTCCGAGGCTCATGATGATAATGCTCAGTAGTGACAGCGGGGAGCGTGTCGGGTTTAAATCTTGATGGAAATATCGACACCGGCGGGGAGATTGAGCTTCTTCAACTCATCCACGGTGCGGGCGGTAGGATCAACGATGTCCAGAAGGCGCTTGTGAGTGCGGATTTCGAACTGCTCGGCGGATTTCTTGTCAACGTGGACGGAACGGTTCACGGAGAACTTTTCGATCCGGGTCGGAAGCGGCACGGGGCCGGCGACGCGGGCTCCGGTTCGTTTGGCGGTGTCCACGATCTCCGTAACACTACGGTCGAGAGTGCGGAAGTCATAGGCCCGGAGGCGGATGCGGATGCGCTGGTTTTGCATGGGAATGGAATTGAAAGAAAAGGTGTGTAAGGGTTAGACCCCACCGCGGCGGCTGCCGCCACGGGCTTCGACGACTTGTTCGACGATGTTGTTGGGAACGGCTTCGAAATGGCTGGGCTGCATGCTGTAGGACGCGCGGCCGGAGGACAGGGTGCGGATGGCGGTGGAATAACCGAACATCTCGGAGAGGGGGACTTCCGCATTCACGATGGAGGCGTTTTGACGGCTTTCCATACTGTTGATGCGTCCACGGCGACGGCTCAGGTCTCCCATGATGTCGCCCTGATATTCGTCAGGGGTGGTGCACTCCACGCCCATGATGGGTTCGAGGAGCTGGCACTTGGCTTTTTTGAAGGCGTCCTTCATGGCGAAGATCGCCGCCATTTTAAAGGCATTTTCGTTGGAATCGACATCGTGGAAGGAGCCATCCACCAGTTCAACGTGCACATCGACCACGGGGTAACCGGCGATGATGCCATTGGTGGTGGCTTCGAGAATGCCATCCATGGAAGGTTTGATGTATTCCTTCGGAATGGTGCCGCCAACAATTTTGTTCTCAGTGGTGATGCCCTTGCCCCGCTCGCTGGGATACATTTTCAGGACGACGTGGCCGTATTGGCCGCGACCGCCGGATTGCTTGACCAACTTGCCTTCGCCGTCGGCGGGGACGGTGGTGCATTCACGATAGGCGATCTGAGGCTTACCGGAATCGACCTCGACCTTGAATTCACGAAGCATGCGGTCCCGGATGATTTCGAGGTGCAACTCGCCCATGCCGGCGATGATGGTTTGGCCGGTTTCTTCGTCTGTGCGGACAACGAAGGTGGGATCTTCATCGGAGAGGCGCTGCAGGGCGACCGCCATTTTCTCCTGGTCGGCTTTGGTCCGGGGCTCGATGGACATCGAGATTACAGGATCCGGGAAAGTGGGGGGCTCGAGGAGCATTTCGGCGCTCTCGTCACAAAGCGTATCACCGGTGCGCAGTTCCTTCAAACCGACGATGGCAGCGATGTCTCCGGAATAGCAGGTCTCAATATCCGTGTGCTGGTTTGCCTGAATCTGAATCAGGCGGCCCACACGCTCTCTTTTGCGGGTGCGGGGGTTGTAAATTTGGTCACCCTTGGAGATTTTGCCACGATAGACGCGGAAGAAGACGAGCTTGCCGACGAATTTGTCAGACCAGAGTTTAAAGCCGAGGCTGACAAATTTTCCGTTATCGTCGGGGGAAACTTCGATCTTCTTGTCGAGATCGTCGGCGTCGTGGCCGATCTGGGGCTGGATGTCGAGTGGATTAGGCAGGTAATCGACTAC
Organism: Akkermansia muciniphila; assembly: GCA_945900785.1. GTDB lineage: Bacteria > Verrucomicrobiota > Verrucomicrobiia > Verrucomicrobiales > V1-33 > CAIZWU01. The sequence goes on from CAMDJM010000002.1 coordinate 76,145, forward strand.
TGCGTCAAGGAGCGCTTGAACTCCCTTGTTTTTGAAGGCAGAGCCACCGGCAACGGGAACAATTTGATTGGCAATCACCGCGCGGCGCAGAGCGGATTTGACGTCCTTGACTGTGATGGGCTGTTCTTCGAGGAACATCATCCCGATTTGCTCGTCGACATCACATAGGGCAGCGGTGAGGTCATCGTAAGCGGCGTCTGCGATCAGCTTTTGATCTGGAGTGAGGCCAACGTATTCGTAGGTGGAGCCGAGTTTTTCAGCGTCCGAATACATGATGGCTTGTTTGCCAACGACGTCGATCACGCCTTTGAGTTGGTCCTCAGCACCGATGGGGATCAGAATGGGGTGGGCGTTGGCTCCGAGCTTGGAACGGAGTTCGCTGACGGCTTTGTTGAAGTCAGCACCGGTGCGGTCCATCTTATTGACGAAGGCCAGGCGCGGCACGTTGTATTTAGTGGCCTGACGCCAGACGGTTTCAGACTGGGGCTGGACTCCGGCGACGCCGCAGTAAACCAGAATAACACCATCCAGCACCCGGAGGGAGCGTTCCACTTCGGCGGTGAAATCGACGTGGCCAGGTGTGTCAATGATGTTGACCCTCATTTCTTCGCCTTCAAACATTTTGAAGACACCGGGATTCGGGAGCTGTTTCCACTTGGTGGTGACAGCAGCGGAAGTAATCGTAATGCCGCGTTCTTTTTCCTGCTCCATCCAGTCGGTGGTGGCAGCGCCGTCATGGACTTCACCGATGCGGTGAATCATGCCGGTGTAGAATAGGATCCGCTCCGTCAACGTCGTCTTGCCGGCATCGATGTGCGCGGAGATCCCGATATTCCGGGTGCGCTCCAGCGGATATGCGCGGTTAGGACTGTTACGGGGATCGGACACGGGACTTGTTATTCAAATTGGGAAATAGGAAATAGAAAAATTGGGAAATCCAAACAACTACCAGCGGAAGTGGGCGAAGGCGCGGTTGGCTTGAGCCATCTTGTGCACGTCGTCGCGTTTGCGGACGGCGTTGCCCTGGTTGGTGCTGGCGTCCTTGATTTCATTGGCCAGGGCGAGATGCATCGGGACCCCTTTGCGCTTGCGGGCAAAGTTGATCAGCCAGCGCATCGCAAGTGACTCGGAACGGTCGGGAGCGACTTCGAGAGGGACCTGATAGGTGGCACCACCCACGCGGCGGCTCTTGACTTCCAGGCGGGGCTTGGCATTTTCGACGGCTCGGTTGAGAATCTCCAAAGGATCGATGGTCTGGGCTCCGTCATTGACCTTGTCGATGGCGGCGTAGACAATGCGCTCAGCGGTGGAGCGGGAACCATCATACATGAGACGGTTGACCAGTTTGGCGACAACGGAGCTGTCGTAGCGGGCGTCCCGGAGGTCGGCTTTTTTGTAAACTCGCTTTCTGCGTGCCATAAGTTTGAGTCGGTAAATTGTAGAGTTGGAAGAGGTCGGATACGGCGGCGATCAGCGCTTGCCGCCTTTCTTGACAGGAGCGGCGGGTTGGCCGGGTTTTGGACGTTTGGCACCGTATTTGGAGCGGCCTTTGCGGCGCTTATCGACGCCGAGACAGTCGAGGGAACCACGAACGATGTGGTAACGGACACCTGGCAAATCCTTCACACGACCGCCGCGGACGAGGACGATGGAGTGCTCCTGGAGGTTGTGGCCTTCACCCCCAATATAGGCAATGACTTCGAATCCATTGGTGAGGCGGACCTTGGCGACCTTACGAAGCGCGGAGTTTGGCTTCTTGGGCGTGCGGGTCATCACTTGGAGGCAGACCCCACGGCGCTGGGGACAATCGGCCAAAGCGGGCGACTTGGACTTCTCCGTCTTGGGGCGGCGTCCTTTGGTAACAAGCTGGTTGATGGTGGGCATGGCTTCTGAAATTTGTGGTATTCCTTCTCACCAGAGGATCCACCGGGACAGCCAAACCCGGACGACAAAGCGTCCGACCAACTATTCGCAGCAACTTTTCCGGCACTGCGTTCCGATAAATCCTATGCGGATCGCGCACCGATAAAAGTTTGCAGGGCCGAGGAAGGAGGGGCGATTATAGGAGACCTTTCCCGATGCGCAACTGGTTTTTGTTTTTTCTTTCCTTTGAGCGGGGGAAAACCCGGGTAGCCGACGCAGTTGATGTTCAGCCTTTTGGAATGCTTGACTATCAACCCAACCGCCTGATTGGTTAAGTGATGAGTCCCGGCACGGCGGGCAATGATTTGCGGGAGAAGCTGCTGGCCTACACGGCAATTCCCTCCCTGCGCCATTATCTCATCATCAACCAGGCCAAGGCGGAGGAGTTTCATTATCAACGCAGTGGTAGTGAGTGGACAGACGTAACCCTGACGGCGGCGGATGATATGATCCTGCTGCCTGAACTGGGCTTTTCCTTCACGGTTGCTGATCTCTATGCAGAAAGTGGAGTGGCTATTCCAGAGGGAGAGTGACGCGTTATAACCTGATTACCAGCCGGTCCTTCCAAAAACAACAATCCCTGCGCCGCATGCAGGATCAGCGGCGCAGGGAGGTCGGGCGGGATGATTGATTGATTCGCTTATTTGCCGGACTTGGCTTTCTTTTCGGCTGCTTCCTTGGCTTTGTTGGCGCTGCATTGGCAGAGCCACTCGGGGCTGCTGCAGGCTTCGCAGTTGGCGGTGTTGTATTCCATGCGGGCGGTAATGGCTTTGGATTTGGCGTCGGGCTTGAATTGAACGATGAGCCACTCGCCGGGTTTGACGGATGGAACGTTGAAACCGGTAGCGGTTTTTTCGACAGCGAGTTTGACGGCTTTGCCATTGGGGCCGCCGTTGGCGGTGAGGGTCTGGTCCGCGACGGCGACGGCTTTCATGTCCTTGTCGAGCAGAGCAATGCTGAACTTGCCGTCCTTCAGGGTGACTTCGCCGTGCATGGTTTCGTTTTTGCTGAATTCAAGGATGCGGCCTCCGTTCGGGCCGAGTTCGACTTCACCGTGGGCGAGGGCAAAGCTGGTGGTGAGGGCAAGGACCAGGGCGATCAGTTTGGATTTCATAGTTAGTGTGTTTTCAGGTTAGAGGTGGAGGGTTGGGTTAAGCCATGCAGGCTGGGTTTTTGACGTCCAGTCCTGCATGGAAATTCAGTGGGAAGCGGGGGCTTCGTTTTCGATGGCTTGCTGGGCGGCTTTTCTGCCGAAAGTGTAAAAGACCGTGGGGGTGACGCCAAGACCCAGCAGCGTGCTGGTGATGAGTCCACCCACAATGACCACAGCGACGGGGTGCAGAATTTCCTTGCCCGGCTGGTCGCCGGCGAGGACGAGGGGGAGCAGGCCGATCCCGGCGGAGATCGCAGTCATGAGCACGGGAACCAGCCGTTCCCGGGTGCCGCGGATGACCATGGCTTTGGAGAAGTTCTCACCTTCGTGCTGCATGAGGTGGAGATAGTGGGAGATGAGCATGATGCTGTTCCGCGCGGCGACGCCAGCCACGGCGATAAATCCTACGAGCGTGGCGATGCTGATATTGTTCAATTTCAGCCAAGTGAACACCAGTCCACCGACCAGAGCGAGGGGGATATCGAAGAGCACCTGAATCGCAAAAAAGGCCGAGCGGAAGTAACCGTAGAGCAGGAAGGCAATGACGATGAAAACCACGCTGCTGAGGACGGCAATGCGCTGGGAGGCGTCCTTCTGGGCCTGGAATTCACCTTCGTAGCTGACGAAATAACCTTCCGGCAGTTTCACTTTTTCGGCGACCTTGTTTTGCAATTCCACCACCAGGGTGCCGACGTCGCGGACGCTGGGTTTGATGGCGAGGGCAAAGCGGCGTTGGGCATTTTCACGGAAAATAACATTGGGGCCTTTGGCCTCGCGGACATCGGCGATGAGGCGCAGGGGAATGCGCTGCACGCCGCCGTGGCCATCCGGGACTTCGATGGGAAGTTCGGCCAGCTTGTCAGGGGATTCACGCCATTCCTGGGGCAGGCGGACCGCGAGATCAATCTCCCGCTGGCCTTCGCGGAGGGCGGCGACATTTTCTCCGCCAAGGAGGGTGGCGAGGGTGGCATTAAGCTTGCCCGGGGTGATGCCGTAGGCTGCGCAGCGCTCGCGATTGGCTTCGATACGCAGTTGGGCGATGACGGATTGCTGGTCGAGTTTGCAGTCTTCAAAGCCTGGGATGGTTTTGGCGATGCCCTGAATTTCGATGCCGAGTTGCCGGAGCTTGTCGAGGTCGGGACCGAAGATCTTCAAGGCAACGGGCGCGGAGACACCGCTCAACATGTGGCCGATGCGGTCCGCCAGCGGTCCCATGACCACGCTGAAGGTGCCGGGCACGCTCTGCACTTTTTTGCGGACATCAGCCAGGATTTCAGCGCGGCTTCGTTGTGGGACGGCGGTGGTTGGGACGGCGCGGAAATCCACGTCAAACTCCGCAGTGCTCACCGGCACGACGTGGTCGCCGCGTTCCGCCCGGCCAAGACGGCGGCCGACTTTGTGCACCTCCGGAATGCTCAGAAGCTGCTGTTCTATCACATCAGCAATATTGTTGGTTTCCTCCAGGGAGGTGCCCGGCGCGGCGGTCATGGAGACGAGCGCGGTTTCCTCCTGGAATTTGGGCAGGAAGTCCTTGCCCATTTTTGGATAGAGCATGAAGGCACCAATCACCATCATGCCAACAATGCCCAGCATCAGAAAGGGCTGGGCGAGACCGAAGCGCAGGAGGGTGTGTTCCAGCAACCACTTCATGCTGCGCGTGATGAATCCGTCCTTGTGATGGCTGCCCGCTTTGGGCCGCAGGAGGAACGAGCACAGCACAGGAATGGTGGTGAGCGAGACGACGAACGAGGCCACCATGGAAATGATGGTAGCGATAGCGATCGGTGAGAAAAGCCGGCCTTCCACGCCGCTGAGTCCCAGCAGGGGCAGGAACACGAGAATGATGAGCAAGGTGGCGTAGAGGATGGAATTCCGCACTTCCCCGGAGGCGCGCGCGATGACTTCGAGACGGGGATGTGGCTTGGGCAGGGCGGCGTTTTCGCGCAGGCGGCGGAAGACGTTTTCCACATCGACAATGGCATCGTCCACCACCATTCCGATAGCGACTGCAAGGCCGCCAAGAGTCATGGAGTTGACGGAAATCCCGAACCATTTGAAGACCAGCATGGTGATGCCAAAGGAGAGCGGCATGGCCATGAGGGTGATGAAGGTGGTGCGGAAATTCAGGAGGAACAGGAAGATCACCAGCGTCACCATGATGGCTCCATCGCGGATGGCTTCCTTGAGGTTGCCGATGGCGTGTCCGATGAAATCACCCTGGCGGAATAACACAGTGGCCTCGACTCCGGCGGGCAGGGTTTTTTGCAGTTCCGCGAGGGCTTCTTCGATTTTGGCTGTAAGGGAGAGGGTGTCGAATCCGGGCGCTTTGGTAATACTCATGACGACACCGCGCTTGCCATTGACGCTGCCATCGCCGCGCATGGGTTCCACGCCCCACTCGACTTTCGCGACATTCGCGATGGTAATAGGCCGGTCGCCGGTTTTTTTCACCACGGTGCCCGCGATGTCTTCCAACTGCACGGACATCGCGAGATTTCTCACCATGATTTCCGTGGTGCTGCTGTTGATGAAGCCCCCGGTGGAATTGGAAGAAGCTTCCCTGGCCGCAGTGACCAATTCTTCAAAGGTGACATCGTGCGCGGCCATGCGATTCGGCTCCGGCTGCACCTGGATCTGTTTGATGCCGCCGCCCATGTTGAGGACTTCGGCAATGCCCGGGATGCTTTGCAGCCGGGGCCGGATGGTCCAATCCGCCACCGTCCTGACATCCCGTGGCAGCATCTTGCCATCCCGGCTGCTTACGCCGACGAGGAGGATTTCCCCCATGAGGGAAGCGGCAGGCGTGAGGAAGGGCTCCACACCCTGCGGCAGCGAACCACGCACGCCGGCGAGGCGTTCCTGCACGAACTGCCGGGCTTGGTAAAGATCCGTGCCCCATCCGAACTCGGCGTAAACCAGCGAAAGGGAGACGTCGGAGTTCGAGCGTAACCGGGTCAGGCCAGCAACACCCAGCAGGGAGCGCTCGATGGGCTGGGTGATGTTGATTTCCACCTCCTCCGGAGCCAGGCCGGGGGACTCGGTGAGGATAATGACGGTAGGTTTAGTCAGGTCTGGCAGGACTTCCACCGGCAGGGTCAGGGTGGTCTGCACGCCCAGCACCATGAGGAGCAGGGCCAGGGCGGTGACAATGGCCCGGTTGTGCAGGGAAAAATGAATCAGTTTGTTCAGCATGTTAGCGCACTCCGGGGTTCGGGGTTTCCAGGGCGGGCTCATCCGCCTTTGGCTTGCGCCGCATGGCTGTGACCAGCAGCACGAGCAACAGGCCATTCGTGATCAGGGAAAAAATCGTCAGGGAGGAATTTTCCCCGCCGTGGTCATGTCCATCGCCGGCTCCAGCGGCGGCGCGTTTGGCTTTTTGATCTGGGGTGACTTCGCTGCCGTCTTCGTTGTGTTCATGGCCGTGGGCGGCATCCAGCGCGGCTTTAAGCGAGACGCTGCCTTTTCCGGCAAAACCGAGCGAGTAGGCGCCGATGGTGACGACTTCATCGCCCGCCAGCAGGCCGCTGGTGATCTCCACACTCTGATCATTCATGGCCCCGACCTGCACCGGGATCCTGACAAAGGTGTGCTTCAGCGACTCATCGTAGTGGCGGCGGTAAACGACGCGGCTGGTGACATCGCCTTGGAGGGCAATGCGGGGGATGCTCATCACGCCCTCACGTTTTCCCAGCACGATGGAGAACTCGGCCCTCATGCCCGGACGCAGCAGGTGCTCAGGATTCGGGACATGGAAAGCCGCTTCCAGAGTGCCGCTGGCGCTATCCGCATGGGTGCCGAGGTGGACCATGGTGCTTTCAAAAACCTTGTCTCCCGCCGCATGGGCGCGGATGTGAGCAGTCTGGCCGGCTTTGAGTTTTCCGGCGAGATGTTCCGGCACGGCGGCGGCGGCTTCCACGGTGTCGAGATCCAAAATCTCGATCAGGCTGGTATCAGGCGTCACGGGTTGCCCGACTGCGACGTTGACCTGGGAAATCAGACCGCTGATCGGCGCGGTGATTTTGATGACAGGCGGGGGATCGCCAGGCTGGCGGCTCTCGATCCAGAGTAGTTCGTCGCCTTGGTGGGTCTCCACGTGGGGCCGCGCGAGGAGGGAATGGACGCGGCCGGGAATGCGGGTGCTGACGATGGCGGAATTTCCTGGCAGGACTTCGATGCGCCCCAGGGCAAAGGCGGTTTCCTCGAAGTCGATTTCCTCCACTTCGACGGTTTCGATCTTGAGGTTTTTCTCGCCGGTTTCATCGAGAATCACGGTGTTGGCAGCTTCTTCCGGCGTGACGGCAGCCTGCAATCCTGACGGAACGACAGAAAGCAAAAGGGAAAGGAGTAAGAGGTGTTTTTTCATGGGTGGCATGGAGTCCTGGCAAGATAAATTTTAGCGTCCCATCGCTGCCTGATAGCGGATGCGGGCGAGGTGAAAAGCGCGGAGGGCGTCGAGATTGGCCTGCTCGATGGCGAGGCGATTCCCGCGGGAGCGGAGGACATCCGCGAGGAGGATTCCGGGCTGGGATTGTTGATAGAAGGCGGCGATTTTTTCTTCCAGACTGCGCGCTTTGGGCAGGAGGACGGTGGCCGTTTCGTCGAGGATGCGGCGGGCGGCTTTCATTTCCCCAAGGGCGGCCATGGCTTCGGCGCGCACATTGGCTGCCAGAGCTTCGGCTTCTTTTTCGGCCCGTGCGGTGGCGGCCTGGGCTTCCTGAATTTTGCCTTCGTTTTTATTCCAAAAGGGGAGCGGCAGGGAGAATTTCAGACCTATGATGCCGTCTGTTTGCAGGCCATCCGGCGCATCTTCCGCGCGGTCCACTTCGGCGTTGAGGCCCACGCCGGCGTCGGCCCATTGGTTGACTTTGGCCAAGGCAATCCCCTGCCGCGCGGCGTCGATTCTGGCCTGTGCAGCGAGATAATCGGCGCGGGCACCGAGATTGGGACTGGCGGTGGATGGCAGTGATGCATCAGGCAGGCTGCCCGTGAATTCCACGGTATCCGAAACCGGCACTCCCAACAGGGGGCGGGCCTCACCGGTGAGGGTGGCACGCTCGGATTCCAGAGTTAGGAGATCCAGGGAGAGCTGCGAGGCTTCGAGTTCAAACTGGGTGGCCTCCAGCCCCGAGCCTTCGGCGGAGGCGGCGATCTTCACGGCGGTGGCCGCCAATTCCCGGCTGTTGGCGATTTGCTTTTCCTTCAACGCCCGGCTGGCTTCCAGGCTGAGGATTTTCACCACCACGCTGCGCAGCGCGGAGCCCAGCTTGACCTCCGCAGCCATGACTTCTGCCTCTGCCGTGGCGACTTCGGCCTGCGAGAGGGCTTTCTCCAGGCGCAAGCGGTTCGTGAGAGGGAAATGCTGCACAAAGCCGACGCCGAAGGAGAACTCGCGCCCCCGGACATTGGGGCGCAGCTCGGATTCCAGCTCAGGATTGGAAAGCCGGCCGGAGCCCAGTAAACGGGCACGGGCTTCCTCAATACTGAAGCGGGCTGCAGCCAGGTCAGGATTGTGCGCTATGGCGTAGGTGACGGCGGAATCGATGGTGAAGCGCGCGGCCATGCTGGTGGCAGCGGTGGCGAAAAAGGCTAGAATTAATAGTGACCGGAACATGGAAAGTATATTGATTGATATTGGCACTGCTACTGCGGGTGCCTTAATGATGCTCGTGAGGCATTGGACCTGCAGCAACCCGTCTTGTTTTAGTCCCGCATTGAGGCGGCAGCGGCGTGCTGATGGCACGGCAGGGTGGTGGGGGGCAGGATTCTCCGGAATATTGGAAACCGCCTAAAGGCGGAACTCCAACCTGACCGGGACCGGATCCCATGTCCCAACATAAGAAGAAGTGCAAAGGAAGCGGAAATCTCCTGGAGGTCTTTCAAATCAACATCACGATCGTCTGAGCCACCATCTGCGGCATTGGCGGACTGCCATACTCAGGAGGCTCCGGACTGATTTTTCCCGGTAAACAGACGGTGAGCACCGCAAAATCCGGCAATTGCAGGGCCGGAGGCAAATCAAAAAAGATGGGCACAGGCGGGTGCAACACTGGAGGCAAGCCAGTGATGAGCAATGGCTCACGAATTTCCTTGTGCGGGTGCTGCGGCTGATCTTCAGGAGCTTGATCCGTGGGCGAAGTCCCGGCTTCCGCCGACCCGCAACAAACCAATAATGCAGCCTTTTTTTCAACCAGCCCGGATGAGTCATGTTCAGGATGACATTCCTCAGCCACACAAGTGGACTCCGCCGATTTTGCCCCCGTGCATTCGCAAAAAAATCCAGCCTGAATTCCAAAAATCTGCATCAGGGCCATGGCGAAAACCGCCAGGGTCATGATGGACTTTTTGAATTTGGCAGACATGATGAAGGCTGTTTGGGGAAGTTTGGACTTTCCCGGAAAGCGGAGTCCACGGAGGACTCCGCCTAGGATTGAGACGCCCGGGACGACGCATCTATCGAATATTTTTTCGAAATTGCAAATATTTGCTTCGAAATGACGGGAACCGACCCTGCCGGGCAATCGGGTGGGGCGGCACCTCATCACCAAGCAGGCCAAAACTGGAGCTTTTGCGGTGAACTGCGTAGGGTGAAGACCCCATGGTGCAGAAGGACCTTTTCAACTATCCGTTGCAGACGAGCACTTGGCCCGCCTGACTTGGAGAGGGTTTTTCCAACCCAAGTCCAGCATGAGTGGACGCCAGCAAGGATGCAACTTCCAACTTACAACAACTTTTATGAATGAAACCTTTGACTTTGATAGTGACCTTGCTGGTCCCGATGATGCAGTAATGGAATCAGCCGCCCTGTCCTCTGCCCCACTTGGACCTCCAATCCCAACCATGGTGTGGAATGATCCGGCAGGCAGTGCCGGCTTGCGCGCAGCGGTGCCACCGGATACCGATCCTGAAAATATTACGGAGCAATTGGTGGATGCCGGTAATGAGCAAGCCGGAAGCGAACAACGGCAGGCCGCTCAGGAAGTTTTTGCAAAACCCTGAACCAGTTTTCCTCAGGTGGCTTGCTTCGACACTTCATTTCACCATACCCTGCCCCGCGTGGCGGCAATATTGCCATTGCCGCGCCGGTTCGAAGCCACCGGTCTCAAATCCGGTCTGCCTGGGGTATCGGAGTCCAGCTCTGACGTGCGTGACCTGCTGGCCATGGGAGCCACAGATGTCAGGGCCGCAGAAGCGGTCGCACTGTTCTGCTTTCAGGCAACCAAATGGATCGGGGCCTTTGCCGCAGCTCTGAGTGGTTTGAATACACTGGTATTCGCCGGGGGCATCGGAGAAAATCCTGACAAATACCTTGATAATCACAGCACGTCGCCGTTCCAGGAGCAGGACGGCGACACTGCCCTGCCCTTCTCTGCTCTGCTCAGGATGCCAGACCACCGAGAAACCGGATTTCGGAAAGCGCGGTCAGTCCATCGCGCACCTTGTTAACGGCATCTGCCAACAGAAATCGGGTGCCGGTGGCTTTGGCATGGGAGGCCAGGGTCGCTGCATCAGCACCATGCAGAATGAGCTTGCTGGCATCTGCATCCAGCCTCCAGGTTTCAAAAATACCGACCCTCCCATCAAATCCGGTGCCGGCACATGTGTCGCAGCCCTTACCATACCATAGCATGGCGTGAGCCTCCAGAGCATTCTCGCTGAACCAGCGGCGCTCCTCATCCGTTAGAGGAGCGCGGGTGCGGCATTGGGCACAAAGGCGGCGCACCAGGCGCTGTGCCAGGCAAAGTCCCAGCGCCGCGCTGATCTCCCAGTCCTTCACCCCGTTGTTCCGGAGGGCCGTGACTGCCCCCACCGCATCCCGGGCATGAATCGTGGAAAGCACCGTGAGGCCGGTGCCCGCAGCCGTAATGGCAACATGGGCGCTTTCCGGGTCCCTGATCTCTCCTACCAGCAGGTAGTCAGGATCAAGCCTCAACATGGCGCGGATGGCTTCCGGGAAATTAAGGCCCCGCTTCGCATTTACCTGGATCTGGGTGATGCCATCAAGATTGCATTCCACTGGATCCTCCACCGTGACGATGCTGCAGGGCAGCGACTGCAACTCCCGAAGCATCGAATAAAGCGTGGATGTTTTCCCGGAACCGACCGGACCACAAACCAACAACATGCCCTGCCTGCCATCCAACCAGTGACGAAGGCGGGATTGGTCCATTTCCGCCATGCCCAAGCCGTCAAGCTGCAGCACCGGCCGCTTGGTGTTGAGCAGCCGCATCCCCACCATTTCCCCATCCGGAGTAGGAGCGACGGTGGTGCGGAACTCCATCAAAATTCCCCCTGTTTCCATGGTCCCATGCCCATGCTCCGGCCTTGCCAGCGCGGTGGCATCTATTCCGCATAAGGTTTTGAAAAAGGCGACCATCCGGTGGCCGGAAAAATTGGGCACCACTGCCACATCATGCAGCACCCCATCCACCCGCAGCCGGATCCGGGTTTCCAGTGTCCCCGGCTCAAGATGAATATCGGACGCCTTCCATTGCACCGCATCAGCTACCAAGGCCATGGCCCAGTCTTCGGTGTGGGATTCGTCAGGGGAGCGGGGCATCGCGACCAGAGCTTGATGAAAGCGGGGAGCGAGGCGGGATTCCACATTTCTCGGATTGGCGGGAGAGCTGGACATTTTGAAGGGAACGTTTCAGTTTAAAAATAAGTCACCCGGTCGCTGGGCTTCCCTGCGGCGGAGGGAGGAGCGGCACTGGGCGGCAAGGCTGTGTCCCGGATAATCCGTTTTTGGCACCCCGATGACTATGGGGTGTATCCCCACCGTTCGCGCAAAGCAAGAACTCCCCTCAGAGGTAAGGCCAGCCCCCGGCCAAGCTGGATACCAGCCACCTCACCCAACAAACCGAAAACAGCCGCGCCACGGTTGGCCCTTTGCCAGAACTTCGGGATTCCATCTGCACAGCATGTTGACAGAAGCGGTGGAGCCTGGAGCGGTCTTGCAGTGCACCCGGGGCGCGCCGCCCGGACAACTTGGAACTCAAAGCAAACCGGTGCCGACCGTCTCACTCTCGGAGGTGCCCTCGCTGCAAATATTCACGGCCGTGGTCTTCGCCTGCCGCCCATCGTCGGTGACGTCGAAGCCTTCACCCTGATTGGTCCCAACGGTCTTTCGCACCTATGTTCCCGCACCGAAAACGCCGACCTCTTCCGTCTCGCCATCGGCGGCTACGGATTGTTTGGGATCATCGCCGATGTAACGCTCCGTCTCATGCCGCGCGTGCCCGTGCAACGCAGCGTTGAGATATTGACCCTTGAAGAACTCGTGAGCGTGCCTGAATTGCGCGACACCACCGTATGGCTCTTCGGCGACTTTCAATTCTCCATCGACGAAAATTCGCCTGACTTCCTGCAGCGCGGTGTATTCTCAGCCTATTGTCGCTGCGACGAACCGCCCATAGAATTTGCTGCACAGCACCAATTGCGTAAGTCCGACTGGGAAGAACTTATGTGGCTTGCCCACACTGATCGCGCGAAGGCGTGGGATGTTTACTCCCGTTTCTACCGGTCCACGCACGGGCAGCGCTATTGGAGCGATACCCATCAGCTCAGCGTTTACCTGGACCAATATCACACCGCGCCCGACCACCGTCTCGTTTCACAGTGTCCGTGCAGCGAAATGATATCCGAGCTCTATGTTCCCCGTGACGTCCTCCGCGAGTTTATGAGCCGCGCCAGCGACTTGCTTCGCTCTGGCGAAACGCCCGTCATCTACGGCACCATCCGGCTCATTGAGCGCGACACCGAAACCCTGCTCGCCTGGGCGCGCGAGCCGTGGGCCTGCATCATCTTCAACCTCCATTGCGAACACTCACCCGTTGGTTTGGCGTGTGCGGCCTCCGCCTTCCGTGCCCTTATCGGGATTGCCCTGTCTTTAGGAGGTAGTTTTTACCTCACCTACCATCGCTGGGCCAGCCGTAGCCAAGTCGAAGCCGCTCACCCAAACTTCCGAAAGTTTCTCGCCGAAAAAAAAGCCCGGGATCCTGCCGGGATCTTCAGCAGCGACTGGTATCTCCATCACAGAGATCTTTTCGCCGAGCAGTAAAACACCACGAGGCTGCTATATTTTATGTATTCCTTTGCAGCGCGGAATTTATTGCTGGCTTGGCTCGTTGATTGAGCAAACGAATCACCCAAAAGGCGCACCAGTCCAGGTTGGGTAATAGACCGTTCGCCCCAAGCCTCCACGCGCCCCATGTCGCTTCCTGCGGACCCAACCCTGAGCCATGGTGCCTCCAAGGGGTCTGGAAGGTTCCGTTTACAAAGCCGCCAGCGTAGACGAAAGATGGCGATCTCTATTTTACTGCCCTGCATGCCGGAACTTGCTGAAGTCGCTTACTACACCACCCGCTGGGCTGCGGGGGTGGGACAGGAGGTGCTGCGGATGCATACCGGGCCCAAGGCGCGGCCGTTCCGGCAGACGGCGGCGGGGGCTTTCCGGGCGCTGGTGGGGACGATCTACAGCGGGGCGCGCACCCATGGGAAAAACATGTTGTTTGAATTTGCGCCGCAGCTCTGGTTGACGGGGCATCTGGGGATGACGGGGGAATTGCTGGCGGGGCCCCCGGAGCATGAACCCACGGCCCACGATCATCTGGTGCTATACACCCGGGAGAGTGCCCTGATTTTCCGGGATTTCCGGATGTTTGGCGTGCTGCGGCTGGAGGAGTGGGCAGGGGGGCCGCCGCCGGATTGGCTGGCGCTGCCGCCACAGATTCAGGACGCCGGCTTTACGACGGCCCGGGTGGCGGAGGCGCTGCAACGCCATGCCCGGAGTCCCTTGAAGGCGCTGCTGCTGGATCAGCACTGGTTCCCGGGGATCGGAAACTGGATGGCGGATGAGGTCTGCTATCAACTCCGGCTGAATCCGGCAGTGCCGGCCGGCACGGTGGAGGCGGCGGCCCTGCGGCGGGTGCTGCGGGCGGTTTGCCGGAAAAGCATGGAAACGATCGGGCGCGACTGGTCGGATCCGCCGCGTTCCTGGCTGATGCCGCACCGGTGGAAGGCGGGCGGGGTTTGCCCGGCAAAATCCTGCGGCACAGCGCTGATGAGGGAAACCCTGCGCGGGCGCACGGCTTGCTGGTGTCCGCTGTGCCAGCCGGTGGCTTGAGGCTGGGGAAAATAGCGGATCGGACGGATCGGTGGCGTGCTGCGCGGGGGGATATCAGCTACCGGGCAACGGCGGGGAAGCTCAGGGTGTAGACGACCATGTCGTTTTCGAGGCTGGCGCTGGCGGTGCCGTGCATGGATTCCATGATGCGGCGGACGAGGGCGAGGCCGATACCGGCATTGCCCCGGTGTCCGCTGGCGTTGGGGTCGCCCCGCCAGAAGGGGGCGAAGGTGCTTTCCAAATGTTCGGCGGTCAGGCCGGGGTTGGTGTTGGCCACGATGATGGTGACGTTCTGCTGCTCAGCACCGCTGAGTCCGGCGGTGATGAGGATTTGGCCGCCTTCCGGGCTGTAGGAGACGGCGTTGTCAAAAAGATTGCGCAGCACGATCTCGATCAGGGCAACGGGCAGGAGGAGGTCGGTGGGGGGCCCCGTGACTTGCCATGTGACCTTGAGGCGGCGCTCGGTGGCACGGTCGAATACGGAACGCCAGGCCTTGCGCAGGAGCTTGGGCAGCGCGGTGGCTTCCTGCGAAAACTCGGTCATTTGATGCCCGCTTTCCAGCCTCGCGAGGAGGAGGAGGTGATCCACCACCCGCTGCATGCCGCTTTGGGATTCCAGGATGCCATCCAGGGTGGACTCGTATTCGTCCACGCTACGGGTGCGGCTGAGGGCGACCTCGACCTGGCTGCGGATAGCAGCGAGGGGATTGCGCAGTTCGTGGGCGGCATTGGAGGTGAACATCCGCTCGTGCTCGATGGCAGCACCTACACGGTCCATCAGGGCATTCAGGCGGCTGACCATGGGCTGGATCTCGCTCGGAGCCCCGGGCAGGGCAAAGCGGGCCGCGCTATCCACCAGGGGCATGGCCTCGATCTGGCCAGCGAGGGTGGCGACCGGACGGACGCCCCGGCGAATGATCCACCGGGCCGCGAGCATGAGGGCCAGAGTGGTAGTGACGGCGGTTTTGATGAGGAACCATTTCACGTCGCTGAGGGCCTGGACGAGCGTGGCGGTGCGCCGGGCGGCGGCCACCAGCACGGGAACGGCGTCCCCGTCGCCTTCCTGCGCCGGGTAAACGCGGCGTGAGACCTGGCGGACGGGGAGGTGGCCAAAGAGAGTCAAGTCATTGAACACGAAGCCGTCCCCCTCCACTGGCACCCGGACCAGATCGGAACCCTGCAGGCCTGGGGAGCGGAAGATGAAGCGCCCCTGGGGCAGGAACCAGAACTGCACGTAGTCCGGATTGGCGGGGTCGCTGACGCGCTCCCACTCCGCCATGCCCATTTTCCATTTGGGCTGGCCATCACGCAAAAAGAGCGTGGTTTCGTAAAACCGCAGCTTTTCCTCAAGGCCATGGTCAAATTCCTCCCGCAGGTGGGTATCGATGACGCGATAGACGACCACTCCGCCCAGGGCGAGCGTCAGGGTTAGACTGGCAAGGATGCCCAGCAGCAGCCGACCCTGCAGGGACTTCGGTTTCAGACGCATGGTGGCCCGCAGGATCAGGCCGCCCGTTCTTCCAAAATGTATCCCATGCCGCGGCGGGTATGGATCAGTTTCGGCTTGTCGTCGCGTTCAATTTTCCGGCGAAGGTAGGCGATGAAGACGTCCACTACGTTCGATTCCGGGTCCTGATTGAAATCGTAGAGCTGTTCCCAGATTTCCGCGCGGCTGACCACCTCGCCGGTGCGCATGGCGAGGAGTTCGATCAGGGAGTATTCCCGTGCGGTCAAATCCAGAGGCACTCCACCGCGGGAGGCGGATTTGCGGTTGGTATCGATCTCCAGATCGCCCACCCGGATCAGGGGGTCCTTTACGTTATGGGTGCGGCGCAGCAGGGCGCGGACCCGGGCCATCAGTTCATCCAGGGAAAAAGGCTTCACCAAATAGTCATCGGCACCGGCGTCGAGGCCGCTCACGCGGTCGCCCACGGCATCCCGCGCAGTGATGATCAGAACACTCGTATCGGAATTATTCGCCCGCATTTTCTGAAGCAGCTCCACGCCATCCAGGTTCGGCAACATGAGATCCAGGATGGCGAGGGCGTATTTATTTTCCGTAGCGAGCCAGAGGCCCTCGGAGCCATCTCCGGTTTCATCCACGGCACAGCCACTTTCCCGCAGGCGTTGTCCGATGGACTTGCGCAGTGGTTCATTATCTTCTACGACGAGCACTTTCATATTTTTGAGGGGGGGTGGGAAATTCCAAGAGGGGCTGGAGGAAAATTCCCGGTTTAATAATCTATCCGATTTTTTTCGCGGCGCAAATAGTTCCCGGATTCGTGGCCACCGAAACCGGATATTTCCCAGTTACCAAGCGTCGGCTGGTCAGTAATTGCTGGATTAATATCGTATCGTTCATTAAAATCCAACTAATGACGGGCTTAACTTTAGAAAAACATCGGGCAATCCCTGATTCAGCAGACTGGGCTGGGATTTTCCTCGCTCTGCATCACATTCCGATTTAATGTGAAATGTTGCATCTTCTGCTTTTGTCCCACTTTTCCAGCTTTCTGCCATGATCCGCCTAAGCCTTTCCCTCTTCCTGCGCGCCGCCTGCCTCGGCACCGTGGTGTGTTCCCTCACCGCTCCCGCCATGGCCCAACTGGCAAAAAAGGAGGGAAGCCCCGCCAATGATCCCGCCTGGGTGAAGAAAACCGCCATGGAAATCGACAAGCGGCTCGGCGCCGGCTTCGCCAAGGCCGCCGTGAAGGCCCAGCCGGCTGCCGAAGACTCCCGCTGGATGCGCCGCTTGTTTCTCGACGCCATCGGGCGCATCCCCACCTATGAGGAAGCAAAAACCTTCCTCGAAGACACCGCCCCGGAGAAACGCCAGAAATTGGTCGACCAACTGCTCGCCTCAGAAGGCTACGTGGGTCACATGTATAACTACTTCTGCGATCTCCTGCGCGCCACCAGCTCCCTCGGCACGGATGGCACCCGCAGCGGGGTGCCCTACCTGCGTTGGATCCGCGAAAGCGTGGCCACCAACAAGCCCTACGACAAATTCACCTACGAACTCCTCACCACGTCCGGTGGTGGCTGGGAAGAGGGCAAAGGAGCGGTGGGCTACTTCGAGCGCGACCGCGGCATGCCGCTCGATAACATGGCGAATACCACCCGCATCTTCCTTGGCACCCACATCGAGTGCGCCCAGTGCCACGACCACCCCTACGACAAGTGGAAGCAGCTCGATTTCTACGAAATGTCCGCCTTTACCCACGGCCTCCAGACCGGCAGCCGCGATGAACTGGCTAAATACGCCAATGAAAAATACAATGGCAAGAACGCTGAAGAAGACAACACCCGCCGTGATCTCTACCGTTGGCTCAATGACAATATTTATGACTTCGGAGTGAACGGAAATGGCAAAGGCTCCATCGTCCTGCCCATGGATTTCAAAGGCAAGGGCGGCAAACCCGAAGAAGTGGTGAAAGCCCGCTCCGTCTTCCCCGGTGCCTCCAGCGGCCGCCGCGAAGGCGACGACGCCCGCGGGAAATTCGCCAAGTGGGTCACCGAGCCCTCCAATCCCCGCTTCACCATGCTTATCACCAACCGCATGTGGAAAAAGGTCATGGGCATCGGCCTTTTCGAGCCGGTCGACAAATACACCGAGCCCAGCAAGGACAATCCCACCGGCACCGTGGTGAGCAATCCTGACGTCCTCGCCTTCCTGCAGACGGTCATGAAGGACCTTAATTACGACCTGAAAGCCTTCCAGAAAGTGCTCTATAACACCCGCGGCTACGCCCTCGGCACCAATCCCACGGCGGTCGACCCCCGCCAGCCTTACGCCTTCAATGGCCGCGCTGTCCGCCGCATGTCCGCCGAGCAGGTCTGGGATTCCATGGCCACCCTCGTCGTTCC
This sequence comes from Akkermansia muciniphila, assembly GCA_945900785.1. Classification (GTDB taxonomy): domain Bacteria; phylum Verrucomicrobiota; class Verrucomicrobiia; order Verrucomicrobiales; family V1-33; genus CAIZWU01. Next base: position 94,210 of record CAMDJM010000002.1, read on the forward strand.
TGATCTCGACCACCGCCGGGGCAACGCTCTCGACCCCACGGCCACGGTTTATGGCAAAAACCTCGGTCAAAACGCCTACGAAATTTACAACGAACTCGCCGGCAAAGACATCAAGGCCATGAATACGTGGGTCGACCGCGTTTCCAAGGAAATGGGCAAAGGCAAAAAGGACGAATCCATGATGATGAGCCCCTCCATGATGGCCGGAGGCGATGCCAAAACCCCAGCTGCCGATCCTGCCAAATGGGCCGGCTATAACAAGCAACTGCTGCGGGCCAGTGAACTCCGTTCCCCTACCCCGCCGGACCACTTCCTGCGGAAATTCGGCCAATCCAGCCGCGAAGTCATCGAAGGGGCCTCCACGGATTCCGATGTCACCCAGGTGCTTTCCCTGATCAATGGCCACGTCGAGAAAAACATCGTCGGTGACTCCAAGGCCGTCGTTTACAAGGCCATCGACGCGGCCACCAGCCCGCAGGACAAAGTCAAAGCCGCCTTCCTCACCATCCTCAGCCGCCCTCCCACCCCGGCGGAGTTGGACCTCATGCTTCCCGAAGCCCAGAAAGGCCGCGATGGGATCAAGAACATCATCTACGCCCTCCTCAACTCCAACGAATTCATCTTCATCCTTTAGGTAGGCGCGAAGGTTCAGGGTTTAGAAAATGCACTCTGATACCAACGACCTTAACCCTGAAACCTGAAACCTTTTACTTCCCCCTTTATGAATTTCCACAGCGCCGACGAATTCACCCGCCGCGAACTCATGATCAAAATGGCGAAATCCGCCTTTGGTCTCTCCCTCGCGCCCATGCTCGGCAATAGCATCGCCACTGCCGCTGACTTCGCCCCCGGCCGCGCCCGCGCCGCCAAAAGCGTTATCTTCCTCATGATGGAAGGCGGCATGAGCCACCTCGACACCTGGGACGTCAAACCCGGTAACGACAAAGTCATGGGCGATACCAAGGTCATCGACACCAGCGTGGACGGCATCAAGCTCTCCGAAAACCTGCCCAAGAGCGCGAAGCAAATGCAGCACATGGTTCTCATGAATGGCATGAGCACCACCCAGGGCGCGCACGAGCAGGGCCGCTACCTCATGGAGCGCAGCTATACCATGCGAGGCACCATCGTCCATCCCGCTCTCGGCTCATGGGTCATGCGCCTCGCCGGAAAACGGAACACCAACATCCCCGGCTTCGTCTCCATCAGTGGCGATCCCAACCTCGTTAACGGCGGCTTCATGGGGGCCAAATTCGCCGGCGTGCCCATCGGTGATCCCAACTCCGGTCTCCAGGATAGTTTGAAACCCGGCTCCATCTCCGAAGAAGACTTCACCAAGCGCCTCAAGCTCGCGGACTCCCTCAACAAACAATTCCATACCGTCGTCAATAGCCCCGCCATCCGCGACCACGAAGGCCTCTACACCGACGCCCTCCGCATCATGCGTTGCGAAGACCTGAAAGCCTTTGACCTGACCAAAGAGCCCACTGAAGTCAAGGACGCCTACGGCCCCAGCCGCTTTGCCCAAGGCTGTCTCCTCGCCCGCCGCCTCGTCGAGCACGGCGTGCGCTTCATCCAGGTTTCCCATGGCGGCTGGGACACCCACTACGACAACTTTACCATCGTCCCCGCGCGGAGCAAGGACCTCGACGACGGCCTCAGTGCCCTCCTCGCCGACCTCAACCGCCGCGGCATGCTGGAGGAAACCCTCGTCGTCGTCGCCACCGAATTCGGGCGCACCCCGGAAATTGTCAGCGAGCACAAAGACGGCCGCGACCACTATCCCAAGGCCTTCTCCTGCGTCCTGGCCGGTGGCGGAATCAAAGGCGGCCAGACTTATGGGAAAACCGACCCCAACGGCTCCAAGGTCATTGAAAACCTCACCAGCCCCCAGGACCTCAACGCCACCATCGCCCACGCCCTCGGCCTCTCCACGGACCAAGTCATCATCTCCCCCAGCGGCCGCCCCTTCACCGTCGCGGACAAAGGCAAACCCGTCACCACCCTCTTCGCCTAAAAGGGAGCACGGGGCTCCGGCCCGTGTGTATTTAACCCAATCCCCCTCCAAACGGCGTGTGGCCCCAACCACCCGCCGTTTTTCATACCATTTTCCCCACTATAACATCCAACGGCCAACGGCCAAAATTCGACGTTCAGCGTTCAACGTTCAACACTTCCCATTTCCCCATTTTCCCATTTCCCCATTTTCCCATTTCCCCATTTTCCCATTTCCACCATGAAGCTGCCCACCCGCCACTTCCCCGCCGTTCTCCTGCTCGCCGCCGTCCTCCCCGCCCAAGCCGCCGTCAATTTCCGCACCCAGCTCTGGCCCATCTTCGCCAAAAACTGTGTGGATTGCCACCGCGCTCCCTACAAGGACCCTGCCGGGAAAGTCATCGAGCCCAAAGGCCGGCTCCGGCTCGATGGCGCGGGCCACATCATGAAAGGTGGCTCTGATGGCGACGCCGTGACCGCTGGCGATCCTGACAAAAGCTCCATCTACGCCCGCATCCTCCTCCCGCCGGACCACGAGGACGTCATGCCCCCCAAGGGGAAAGGCAAGCTCCTCTCCTTCGATGAAAGCGAACTGATCAAACAATGGATCATCGAAGGCGCCAACTTCGGCGACTGGGTCGGAGCTGCCGATGGCACCGGAGCCGTCGCCGTCAAAAAAGTCACCAAAGCCGTCGACCCCCTGGCCGCCGGAGCCGGCCCTGCCCCCGCCGCTGCCCAGGACGCCATCCGCAAGCTCGGTGCCCTCGTCACCCCGATCATGACCGATAGCCCCCTCCTGCGCGTCGAATGGATCTCCGGGGCCAGCGCCGTCAGCGACAAAGAAGTCGCCCAGCTCACCAGCATCGGCGGCAATATCGCGGAACTCGACCTCAGCGACACCAAAATCACCGACGAAGCCCTCGCCACCATCGGAAAATACCCCCGCCTCAATTGGCTCAACCTTGCCAACACCGCAGTCACCGACGCCGGCATCGCCCACCTCAAAGGCCTTACCCACCTCAGTTGGCTGAACCTCCACAGCACCAACGTCAGCGACTCCTCCCTCGCCATCCTCACCCCCCTGCGCAAACTCCGCCAGGTCTACCTCTGGAAAACCCGCGTCACCCCCGGCGAAGCCACCAAATTCGCCAAAACCATCCCGGACCTGAAAGTCACCCTGGATTAGCCTAAGGGAGCCCGGGGCTCCGGCCCGGCTGTCTCCAAAAAAGAACCCCCGCCCCCCGCGCCCTTTCCACCCCCGCCGAAAAGCCAAAAACCATTCGCCATCCGCCCATGCCGCCCTCGCCCTCCAAGCAAGCTCGGCGCGGGTCACCCGAATCAGAACTCCGCCGGGCATCCTTGAAAATCTGGATGTCACATCCGAATTTTCAAGATACTTGACTCAACCAGAGCGCGTTTTCACCTTGAATATTCGGATGTGATATTCGAATATTCAAGGATGAATCCCCCCCTTGTTGCCCGGGCTACTCTGCAAAACCGGCCCATGCAGGCTCTGGCCGGGAATCCGGTGACCGTGATGGTTGGGCCCCGGCAGTGTGGGAAATCGACCTTGGCCCGAACCACGATCCTTGGGGTCCAATGACAAATCCCTGCGTCACTACTTGGATCTCCTCACGGGAGCCCAGGTCATCCGGCAGTTGCAGCCGTGGCACGAGAATCTGGGAAAACGCCAGGTAAAATCACCTAAAGTTTACCTTCGGGATAGCGGCCTGCTGCACTCGCTGCTGGATGTGGCGGGTTGGGATCCCTTGCTGGGCCATCCGAAATTGGGAGCGTCCTGGGAAAGCTTCGCCCTGGAACAAATTCTACAGACCACACCCACCCGTCAGGCTTGGTTCTGGAGCACTCACAGCGGAGCGGAGTTGGATCTGCTGCTCTTCCTGAACGGGAAACGCATCGCCATTGAATTCAAAGCCGGTGCCTCACCCGTGATGACCAAATCCCTGCATGTCGCGCGGGCGGATCTCAAGCTGGACCACGCCTTCATCGTCCACCCCGGCGAACACCGCTATCCCGTAGCCCCGGGGGTGGACGCGATTCCCCTGCCGGAAATCCTGACGTTGCTCCCGGCCTTGTAGCCCCCGCAGGCCGGGTCAAGCAAGATCTCCGCCAGCGCCGTCATCCGCCCCAATTTGCGAAATCACACTCCAAGCCTCTGAAACTGAACGAAGACTGCTTCCACCCCGTGTATGGATCTTCCATGATGGCACGTAGTGGTGGCTGATTCCTCCTACCGGTGCTGGTTTTCCTGGCGCTGAAGTGGGGGGCTGCTTTGCTTTGCTGTTTTCCATCCACAACACCATATCAACATGAAAACCAACCGATCTGTCCCCTTTTCCCCGGTGCTGCTGGCTGCCGGAATCCTGACCAGTCTGCCGGCGGCGGCGGAGGTGCGCTTGCCGGGGCTATTTACGGATAACATGATGCTGCAGCGGGATCAGCCGGTGAGGGTGTGGGGCTGGGCGGAGGCAGATGAGGCGGTGAGTGCCACCCTGGCCGGAAAAACCAGCTCGGCCAAGGCGGACCGGAAGGGGCTTTGGTCCCTGGAACTGCCAGCGGTGGCGACCGGGGAGAATTTGGAGCTGACAGTGACGGGACGGAATACGGTGACGCTGAAAAACATCATCATGGGCGATCTCTGGGTTTGCTCCGGCCAATCCAATATGGAGATGGAACTGGGCGGGTGCGTGGGGTTCCAGGAGGATCAGAAAGCGGCGAATCTGCCAAAAATCCGCCGGATCAAATTCAACCACACGCAGTCCGGCCAACCGGAAATGGTGCCGCCGGTGGCGACGCCGTGGCAGGTGTGCACGCCTGAGACGGTGGTGCATTTTTCAGCGGTGGGTTTTTACTTTGCACGGGAGATCGTGCAAAAAACCGGCGTGCCTATCGGAATCGTGGATAACAATTGGGGCGGCACCGCGATTGAGCCCTGGGTGCCCATGGAGGGGCTGGGTCAGGTGGCGGAGTTGAAGCCACAATTTGCTGCCAAGCAGGAGGCGATCAAAAACTACCGGGCGGCCCTGCCGGCTTCCCTGAGCACCGTTGAGGCATGGATTACGCAGACGCGCAAGGATCTCGCCGAGGGGACGCAGACCGGTCCGCCCCCGGCTTTTCCTGCCCAGCCGGATGGCGGGTGGAGCAGCATGTATAACGCCATGATCCATCCGGTGGTGAAATCCCATATCAAGGGTGCGCTGTGGTATCAGGGGGAATCCAATGGAGGCGAGGGAGAAAGTTATTACGACAAGATGCGCGCGCTGATCGGCGGCTGGCGGCAGCAGTGGGGTCAGGGGGATTTTCCCTTCTATTTTGTCCAACTGGCCAATTTTCAGGCGGTTTCCGAAGATCCTGCCGGTGGCAATGGCTGGGCAAAACTGCGCGACGCCCAGACTAAATCCCTATCGATTCCCAATACCGGGATGGCGGTGATCACGGATACCGTGCCGCTGGCAGAGCGGGATGATATCCATCCCCGGAACAAATACGACGTGGGCCTGCGTCTTTCGCGCTGGGCGCTGGCACGTGATTATGGGATGACGGACATGGAAGCGTCAGGACCCCTGTTCCAGAGCCAGAAGATCGAAGGCGGCCGGATTCAGCTATCCTTCAGCCACAGCGGCAAGGGCCTGATGGTGGGGAAAAAAGAGGGCAGATCTCCTGCGGCGGAAAATGCCGGGGCGAAGCTCAAGGGTTTTGCCATCGCGGGGGCTGACCGGAAATGGGCCTGGGCTGAGGCGGTGATCGAGGGCAATACGGTGGCGGTGTCCTCCCCGGCGGTGAAGGAACCGGTGGCAGTGCGTTATGCCTGGCAGATGAATCCTGATGGCTCGAATCTCTACAACCGGGATGGATTGCCCGCCTCCCCCTTCCGCACGGACGGCTGGTGAGGTAAAGCCAGTTCCACCCCACCCGCGCTCCATCTTCTGAACCATGACTTTCCCCCGCCGCCCTTCCTTCACCGCCGCCCTGCTCCTCACCTGTGCTCTGCAGTTTCCGCTGAAACACCCTCTGCACGCCGAAACCGCCGAGCCGGCCATCACCCCGGACGTAATTTACGGTCGCAAGGCCGGCATGGCTCTGACTTACGATGTGATCAAACCCGCCCAGCCCAACGGCGCGGCGGTGCTCTTCATGGTCAGCGGCGGCTGGATCTCCACCTGGGCGGATCCGGCACCGCTGGTGGTCAAGGCCATGGCCGCCAAGGACGCAAATGCCTTTGGCATGTTGTTGGATCATGGATTCACCCTCCTGCTCGTCCGCCATGGCAGCAGCCCTTACTTCCGGGTGCCGGATGCCGTGGAGGATGTCCGCCGGGCGGTGCGCCATGTGCGGCTGAATGCTAAATCCATGGGCATCGATCCGGAGCGCCTCGGCGTCTTCGGCGGCAGCGCGGGCGGGCATCTTTCCCTCATGCTCGGCACGGCCAGCGATGCCGGGAACCCCGCCGCCAGCGATGCCTTGGAAAAAACCAGTGACCGCGTCGCCGCCGTGGTCGCCTATTTCCCGCCCACCGAACTCTCCAATTACATCGGCGACAAACGGTTCCCCGCCTTGGATTTCCCGGCGGACAAATCGGACGCCGTCTCCCCCATCCGTCAGGTCACCGCAGACGATGCCCCCACCCTTCTCGTCCATGGCGGAAAGGACACCCTGGTCCCGATCAGTCATAGCCAGAACATGCTCGCGGCCTTCCAGAAAGCAGGCGTGCCGGTGAACTTGATTACCTTCCCAGAAGCGCAGCACGGCTTCGCCGGGGCCGATGAAAAAACCGCCAGCACCGCCCTGCTGGCTTGGTTTGAAAAATATCTGAAACCGGCCGCGCCGGTGGCTGAAGCGCCGCCGGTGGGCATCTGGGAAGCCAAGGCCACCCTGCCGGATGGCAGCCTCCGGCCCTCCGTGCTCACGGTAAGCGAAAAAGAGGGTCACCTCAGCGCACTCGCCGCCGGCGAGCTGGGCGAGCGGAAATTCGACCGCATCACCTGGGAAAAAGGCCACCTTTTCATGGAACTGGACATGGAGCAGGACGGCCGCAGCGGCATTATCCGGGTCGAAGCTTCCAACACCGCCGCCGATCAATTGGCCGGCAAATGGTCCTTCATCAATGACGACGACAAGTCTGTCGCCAGCGGCGCATGGGAAGCCACGAAGCAGCCCTGAAGTCGGGCTGCCTCGCCACGCCCAGCGCCGGCTCGCTGACCTCATCGCCGGCCTGGAGTCCCGGACCAGGGCCGCCCGCCCCGCCCAGCTGGCTTACTCCGGGTTCAAAATCCAGCTGCATTCTCCCATGCCCAGACGCCGCCTAGGGTTGGTTTCTGAGTTTTGTGGTCCCAGACGATCGGATGCCAGCCAAACTGACCCGCCTTGGTGATGATTAAGGCCCGGCCATATTGGGGGTGTTCAGCGAGGACTTTGTCGTGTTGCTTTTCCTGCTCCCAGCGGTCTTTGGGGTCGGCCAGTAATATGCCATTTTCCTTGGAGCGGCCATGCACTTTGATCACAAAGTCAGGGTAAAACCGGGCACCGGTGGGGAGGATCAGGTTGACGCTGTAGGGTTTCATCCGCTCGTTACGGTGCCACCAGTCGATGACACTCGCCGGGGCTTTGTCCAGGTCCTCCGCGAAGGCTTTTTCCCACAGGTTCATGCCGGGAGGATAAATTCCGTAAATGTTCCTCGGGGACTGGGTTACAGTGGATTCGAATTCGAAGGCTTCCGGCAAATCCGCCGCAAAAGCCACGGTGGCATGTTGGCCGATGGCTTTTTTCTGGGCTTCCTTGAGCAGGCCAGGACGTGCGACCAGCATGCTGTTCAAGAGTTGCGACACCTGGGCTGGTGCCGTCAATTGAGTGAGCCCCTTGGATTCCAAAACTTGTTTCAGGCGGGCCAGTAATAGTGCCCGCAGGTCCTTCGGATGGAACAGGGTATTGGCGCACAGCACGTCAAAAGCCCGGCGGGCCACCTCCGCCACTGACAGATCGGCCTTGGTAAACTTCAGCATCAACTGGCCAGTGAAAACTTCCAAAGTCCGTTGCGTGACTTGGACGGAGGAAACCATTCCAGTTATGAGAGTTTCACTTTCCACAAAAAAGTGCTTGGCACAATCCTCATCCAGCGTCTCCACCTCCTCCGGGATAGTCATCATCTGAAAGCGCCGGGGCACTCCGGGTTTCAGGGCATAGCGGTGTTTGTTTCCAGGCTTCAGCATTCCCTCTTTCCCCACGCCGGTGATGGCTTCGATTAAACCGGGAGGAGGGCCAGGGTTCTCTGGTGGCATGGGTTCCGGCGGCAATGTCCCGCCATCCAAGTCCAGTTCTCCGGGTTCCCAGTGATCAGGGCGGCCACTTCCGGCACCGCTTGGAGAATTCCCGGCGCTCTCTTTTCCAGCGGGCGGTCCCCCGCCGGTTGGTCCCCAGGAAGTAATGGGGAAAAGCTGGGTTTCCCCGCCTTTGCCCAGCAGTTGCAGGCCATTCACCCCACCGACACACATCACGGCCACGGTGGGGGACGTCTTGTCCATTTCCGTCTTCATGGCGTTCATCCGCACGCCTGCGGCTTGCAGACCGGATTGGCCATCCGGGTTGGCCAGCAGCACATAGCCATAGTTCAGCGCCTCCGGCACGGTTTTGCTTTGGAGCCGGCGGTGCACCCGCAGGATCCGGCCCAGCAATTGCACGCCGAAGTCCTCATCCTTCGCTGCCCGCGTGCTCACCAAGGTAAATGCCCGGGGCGCATCGAATCCCAGCGCCACCGCCATTTTGAAAATCAGCACTTCCACCTTTTCGTTATTGGCCAGGCCCATCAGGCCAGCGTCCGGCTCTTCCGCCGTGTGGGTGGCGATGGCTTCCTCCCGGTAGCCACACTGAAGCAATTTCTCCTTCGCCCGCGCGACACTATCTTTCTTTTTTGAGTCCACCTGCACCATCAGGAGCGGAGTCAGGGAAATACCGGCTTCCTTCAGCTTTTCCTTCAAATCCGCCTGGATGCCCGCCGCGCAACGCAGGCAGGTCATTTCCAGATCCACCAGACCTTCGCTCGCTGGATCGGGAACAAAGCTGATGCACTTCACCCCGGCTTTGACCAGCCCGGCATCCACCGCATCCGTCCGGCTCACTGCGATGCGGTGCACCTTCGCAATGCCACAGGCTTCCTTCCATTTGGTGATGTCCTTGTCATCCGGGGTGGCCGTGATCAGCACGGTGTATTCCGGGGCCAGCACCTCCTTGTAGAAGGCGGTGGCCTGGCTCTGCCCCTGGAAGCTGTGGTGGGCTTCATCCACCACGATACCGATCCGCAGCCCCATCTTCCGCAACCCAGCCACCAGAGTATCCGTCCCCGGGGCTTGCTCGCTGTCCTGCCGGGCTTTCCGTTGCTCTTTGGACTTTACCGCAACGGTCTGCCAGGTCGTCACAAAGACATCGCCCGCCCGGCTGCCGGAAATCTGCCGATCCTGCGCCAGGTCCCGCACATTCAGTCCTGCGCATTGTTCCTTCAAAAATGAAACCGTCTGCCCGGTGACTCCCCTGAAAGGCGCAAACCAAAACCACACCACCGGTTCCTTTTGGGAAAAAGCCTCCAGGAGATGCGCTGCAATCAGCGTCTTGCCGCTCCCGGTGGGTGCCTCCAGGAGCAGGCAACCCTGATGCGAGGAAACCGCCTGCCGTTCCGCCGCTCCGGCTCCGGCCGCCAGGGCATCATATTGCTGGCGGGCATAGTCCATGTGGTAGCGGCCATTGGCCACTGCTTGTTCCTGATAGCGTTTCAGCGTCTTGATCTTCATGGCTGGGGGACAGTTTAAAAAAGTTTCGCCTCAGGGTGGAAATGACAGGGGGGGAACCCGTGCGGCAGTTCCGTGATGATCACATCCACCGGCACCAGGATCCCGTTTTCCCCCACGATGACATTGGCCGGATGCACATCCCACACCCCAAACCGGCCGATGCGCCAGGAGGTGGAATCTTCATAACCGATTCCCTTCCACTTCATTTGCACCAGGCCCAGGGCCTTCATCCCCTCTTGGATCTCCTCCATCGTGGCCCGGCGGCCACGCACATGAGGTTGTGAGGTCACGATGCGCCAGCCGCCCTTGCCTTCCCGCCACAGGCCGAGCAGTTGGATGTCGTCCTGAAAAAGTTCGTTTTGCCGCGTCAATCGTTCAAGATATTCCTGCGGTAACGCATTCAGCAACAACGGCCTGCCGTCCTCCCAATACACGGTGTAGCCAGCCAGGCCCGGCTTGGTATATTTGATCCAGCGTTCCGTTTCCGCCTGGTAAACCACATCATGTTCCCGGCCACCTGCGGCGTTGGGGCCGGGCGACTCCACGATCATCCTCTGGGCATCGCACCAACGGCGGAGTTGGCTCCATTGGCGCTCCGGCTCTTCCCAATCATCTTCATCGGCGTCCCCATCAAAAGTGCCATCTGGGTATAGGCCTCCGCTGAGGTAGTTCTGTGCCCCGGCAAGCGTGCCTCCCGCAGGGCCTGTTTCTGTTGGTCCGTCATAGCGTGCACTTTGTCCTGAAATCATCTCCTCCGCAAGCTCCTCCTCGTCGAATATCACATCCTCCCCGATGTCTTCCTCCGGCATCCCGCTCAGGTCCAGTAGCTCCATCTCCACCGGCCCCAGCTGCATCTCTGCCTGGCTCCGCGCCCGGCTGAGGATACTGCAATGCCGCGAGCCCCAGGCCAGCTTCTCCTGGTTCAGCAGGGACGCCTCGAACGGCAGGTCCGGGCTGTTCCACAGCATCCCGTCCCACAGGAGGCGCTTTCCCTGCGCGTTCGTGAAGACAATGTCCATCCTGTCAGGCCCGCCCCCTTCCCAGGCCGAATTTCAGCGCCAGGCTCTGCGGGATGGTTTCCACCTGGATGTGTTCCGCCCCGGCGAGCCGCTCCGCCATCAGCCCAGGCTGCCAGGTGTAAACGATCACCCCGGCCAGCCCCTTCGCCCGCTTGAGGATCTCCCGGGCGCTCGCTGCTTTCACCTGCGGCACATAACATAGCGCCCCCTCCGCATCCTGCGCCCAGTGCAGTGCCGCCGGAGCGTAAGCCATCAGGCCCTCCCGGTGCATCAATTGCAGCGCGGTCCACACCTGGCTGTGCTCGATCTCCATCAAGTCCCCCTCCGGGATCCGCCGGCACCGCAGATAGGCAAAGTCTCCGCCCAATCCAGGCTTTTCCCCATACCCCGCGATCACCCGCCGCACCCGTTCCGCGCAGACGTCCCGGCACAAGTTCTTCTCCGGTTCCTCCTCCGTCGCCTCGGTGCTGGAGACGAGGATAAACCGTCGCCTCCCTCCATCCGCCGCATTCGCCTTCAACACCGCATGGCCCGTCGTCCCGCTCCCAGCGAAGAAGTCCAGCACGATGTCGTCAGGGCCGCAGCCGATTTGCAGAATGCGCTCCAGCAACCGGACCGGCTTGGGGGTATCAAAGGCGGTCTGGGTCCCGAAAATTTCCCGGATTTCCTTACGGGATTCGTCCGTGTGGCCAACTTCCTCGTGAGGCCACCATGTCCATGGAACAAGGCCCTCCACCTCTGATAGATAACGAATAATGCTCGGCTGAGCACTCCCATCTTTTCCCCAATAAATCCGTCCTTGCTCTTTTAGCTTCAGAAACTCTGGCTCGATAGTAGACCAACAGCGCCCTTCGGGTGGTTTGTGTTTTTTGCCACTCGGGGTGGTCACCTCATACATTTGGTTCGGCCTGAATCCTTGTGCTGTCATCGGAATCCCACGCCATCGGCCTAGTGCGTCGTTATTCGGATTCTTATAAACAGCAGCTTGATCAAAAGAGAGCGGAATTTTGCCGCTCCTTCTCTGAAACACCTCAGGCTTCGGCGAATACACCAAAACATATTCGTGGGCATCGCCTATAACGCCCCGTTTTTCCCTGGAATAGCGCTTCTGCCAGATGCAGTTGGCCACAAAAGCCGCCTCCCCGAAAACCTGCTTCATCAGCAGGGTGAGCGCGGCCATTTCGTTATCGTCGATGTGGACAAAAATCACCCCATCCTCCGCCAGCAATTCCTTGGCGAGGGTGAGTCGTTGGTGCATGAACTCACACCAGCGGGAGTGCCGCCACGCATCGTCCTTGTCCACGTAGCGGTCGTTATAGACGAAGTCGCGGTTCCCTGTGTTGTAGGGCGGGTCGATGCAGATGCACTTCACCCGCCCGGCATAGGCCATGCGGAGGAAGCGCAGGGCATCGAAGTTATCCCCCTCAATGATCAGATTCCGCCACACTGCATCCGCGCCCTCCGCCCCGGCAGTGGGGGCCGTCGATAGCGCTGCATCCAAATCCAGCGCCACAAAATCCCCATTCAGCGCTTTTTCCCGCTCCACCTCGTTCGTCTCCCAAACCAGCCCGAACCGCGTCGCATCCCGCCGGTCCCGCGCCTCCAGTAGGCGCACCAGTTCTTCGCGGGAGTAATCATCATAGCGAGGCATGGGAGCAGGAGGGGATGGGGTCAGAGGGTATCCGGAACGTTTCTGACCCTTCGCACGTTTCCAAAGCGTCAGACAACTGCTTTTCGTGACTCTCACCCAACGCGGAAGCGTGGCATGGCCATGTAATGTTCATGCGCTCATCCCTCATCCAACAACTCTCAGCTTCCTTTCAGGGATTACGGGCTGACCTCCGCGCGGAAGTAGCGGCGGGTGGGGGTGTTGGTGGGGAGACGGAAGGCGGCGGTGGTGCCGTTGCCACTGAAAGTGAGGCCGGTGGGAGCCCAGCTTCCGGGGGCCAGGGTGTCGCTGCGGTGGAGGGTGTAGGTTCTTCCCGTGATGATGGCGAAGGTGATGAGGATGTCCCCGCCGTCTCTGGTGGCCAAGGGACGGGAGCCTGGGGGACCTGCGCGTGCCGCACCATGGACTGCGATTGAGGCCGAAATCAAAACCGGCCGCCTCGCCCTCCTGAATCTACAGGCTCCGCCGCTCTACAGCCGTGCCGGAATCATGCATCTGCGGGGCCGCACCCTCTTACCCGCGGCACGAATGTTCATGGCAGAAGCCACGAAACCGGTGCTGAAAGGCTAAGGTTTTTTCTGAATGGGACGGGGAATTCTCCAAGCTTCATCCGGAGCGCATCAGGCCAAGTCCCGGGCCTTCCACCCTTCACGCGGAGCGCTGCCCAGTCTTTCTGGAACGCTCCCGATCCTGTCCAGAACCCTCATGGAGGTGCTTTGGGTCAGTTGTGGTGGCTGAATCCCCAAGTGCGGGTGTCCCAAAAAGTGAGACGTTTGCTTGCTGGCAGCATCGGTATCCGTCTGTATTTTCCAAAAGCCGTTGGTCAGGGATTCATCAGATGCTGGGGCAGTGCGGTGAGGACGCCGACGAGAAAGCAGATGATCGAGATGCGCAGGATGCGGATTTTCCGGGCGAGGATCCGGGCGGTGTGGAAATTCAGGAGGTTGTATTCCTCATCAAGGAAACCGCGGGATGCGGTGGTGCCGAAGCGGTCGCGGTATTCCGCAGGGGTGGCACAGGCGGCGATATCTCCCCAGAACACACTGCCGGTGCCGCTGCGGGCGGGAAGGCGCGGCAGGACGACTAACGTTCCCAGCACCAGACTGATCCCGAGGCAGATAGCCGAGGATACATAGAGGGTGCGGGCGCTCCATGCGTCAGGGAATTTCATCAATAAAAACGAGGCGGAGGCCACGCTGCCAGCGATAAAAATCGAGGCCTTGGTGTCCGTCACCTGGATGTAATAGTTCAGCACATCATTCACGCCCTTGGCCATGCTGGTGAGGGAGCCATCGGAATCCGGCGGCAGGGTGCGTGGCGGCGGAGTCACGCCCGTGGAGACCGGTGGCCTTCGCAGAACGCTGGGGATGAAATAGCGGATCATGACGGTAGAATGGTGGCGGTGCCCTGCGGAATCAAGGCGCGCTGCCGGAGGCTCCGGGCTTCATTTCCAGAGCGGAAAGGCAGCGCTGGATTTCCGTATGCGCCCGCAAACCGGTGAGCCAGGCCGCAGGCAGGGGCGCAGCGTGGGGCAGAGCCCCGTAGACCATGCCCATGATGAGGCCGCGCGCCGCATTGTCACCTCCGGCGGCGGCATTGGCCGACAAAGCGGCGGCGGCATCCTCAGGGTGACGCAGCAGGAGATGACACAGGGTGGGGAAGGCCTGGGCGGCACCACAGGCCAGTCCATGCGCCAGGGCAGCAGCGGAATCGCTGGCGGCTGAGGCCTGTGTAGCCTGGGCAGCGGCGAACCAAGCGGCAGGAAGGGCCTGCCAATGGTCTAACGCGGCCGTTTCCCGCAGGGCCTCCGCGATGGCCGACCCCGACTGCACGGCCAAGGTGACGCGGGCAAAGAATTCGGCGGTTTCGATGACAGCGGGATCGCTGTGGGTAAAGGCGGTCTGGGCTCTGGCGGCGGTGAACAAGGCCTCCGGCGTCTCCCAAGACAGCAGGAACAGAGGAGCGATGCGGGCCGCTCCGGCAATGTCATGCGACAGCGAGGCCGCCTGGTCCGGGGGCAGGCCCTGCCGGAGATTTGCCAGAGCAGCGCGGGTGGCTCCATCGCGATAACTGATGGTCCCGGGATCTTCCCAAAAAGCACGCCATGCGGCCGCGAAAGCTCCGGCATCAAAGCGGCCCAGCCCGGCGATGGAACGCAGCAGGACCATGGTCTGGTCCCCATAGTGGGTGAAGTCCCCGGCTTGCTTGCCAGGGTGATAGCTGCTCAACGGCGCAGCATACTCCCTGCGGGGACCGGGCAGGGCGGCGATTTCCTCCTGGTCGTAAATCCAGTGGGGTCCGAGCGCGAGGGCATCGCCGATGAGGGAGGTGAGAAGAATGGGGGAGGAGGATAGCATGATCAGGAAAGGAGAGAGAGTCACGATGAGCCGGGAAATCGGCTAATACAAGGTGGAGCCGCGGCTTCCCGGGCGGCAGCCGGCAGGTGCTGACGGTAAATGACAAAAGATTCCAGGGTGCTCCGGATGAAATGAGAGGATAGCCGGCAGCGGCAGCAAGGTCCGTCCCGGCCTTGAACGCGGCCCGGGCTTTGCTCAAGGCCGGGACGGGCCTTGCTACGGGGGCTGGCTGGTAGGCATTTTTCCGGAAATTTCCGTGTCGCGGCCCGTGCCGGACTGGTTTATCAGGCGGGCTATGACTGAATTGGAAACGACCATTTTTGGAAGGCTGCAACAAAGCGCGATCATCGCGGTCCTGATTCTGGACCGGGTGGAGGATGCGGTGCCACTGGCCGAGGCTCTGCTCGAAGGCGGGGTGAATGCGATGGAACTGACCCTGCGCACGCCCGCGGCCATTGGAGCCCTGAAGGAAATCAAGGCGAAGGTGCCGCAGATGCTGGCCGGCATCGGGACGATCCTGACAACGGATCAGGTGAAGGAAGTGGTGGATGCCGGGGCGGCTTTTGGGGTGGCTCCGGGCATGAATCCCCGGGTGGTGGAAGCCGCGCTGGCGGCAGGCCTGCCTTTTGCGCCGGGGATTTGCACCCCTTCAGATATTGAGCGGGCGTTGGAATT
>CAMDJM010000003.1 GCA_945900785.1 Akkermansia muciniphila
AATTGTCTCCCGTGCCTAGTCCCGTGCCGGGGACGAGATAAAACACGGTGCTCATCCCCGGCTTTTTGGAATAATCGGCCACGGTAACGGAATAGGTGACGGGGGCTCCGGCTCCGACCCAGGAATATTGTGGGGTGGTGGTGCGCAGCGTTTGCCGGTCGTATTGCCCATTCCCACTGGAAATCACATTCAGCCCGGCCACGGAGGGTTCAATCCTGATGGTGGGCGGCGGCGGCGGGGGCTCGGTGGATGGCAGGGCGATCAGTTTCACGTTATCAATCCAAAATATCTGGGTGCCTGTCATGCCATCACCTCCACCGGACCATATTTTAAAATGAAAATCCCGCAGTTGATCCAGCTTGGGATTCAGCTGGTTGACGTTGACCGAGATTTTTCTCCATCCTGTAGTGCCCACCGGAGTTTGCACCGTGGCAAAGTAGTATTGGGACCAGTCGGTATGGGCGATGCCCACTTCCATATTCCCGTAATTTGCCCCCTGGGCTACGGAGCTGGGATCGTATTTAATATCGAACTCCAATTTGGCATATTTCGTGCCGTCGACTGGCGTGGTATCCAACTGGCGGCGTGCCGACATTTGATTGTCGCCTCCCCGCGCCGCAAGATCATAGCCCACGGTTATTTTCAAAGCGCCCGAAGCGGGATCCCCGCCCGAATCCTCGGTCGCATCGTGATCATAGGTTTGAGTGGCTCCGCCCCAAAATTTCACGGTTTTAATGGCTGCGGCAGGGTCAGTGAAATCATCGATCAGAATGTCGTCCGCAGCTACGAGAGGATGGACAAAGGCGAGGGAAAGACCGCAGCACGCCAGAGGCAGCATGCGGTTCAGGGGAAGGGAGGTTGTTATCATGATTCAATGGGTAGGAGGGTTGTGTTATTGCGGGGTGTGGATTCTACAGGTTCGGGGCAGGATTTGGTATGTTGTGCCGAAATCCATGAAGATGTCACGTCATTCCTTTTAATGACACGCTCATGCAGGCCGCACGACAACATTTTCCGCCCCCCGGAGGGCATTCTTTCTGCGGACTGCGGTTGTCGTGACCGCGGTCCAGATGCCGGTCCGGACCGGACCGGCTGGCCTCAGCCGAGCGGTTTCATCCAAAACCTCAGGGTTTTGGCAGAAGGGCTGGACCCGGTCGTTTCCTTCCAGGTGAACTGGGTGCTCAGGGTGGACTTTTTAAACCCGCGCCTGGCCCAGAAGGAGTCGAGAGGGACATAGCCGGCGGGGCGTTCAGGATGATCGGCGGGCCGGTCCACGGCACAGAAGGTGGCGAGGGTGATGCCGGGGAGGCTCCGGGCGTAGCGCTCGCGTTCCTGGAAAAAAGCCACCCCGATGCCCCGGCCCCGGTAGGCGGGGAGCAGGACACTTTCACCAAAGTAAAAAACATGGTCCGGATCAATGCCTGCTGCGGGAAAGGGGGCTTTCACTTCTTCGGTTTCATCGCGCAGAGGGATGCCGGTGGAGATGCCGACGACCTGGCCCTGCGTGCTGGCGACAACGAAGAGACTGTCAGGATTTTTACTGTAGGTCAGGAGATAATCGCGCTCATAGGCGTCATCGCCGTCATACAGATAGGGCCATTCGCGGAAAACCGAGATACGGAGCCGGGCGGCGTCCGGGATGAAGGGGGCGATGTCAGGGCCGGTGTGGCATTGGATCGTGATGGCAGAGGAGGCGTCCGGCATGGGGGAAAGGCAGGAAGGAAAGGGCTGAATTAATCATCCGTCGACAGGGGCTGGGCCCGGATGATGCGGCGGAAGACCATATCCAGACCCCAGGAAAGGCAAGCCAGTCCCAGCACCCACCAGCCGAACCAACCATCCTTCATGGCAAAATAGGAAACGAAGCCCACGCCCACGGCGGTGCCCATGGACAGGACCATGGTGATGCATCCCTGACCCATGCTTTTTCGGTCGGCCTGGGTTTCCGAGAAGGGCACACAGGAGCCGGTGAGGCCAGGCACCATGCCCGCGAGATGTCCGATCAGGAGGGCGGGGATCAGTAAAACCAACTGGCCCGTCCCGCGGTGGATGAACCCCATGAGCGCGATCCAAAGGAGGACCACCGGAGCAAATACAAAAAACATGGCGGCTTTCCGTGCGCCGTGAAACAGAGGAGCAGGCGAGCGCAGGGGCATAAACCGGAACAGCTCTGCGCCCCGGTATTCCTCGGAATAGCGGAGCAGGCTGACGGCAGTGAGGGGGATGGTGCCCAGAAAACCGGCAAGGAAACCACTCATCATGCCGGAGCCGTCATTCCGGCTGCCGATCAGGAAAATCAGGGGGTAAACTGCAAATTGAGCCACCTGGGGATAGACCCTCAATTTGACATCGCGGGCCCGGGTCAATTGCGCCGCCGCGAGCAGAAAGGCGGCGCGCTCCACCGGATCCCGCAGCCACCAGCGCAGCCCGGGCCATTGCGTCAGGCGCTCTGTCCAGCGCTGGCCCCGGGCATTGGAGCGGCCCGGCGAGGCGGTGTGCTCATTCAAGGTCACCGCCACTTCCTCGTAGGATCCTGCCAGGCGGGAAAAAGCCAGCCACGCCAGCAGCGCAGTGACGCCGATGGCCAGGGCCGAGCCCAGGAGCAACTCCGGCGCAGGACTCAGGGAGACGACCATGGTATCCAGCGCCCCAAACCACGCGGGAGGCAAGGCCCTCAGCCACGGGCTGGTGGTCCAATTTCCCACATCCGATTGGCTGATCAGGCGCGGCACCAGTTGCCCGCCCAGCATGGCGGTCATGGCAATGACCACCTGGGAGGCCGTGATCAGGCTATTCAGCCGTTCCCTGCCAAAAAGCCGCAGGCAAAGGTGAAAGGCCAGAACCACCGCACTAACCACGAAGAGCGCCTCCAGCCCCAGGGTAAACAGGTGAACCGGCAGATAACGCCATGAGCCTCCGTCACGCGACATGCCCAGGCAGAGAGCGACCCCATTCAGGGCCACTGCGAGCAGCCAGGCCTGGGTCAGCAGCACCCGCACCTTGGCCTGCAGGATGAAGGCGACCGGCACAGGCCGGTGCAGCAGGATGTCGGATTCCTGATCGTTGAACAGCAGGGTGCTGCAGGAGGCGGACAAGGTCATCCCTATCATGACAAAGGTCATCGCATGCACCAGCGTGGCAAAAATCAGCGGCGGCAGGGAACGGCCGGTAAAAATCAGTATGGTGAAACCCAGCAAACCAAACACCAGAAGCGGCCCGCCTTTCCTGATGGTGATAGTGGCAGCGGAGGTTTTCCGGTTCCCGGAGGTCTGGCGGCCGCGCCAGAAAAGATCATTAAACAGCTGGTAAAGCGCGGCCCGCTGGAGTTTGGCAGGGTCTGCGGGGGCTTTCATGCTTCAAAGGTTTTGGCAAAGGCTTCAGCCCGTTCCTTCAATTGACCGCCACCTGTCAGGCGGGTGAAGATTTCCTCCAGCGGGATGCCGCCATGGGCGGCGCAGAGGGCCTCGGGAGCGCCATCCAGCACAAGCCGGCCCTGATTGATGATGACCACCCGGTCGCAGACGCGCTCCACCACATCCAGGATGTGGGAGCTGTAAACAATGGTGCGTCCCTGTCGGGCGAGGGTTTGGATGAGCGTTTTGAACCCCACCGCTGCATTGGCGTCCAGACCATCCAGCGGCTCATCGAAGAGGATCACGGGAGGATTGTGCAGGAGGGAGGAAATGATCACCACCTTGCGGCGCATGCCTTTGCTGTAGGCTCCGAGAAGCTTATCCGTGAGGGTGTCCCAGGTGAGTTCAAAGAACTGGATAAACTCCCGGATGCGGGCATCGGCGGTGCCCGTTTCCAAGCCATAGAGGGCGGCCACCATGCGGAGGTATTCCAAACCTGTCAGGGATTCATAAAGAGCTCCGCTTTCCGGGACGAATCCGACACTGCGCTTCACCGCGAGCGGATCCGTGAGGAGATCGTGACCGGCGATGACGGCGGTGCCGGAGGTCGGACGCAGCATGCCGGTTAGCATTTTCAGGGTGGTGGACTTGCCCGCACCATTCGGCCCGAGAAATCCGACGATTTGCCCGCCCGGGATTTCAAGGCTCAGACGGTCCACGGCGGTGCTACCGGCAAAGACCTTGGTGAGTTCATGGAGGGAAATCATGTCACATTCCTTAACAGACCTCCCGGGGGGACGCAAGGACCCGCGAAGGGGCCGGTGTCAGGGATAGCTGCGCGCCCAAACCCGGGCGAAGCGGCGGTTGGTCCCCATGGGCATGGTGTCGCGCCAGGTGACTTCCTGCATGCCCTGGCGCAGGAGGACCGGAGTGCCCAATTGCACCGTGGCCGATTCCCAGAACGCCAGATTGCTGGTGAACTGCACGTCGTAAACCAGATCGATGGCATCCTGCCGGAGGGCAACGGTGGCTGTGGCATAAGTGTCAGGGCCGATGGTGGTGAATCCGGTCCTGACAACCGGGGCCGCCGGAGCGCGACGGGGATCCTGACCGAAGGCGTATTCGCCAAAATTGCTGAGACCATCCTGATCCGGATCTGCGTCCGGGCCGGCGATGGCGGGGTTTTCATTGCCATCCGGCAGGGTGACTTCTGCTTCTGTGAAGGACCGCCAACGCCAGCCGGGGAAAGTGTTGGAGAAATTGGCATCGCCAGTGCCTGGCGAGCCGGAAACGGCACCGCTGATGGCCCAGTGGGTGGGGAATCCATAACCGCTATAGGATGGAGCTGCATCCCGCACCACGAGGGTGCGCCCCCTGCCGTCCGTGACCGGATACCAGGTGTCGTTGTAGGAAAAATCGAGCACTACTTCACCGGAAGCATCCACCAGTTCGATGGCTTCCCCGCCGTTATCGAGGCTGCCAAGGAAAGGACCGGCGGGAGTAGCCACGCCCGGATAGCGGAGCTGGAATGCCGGAAGATGGGCCGCCACCAGGAGGCGGGCTCCGGCCGCCAGGGTGGTGCCGGCGGGAAAGGTGTATTCGATGCCTTTGGTGAAGCGGGCCCCGGCCAGATTCAACGGTGCGGTGCCGGTATTGAGCAGTTCGAGGTATTCAAAATCATCCGCCACCACACTGCTGATGGCGGCCGTTTCGCCAGGCGACGGATCGACCGGATGATAGTTGAGTTCCGTGATGCGGAGGAATTGCTGGGCCGGGGTGGGATTGGCAGCGGTGGTGAGGCTGGTCACGGGGTTATTCGCGCTGTCGCGCAGTTCCACCGTTTCCCCCCGGGAGGAGAGCTGGCCACGGTAGGGACCGACCACGAAACGGGCCTCCCCTTTTTTCGGGCTGGTGGTGCGCAGGCGGAAGGAAGCCTGGCGCGGGGAAACGTAAAGAGAACCACCAGCGTTGATCACGGTGCCGCCTTTAAAGGTAAAGCCGACTCCGCCGCTCAGGCTCCAGCCACTGATGTCTGCCGCGAAAGCATTCGGATTGGTCAATTGAAGATACTCTTCATTCTGCGTCGTGGAGCCGGCGGGGAAGGCCTCGTAGCTGCTGATCGTGATAGGCACTAACGCAGGCTGCGGCGCAGCGGGGATGCCGGCGCTTCTGGCATTGGTAATGCCGACGTTCACGGTGGAGGTGTGAGTAGTGAACAGGTGGGTGCGGCGCGGGGTGAGGAAAAGGTTTTTGAACTGGGTGATGGCATCCGGGAAAGTCTGATTGCCAAAGCCGTAGGGTCCACCATTCGAGGGGCGGCCCCAACGGGCCCGGTCCAGCACGGCGTCCGGGGTGATGCGGGCAACGTGGGCATCCAACATGGATTCGATGAGGGGATTCACGGTGCCCGGGGGCTGCAAATACCGGTCCATGATGCTGCGCATGCGCTGCAGCAGCATGGCCCGGGTTTCCGGCACGGAGATGATCGCGTCGTAAAACCGGTTATAAGTGCCTGGATTGTATTCCACGGCGCAGGCCTGATTCCCATAGAGAGGATGGCTCTTGTTCCGGTCATTGGCGGCATGGATGACGGAATTAAAGGCCTGATTATCATCGTAGTAGAGCTGCCCCCAGGAGAGGTTGGTATCGAAGGGGATGATGCGCCACTCCCCGGTGTTATCACTGTCGCGGTGAATCACCATATTGGCCCAGACGTCATCCCCTTCCTGGGTGATACGGGCCACGGCGAGGTAGTTGACCACCGCAGGAAGATCAATCTGGTCGAAGACGTTATTCCTCCGGATGGTGGCATTGGTGGAGGTGATGGCATTGACGAAGTTCTGCATGTCGGCGCTGCTCTCGGCGATCCGGGTTTGTTTTTCCCCGGCGGCACTGGCCATCTGGCCGACGCTGGCATACATGGCCCCATTGGGATCCAGGCCCATGTTATCCAGCAGCTCAAAGTCCTGGGTTTCCGTGTGGAAGGCGAGCTGCCAGAAGTTGCCATTGATCTGACAACGCACCGGAAAGTGCTCGGGACCGCCCGTGCCGGAAACGCGGTGCAGCCACATGCTGAGCATTTGGCGGCTGTAACTGGGATCCACGTATTCGGCGTTCAGCGCCAGCTCGCGCAGGCGGCTGCGGCCCGGTGCCCGGCGGAATTGGTGGTCGCCATTGAAGTCCACCCGGTGGGCGCGCTTGTTCAGGTTGCGGGTGGTGTCGCCTTTGATGCGGATGAAGACGTTATCGTAAAGTTCGCCATCATGGAAAAAGGAGGCGCGCCCCCCCACGTTGTCCTGATCGATCACATGGCTATTGTTGTAGGCATAAGTGCCGGAAACAAAAACGCGGTAGACGGGAAGCTGCGTAGGAATGGTATCCTGGGCCACGGTGCCATAATATTGGTCCCACCGGGTGGCATTCAGGTAGGGTGGGGAGGTGCCGTTTACGGCGGTATTATCCGTCGCGATGATGCGCCACCGCAGCATCTGGCCCGCCATCAGGGTGGAAGTTGGAATGGCGGCGGTGTAGATGCCACCCACGCCAGGAGTCATCCCGATGAGCACTTCCGGGGTATACATGACCCGCCACGCCAGCTTGACCGGACTGACCGCGGCGAGCGGGCGGAGGCTGGGAGTGACTTTAACACTGATATTGATGTCAGGACTGCCCACGCCACCCGGCGGGCGGGGCGGCAGGGCCAGGCCACCCTCATAAGTCACATCCGTGATGAAAGGGCCGATGGTGGTGCGCACCGCAGTGTTGGCCGCTCCGGGGGTATTGGTGGTCAGGTAGTTTCCGGCGGGGTCACCGCTGACGGTTTCCAACGTGGTGAGGGACAGCAAGGCGGGATCCGCCGGGGCCTCCTTCAGCGCCTGGATCGCGAGGATATTGAGCCCGGTTTTTAAATTGGCATTGGCCGCAGGCACGTCCGTGCGGCGCAGGCGCCCGGGGTGGGAAGGCCCGGTGGCAATGCTGTTCCAGACAGGCTCCAGCGGCGCATGGTGGGAAGCCACCTGAACTCCATTCACCCAGGCAATGAACCCGGCGCTGGTGCGGGTGGTGAGGCGCAGGGTTTGCACCTGGGCGGGATTGGTCAGGGCAAAGGCGTAGCGCAAATAGACTCCGGCATTTCCCGCCAGGGCCGCCGTCAGATCCAGCCCGGCATCGGCGCTCTCCACGCCTGCGTCCACTCCCTGAAAAAGCCGCGCGATCTGCGGGGCGCTGAGGGCGGTATCGTAGAAGCGCACATCGTCCAGCAGGCCATTGAACTTTTGCCAGTAAGAATCGTGGGAGCGCCCCAGTTCGATCGCCTGGCTGGCAGGCCAGGACCATGCCGCGCTGTGGGTCACGGAGCCGCTGGGCACGCCATCAATGTAAAAGGCATCCGTGCCGCCCGCCGCCTGATCGTAGACGAAGGCCACGTGGTGCCATTGGTTATCGTCCACCCGCGTGGTGGAGTAGAGGGGATCGCTGCCAAGGGGCTGGCTGAGGAGTTTGCCAGGATTGGGGTTGGCTGCGGCAGTCAGCGCGAGGACGGTCCCCTGGGTGGTGCGGCGGTCCCAGAGGATGGCGGCTTCCGATCCTCCTGCGGCGGTGGCGGTGGCTCCTGAGTTCATCCAAAAGCAAATGGTGCCGCTGGCCGCATCGAAGTCAGGATGCGCCGGAATGGTGAGCTGGGAACTGCTGGCGGCAGCGGCGGCGGCGGCGAATTGCAGAGAGCCGGAGCGGACCATCGGCACGGTGGCCGTATCCTTGGACGATGGCATGAAAATGGTGGTATTGCTGGTGTTGAGCGCATGATGGGCCGCGCCGGAGCTGTCCTCCGTCAGGGTAGCCGCGCTGGCAGCGGCGAGCCGGAGCTTGAGATTGGCGGCGGCCAGGGGGGGCACTGTGCCGGTGGCCGCAACGCCTTGGATCCCACTGGTCCAGGTGCTGTCGGCAAAGGGCTCTGCGCCTCCCTGCCAGGACGTTCCAAGGAAAGCGCTGGACGGCACCTGCGCCAGCACTGGCCCATTGGCCGGCACCACCGTGGCCAGGGTATTCACGGTTGGCCCGTAGGAGACGTCAGGCACCTGCTTGCGGTAGCCATCGAAAGCGGAAACCACCGTCACCACGCCCGCGCCGGCCTCTTTGGTAAGGGCGAGATAGCGGCCTTCATTGGAGGAAATTTTGAAATTGGTGGCCATGCGCGGCTGGATGGCGGTGCCCGTATTATCCTGTCCGGAAACAGACTGGGCGGGCCGGCGGTCGCGCCCGGAGGCAAAAACGACGAGGCGTTTTCCCGCCCCGAGGGTCCAGCCAGGAAAGGGCCATTTGCGCAGCCGGGTGGCGTCATCCGTCAAATACCACCCGGTCAGAATCACGGGAGCGGCCGAGGTATTTTCGACCTCAATCCAGTCCTCATGCTCATTCACCTCATCGCGCAGACCGGAAACGTTATTGGCCAGGAATTCGGAAATCCGCAACTGCGCGAGGAGGGGCGTGCCCCAGGCAAGCATGGCAAAAAAGACACCTATTTGAATTCGACTCATGCCATCATCTTAGGTCCGGGGGGTGAAATTGAAATGAAAATGTGCAGCAGGCTTGGGGGATCCGCCACTATGGACCCCTGGATTGGCATAAAGGGAGCTTGACGTCAGGGGAGGGACTGGTTTTGATCCAAGGACCTTTGTCTGCGCTTTTTCCATGAATCCGATCCATCTTTCCGTATCCGCAGCCCAGGAATCCGGGGCCCCGCTGCCGCCGAAACCACCCGGCCGCCTTGCCTCGCTGGATGCCTACCGGGGCCTGGCCATGGTGCTGATGGCCTCCGGCATGCTGGGACTGCCGAACCTCGCGGAACATTTCCCGGATCAGCCGTTCTGGCAATGGGTGGGGTTTCATTGGGAACATGTGTCCTGGGCGGGCTGCTCGCTGCATGATCTGATCCAGCCTTCATTCACCTTTATGGTCGGGGTCGCCCTGCCCTTTTCCCTCGCAGGCCGGCTGGCGCAAAGCCAGAGCCCGGCTTCCCTTTGGCGGCATGTGCTCTGGCGCTCCCTCGTCCTGGTGCTGTTGGGGGTGGCCCTGCGCTCGGTCAACAAGCCCATCACCAACTGGACGTTTGAGGATACCCTGACGCAAATCGGACTCGGCTATCCCCTGCTTTATGCCATCTCCGGCTGGGGTAGGCGGGCCCCGTGGGCGGCCCTGGCTGTGATTTTGGCAGGCTACTGGACCGCCTTTGCCGCGTGGCCCTTGCCGCCGGCTGATTTTCCCTGGGAGGCGTATCAGGGAAAGGCGTGGTTCAGCGGGTTTCAGGCGCATTGGAATCAGAATAGCAATGTGGCCTGGGCCTTTGACCGTTGGTTTATGAACCTCTTCCCCCGGGTGGATCCCTTCACCGGAAATGGGGGAGGCTACTCCACCCTATCCTTTGTTCCCACTCTGGCAACCATGGTGCTGGGGCTGGTGGCAGGACGTTGGCTGAAGTCGGATCCACCTCCTGGGGAGGAAGAATTTTACGAGGCCAGCCCCTGGCGCATCATCGGCCTGCTGGTGCTGGCCGGGGCTTTGTGTCTGGTGGCCGGCTGGGGGCTGGACCGCCTCGGCTGGTGTCCTTCCGTGAAGCGCATTTGGACGCCGGCATGGACGCTGTTCAGCGGTGGCTGGTGTTTCCTCACCATGGCAGGCTTCTATCTGGTGGCCGATGTCTGGGGCGCAAAACGCCTCTTTTTTCCGCTGATCGTGGTGGGGATGAACTCCATCGCCGCCTACGTGATGGCGGAACGGCTCGAAGGCTTTATCGGAGCCATGCTGCACACCCACTTCGGTTCCAAGCCGTTCCAGATCTTGGGGGAAACCTACGGCGGACTGCTGCATGGCGGCACCGTGCTGGGGGTGCTCTGGCTGATTCTCTATTGGATGCACCGCCGGAAACTCTATCTGAAAGTCTGAAGTCCGCCGCCCGGTCCGGGCCCCCACCAGGCTCCCACCACCGGAGTTCTGGCATAGCCTGTGCTTAACCTATCCTCCAGCCCGAAAATCCCATGCCTTCCCTAACTACCCACGTCGACGGCCTCACCCTGCCCAATCCTTTCATCATCGGCTCCGGCCCTCCCGGCACGAATCTCAACGTGATTTACAAGGCCTTCCGGGAAGGCTGGGGAGCCGTCATCGCCAAAACCGTCAGCCTGGACGCCAGCAAGGTGAAAAATGTCACCCCACGCTACGCCAAGCTCTACTCCGCCGACCGGCAGGAGGTGATCGGTTGGGAGAACATCGAGCTAATCAGCGACCGCGCCTTTTCCACCTGGCTGGATGAGTTCAGGAAATGCAAGGACGCCTTCCCGGATGGCTGTCTCATTGCCTCCATCATGGAGGAATATAACAAGGACGCCTGGATCGAAATCGTGGAGCGCTGCCAGGACGCCGGGGTGGATGCGTTTGAACTGAACTTTTCCTGCCCGCACGGCCTGCCGGAGCGGCGCATGGGGGCCGCCATGGGGCAGGATCCGGACCTGCTGGAGGAGGTCTGCGGCTGGGTGATGGGCGCGGCGAAAAAGCCCGTCTGGGCGAAGATGACGCCGAATATCACCCACATTGAGGAGCCCAGCCGGGCAGCCCTGAGAGCCGGTTGCCAGGGCATCAGCGCCATCAATACCATCCGCAGCGTGATGGGGGTGAACCTCGACACCCTGCGCCCGGAGCCCAGTGTGGAAGGCTACACCACCCCAGGCGGCTATTCCTCCAAGGCGGTCAAACCCATCGCCCTGCGCATGGTCATGGAGATCGCGCAAATGATCCGGGCGGAGTTCCCCGGCCGCAGTTTGTCAGGGATGGGTGGAGTGGAGACCGGTGAGGATGCCGCGCAATTCATCCTGCTGGGATCGGACACCGTGCAGGTCTGCACTGGCGTGATGAAATTCGGTTATGAATGCGTGAAGCCCATGTGCGCTCAATTGCTGGCCTTCATGGAAAAACACCAATTTGAAAGCCTGAGCGACTTCAAGGGCCAGAGCCTCGATTACTTCACCACCCATGCGGATCTGGTCAAACGCCAGACGGAACGCAAGGC
Organism: Akkermansia muciniphila; assembly: GCA_945900785.1. Lineage (GTDB taxonomy): Bacteria > Verrucomicrobiota > Verrucomicrobiia > Verrucomicrobiales > V1-33 > CAIZWU01. Next base: position 11,413 of record CAMDJM010000003.1, read on the forward strand.
CGCCGCCAAAGCGGTGGAGGAAGCGAAAAAAATGATCGGATCGGATATCGAGTGGAGCGGGGACGATTTCGTCAGGCAATCCGATGCCCTGGCGCGGGGTTAGATGAGGATTGGACTGGGGAGAAGAATTTTTCAAAGGCCGGTAACCGGTTCCACTGCAGGGCGTCTCCAGTTTCAGAGAGCAGTTCCCCTGCTCTGCAACAAACACCACACCGACCATGAAACTAACCCACACTCTGCTCCTGTGCACCACCCTCCTGGGCTCCACGGCCATCACCAAGGCTGCTGACCGCAAGCCTTTTGGCGACGGCACCCTCCCCGAATTCCTCAAAGTTTACGACGTCAACAATGACGGAAAACTCTCCGTGGAAGAGCGCCAAGCCTACGTAAAAGCGATGCGTGAGGCCGCCAAGGAAAAAATCAAGGAGCGTAAACTCCTCTGGGATACCAATGATGACGGCGTCGTTTCCGAGGAAGAACGCAAGGCCGCCATCGAAGCCATGCGCAAGAAAATCGAAGACGAACGCGCCAAGCGTTTCGATGAACTGGACACCAACGATGACGGCAGTCTGAGCGCCGCCGAATTCGTCCGAGTGCCCAACCTCAAGGAAGAAATCGCCGCCCGCATCCTCGCCCACCTCGATACCGACAAGGACGGACTCATCAGCAAGGACGAATTCCTCAAAGCCCTGAAGCCGCCGACCGGCCCACGTCCTCCCGCAGGCGGTGGCCACACCCCACCCACTCCTCCCGTTCCCCCCGTGCCTCCCACCTCTCCCTGAGGCAGGAGCCGATGACATGGATACTCCCCCCGGTATCCTCTGGGCGGTCCGGAAATTTTCCGGGCCGCCCTCTTTGTATTTTGCTTCAGCCCGTTTTTCTGTTTCAATTCATCGTTATGCATGCCCCCGTCCTCTTCCTTTGGTCCGCGCTTCTCACTGCTGCGGCGGCAGGCGACTTTTATGCGACGGGATTTGAAAATTTTACCGCAGGAGCCGACCGCATCGCTGGTGCGCCGGCCTCCAGGACCAGTCCGGTCATCCCTGCCACCGATTCATGGACCGGCTCCCACGCCGGCCAGGACCGTTCCGGCATCATGGCGGAAAGCAGCCACGCCCTGCCCGGCCTGGGCAATGCCGCCTATCTGGGCGGAAACACTTCCGCCATCTTTTCCGGGGGATCCATCATCTTTGTCCGCCGCAGCCTGAACCGGCAGCCCGCCGTGGAAGGAAATGAGGTGGTAACCATCCGCGCCCTCGTCGGCATCAAGGATTCCTCCGGCCTCACGCCCCAATTGACCACGAGGGATGATTTCGAAATTCTGATCTACGGGAACAATGCGCTGTCCGGGGGTTCCGGCTCCGCCGTGCTGGGCGGCATCCAGTTGGACAACTCCCAGCTCAGCACCACCACCGGCCTGCCCTACAAGGCAATTTACCGCTACTTTTGGAATCCTGCCAAAAATGCCATGGATTACTCCTACACCAGCGTGGATTTCGTTTATGATACCATGCAATCGTTCGAAATCAGGATCAACTACCGGACCAACAAATGGTCCGCCTATTTCCAAACCGTGCCCCTGTTCAGTGACCTTGATTTTTACAAGGGCCCCGCTGCCTTGAACCTGGGCAGCATCCTCCTGCAATGCAAGGTCACCAGCCCCTTCCTGCCAGGAAGCAACTATCTGCTATTTGATGATTTGAGTATCAGCGGGGAAGCGCCGGAGGCCGCCACCGCCCCGGAACTCACTTACCTGGGGGGCACCGGTGTCCAGTTGCGTTGGCTCCAGGAGGCCGGCTACCGCTACGAAATCCGGCAATCCGACACCCTTGGAAGCTGGCGCACCGCCACCGGTGGAGCCGCCGCCGCGGCCTCCTCCACCGGCTTTACCGGACTGCTGACAGACATCAGCGCCACCGGAGTTTCCCGCCGCTATTACCAATTGATCCGCACCTTTCCCTGAGTGCTGCAAAAGGCTCCGCCCGCTCACGCACCCGGTCATTCCCTCAGGGCGTATTGCAGCGCTAGGAGTTCGTCATCGATCTGCGCTTCGGTGGGATCGTGGAGGCTATCGGCAATATGATGCCGGACGGCCCGGCGGAAACGTTCCCGGAGGCGATGCACGGCCTGGCGGACGGCGGGTTTGCTGAGGCCGGTGGTGGCGCTGAGCGCGTCATAGCTGGTGGAGGAGTCAGCCCCGGCGCTGATGAAGGGACGGAGCAGGAGAAAAAGTTCTGCTTTGCCACTGGCTTCGAATTCCGCAGCGAGTCCCCTGAGGCTGGCCCGGATCACCGTCTCAGCCCACTCCTTTTCGAAAAGCCGCAGGGGCTCGGCATTGGCTGCCACGGCGGGCGGGATATGCCGCTCCGCCAGCATGGCATCAAGAGAGGTGATTCTCCCCGAACCGCGCTTCTGGCGCTGGGCGGCGCGGCGGGCATCGCTGAGGTCATGCTGAAAGGCGGTCAGGAGAAAGGTGCGGAGTTTGCCTAGAAAGGGCTCGGCGGCGGCGAAGAGATCCTTCCCGATGATAGCGCGGGCGAAGAATTCCTGGGTGCGGTCTTCCGCATCCTCGGCGCTGAAGCCGCTGCCCCGGGCGAAGGCGTAAAGCGGACGCCAATAGAGCTGGCACAGGTCTTCCAGCGCGGCGCGGCTGCTGCGGGCCGAAAGCACCACACTCCAGCGGGTGGCAGGAAACGGGGCGGCAGTGGCGCGCTCGGACATGGTATGAAATGATGCGGCTGGCGGCTTTGTTGGTCAAGTTCCTTTCAGACCCAGGCGTTCCGCGATAAATCTTGTCACGGACCGACTGAAATGGCGCATTCATAGTGCATCCATCAGCGGCTGCTTTTCCCATGCCCGAACATCACTCAGAACCAAAAACGCCGGATGACCTCAGCGGCCTCGATCTTTCAGGCATGTGGCAGCAGGCGCTGCGTCCGCGTTGCGCCGACTGGACGCCGCCGGCACCGGAGGATCTGACAGGGCAAATTCCACACTGTGAACTAACGGGACTGCTGGGACGCGGCGGCATGGGGGCGGTTTACCGGGCGCGGCAGACGGCGCTGGACCGGGAAGTGGCCGTGAAACTCCTGCCGCCGGAGGCCGATCCCGATGGCGCGATGGCGGTGCGCTTCCGCCGCGAGGGACGGCTGCTGGCGCAACTGAGTCATCCTCACATTGTCACTGTTTTTGATTCCGGCACCACGCCGGACGGGCAACTCTACATCGTGATGGAACTGGCAACTGGCGGCGACCTTGCCAAAAGCATGAACGACTCGCGGCTGCCCGTAGACAAGGCGGCCGCCATTCTGCTCCAAGTGGGTGCTGCAGTAGCTGCGGCGCATGAACAAGGGGTGGTGCACCGCGATTTGAAGCCGTCGAATGTGTTGCTGATGTCCGACGGCTCCGTGAAGGTGGCGGACTTCGGCTTGGCCGTTTCACTGCAGTCGCCGGAAACCGAAAGGCTGACCCGTGAGGACGCCACACTGGGAACCGCCGAGTATGCCGCGCCGGAGCAGTTTGCGGCGCGGAAAGGCGGGCCGCCGCCGGACTGCCGCTCGGACATCTACAGCCTCGGGGTGCTGGCCTGTGAACTGTTCACCGGTGCCCTGCCGCGCGGAGTTTTCCGGCTTCCCTCACAAAAATCCCCGTCGCTCGATCCTGCGGTGGATGCGGTAATGCTGAAGGCGCTGCAAACCGATCCCCAGTCCCGCTTTGCCAGTGCGGGGGAATTCTGCGACGCCTTGACGGCGGCCATGGACCGCCCGAAACAGCAGGCCAAACGCGAGCGTGCGGAGCGCCTGCTCCTGCGGCGTCGGACCCGGATGGCGTTGGCCTTTGGCAGTCTTGCCCTGGCCGCCATCATCGCGGCGGCCTACGGCTGGTGGCAGCAGCGCGCGGCGGAGCAGCACGCGGCGGAGGCCAGGGAACAGCGTCACAAGGCAGAGGAACTGATTGATTTTCTCGTCAGCGATCTGCAGGCCAACCTCCGCCAGACGGGACGCGAATCGCTCCTCCGTGCCCTGTCCCAGCAACTGGAACGCTATTTCGCCGGACAGCCGGAGCGCACCGACACCGCATTCCTCCGGCGCAAGGCAAATGGCCTGCGCGTCATCGCACTGCACCAGCTCAGCCGCGGCAATCCGGATCCTGGATTCCGGCTCACTGCGGAAGTGTTGAGCCTGCGCCGGACCATCGCCGCCCGGGAGCCAGACAACGTGGACACGGTCCGGGCCCGCAACAGTGCCATGCTCATGCTGGAGGAAGCCCGCATGGAAAACGGTCAGGCGGAGCAGGCTTCATTCGGGGAAGTGCTCGCTGCTGCACACGCCGCACACCTGAAATTTCCGGATGACCTGCCCGCGACGCTGCAACTGGCACGGACGCTGCTCTTTGCCGGATACCACGCATTGGGTGCCGGTGCCCACGCGCCTGCGGAGAAACACTTCCATGCCGTAGAGGAGGTCAGCCGTCCCGTGCTGGAAGGTATTCCTGGCAATGGCGACTTCCGCGACCATGTGTGGAACGCCCGGGCCGCGCTGGTCGAACTCCGCCAGGTGCGCGGCGACCTGGCGGGAGCGCTGGCGGACAATGAAAAGGTGATCGCTGCTTTTCTCCAGATGCTCGACGAGTGGCCGGATTACGACACCGTGAAGCTGGCCCATGTCAGGAATCTCGAACGCAAGACGCTGCTGCTTTCCATGCTGGAGCGATTCGAAGAAGCCAGCACCGTATCGCAACAGGCCCTGACTGTGATCCGGGATCAACTCGTGAACGACCCCGCCCACCGGGCAAAGCTGGACCGCCTAACCACCTTACTGATGCAGCACAGCCGCATCCGCCGCGCGCTGCACGACGATGCGGGGGCGCTCGCCAGCCTGGAAGAGGCACGTGAAATCTGCGAACGTGTGCTCACCGTTTCACCTTGGGTTTTCACGCTCTACGCGAGGCGCACCGAAATCCTCGCCTTGCTGGTCCAGCTGCGCCCGCATGAACATGCCGCCGAAGCGACCTTTCTGCGCCGGTATGCCAAAGAGTTGCTCGTCACCACCGAAGCCGCCCAGGGCGAAAAGGAATACCTGCGCCGGCTCCTCGGAATCCTGCAGGATACCCGCGCCGCCATCGCCGCAGCAGAGGGCGAACCGGCTGCCACAGCTTGGCGGATGGAACAGGCGACGTATCTGCGCCATTTCCTGCCCGGCGGCAGTGAAGCCAAAAATGCGCCTCTGGCCACAGGTGCCCATTGGGACTGGATCCTCGGCGAGATGGAGAAGCCGTAGCCGCTGCGGACTGCGAAGTTACCCCCGCTGCTTCGTTGGCGATTCGCAGCACAGATGGGGCGGGGTCCAATTTCGCGGTCCTGGTGAAATTCTTTGTCACACGGCCAACTCGTCATCGGCGCTCCGCAGGTTCTGAACAATGGCGGGCTCATCCGCAGGGATGCCGGCACGGCTGGCGGGGCGGTCACCATCACCGGGAGCCATCTGTTCGGCGGGGAACTGCATAACGCCGCCACCGTCGCCGTCAGATTTCTGCTGGACAACTGCTTTCCCGATCAGGTCACGCTGCGCGGGCCGATAGTCGCCCGGGATCAAATGAAAAAAACCCGCCGGCCGGTGGCGGCCCATGTTGTGCCAGTAAAACATGAGGATTGCATGAGAAATATATAGGTGAATCCCCTAAAAATATTCTTGCCTTATCCGTCAAGATTCAGGCATAACACGGTTGCGGTGTTAAAATCAGTTCAGTTATGAAAAACAAAGTTCCCCTCCTCCTGCTGGCGGCTCTGCTTGGGCCGGTATCCCCTCTCTCCCACCTGACAGCGGCAGAACCCGTCAGGGAAGATTTGACCAAAGTCTACGAGGCGGGACGCAACGCCTTCAATAAAGGCGACTACGTTAAAGCCAAAGCCGCTTTCGCCAAGGTGCTCAAGGCAAAACCGGGCTTCGATCTCGCTATCATTTATATGGCCCAGATCCGCACTGCGGAGGCCAAATGGGAAGCCCGTCCCCGCTCCCAAAAAATTGCGGAAAAATCATCCGTCTCCACTGTGACCCTCACCAAAGTCACGCTGGCGGATGCCCTGGAAGTCGTGCGGCGCGAGCTTGAAAAAGCCGGCGGCGGTGCGGAGGCCGGTGCCATCGCCCTCCTCACAGATCTCCCGGCGGAGGTCCTGGAACGGGAGGTGGACTTTTCCGTCAGGAATCTCCCCATGCCGCAATTTGCCGGGATCGTGGGCTTTGCAGGCGGCGTGCACCTGGCATGGCATCAGCAGGGCATCTCTGTCACCGCCCATCCCCCTGTCCTGCAGGATGATGACCCGGCCGTGGCAGCCACCAAAGCCATGCAGCAGGCCGCCCGCGATAAAATACTGCCCAGCGTGAAAATGGATGGTGCCAGTGTTGCTGAAGCCATGGCGTGGCTGAACCGTCAAATCACGCCCGGCACTGGCCCCTTGATCATCGGCCGCGAACCCTTGAGCCGCCGGCCCATTACGCTCGATCTCCGCCACATTCCGCTCACAGAAGCCCTGAATTCCATTGCCTTGGTCTCCGGGATGGAAGTGTCTTGGCACCCCTGGGGGGCAGGGCTTTCTCCAAAAACGGAACTGGCCTCCACGGGATCTTCCAGCCAGGATGCAAACCGGAAGCCATAACCAACAGGATAGGCTGACTTCAGCGGTAATGCTTCTCCGGTCACCTTCCGCCAATCCACTCGCCAGATACATTGTTGTTCTATTATTCCGGAAAAATTCATCGTTCCAGGTAGAATTATCTTGTCGATTTCCGATCTACTGAATAATTAGAGGATCATGAAAATTATTCAGGTGGCTTTTGTCCTGTCCGCGTGCGCCCTTCTTTCCCATCATGCCTCAGCCGAGACCACGGTGAACAACGGCTTTGTGTATCCGATCCACGGAGTGGGGGAATTGGATCTCACCGGCGGGTTGATTTATGCGATCAATTTCAGTGCCACGACGACCCCAGTGGTCAATGGCGTCACGTTTGCACCGGATTATAATCCGCCAGCCGGAGTAACCTTGGCGGGAGCGAACAACATTGATTTCTGGCAGGCTTCCCCAAACTTTGGATCCACTCCGGATGGTCTCGCATTATCCGAAGTCTACCGCGGCATCCGCTACGCGCTCCCCGCTGCGGGCCAGGCTCTGGAGGCTCACCTGCTAGTGACGCCAGGGGAAACTTACAAGATCCAACTCCTCATTTACGAGAATAAAACAGGGAACCGGCGGTGGGACATTCAAGTGGAGGATGTGCTTTCCGTGGATGAATTCACCTCCCTGGGGAAAACAACGGTCGACACCTCATTGCGGCCATATCAACCCAACGTGGGGATCGTGTTCACCCAGCAGTTGGTAGCAGGGGACGATTCATTGGATATTCTCATGGGTGACATCGGTGGGAACAGCGATGGGGGAGACCGGAATCCGATATGTCAGGGGCTGACCGTGGAGCATATTACGACCACTGCCCCGGACACAGATGGGGATGGGCTGCCAGATGCGTGGGAACAGACCAATTTTGGCAATCTGGCACAAACCTTCAATGGCGACGAAGATAGCGATGCCCTGAGCAATGGGCTGGAACTGACGCTGGGCATCAATCCGCACCACATGGATTCCGATGGAGATGGACTCAACGATGCGGTGGAACTGGATACGTTAAGCCTAAACCCGAAATTGGCGGATACTGATGCCGATGGCCTGACGGACGGGGCCGAGATCAATACCCACCACACCGATCCCCTGCGGGCCGATACGGACTCAGACGGCTTGAATGATGGCGCGGAGATCATGACACATCTTACCAATCCCCTGGTCACGGACTCGGATGGGGATGACTATCCAGACGGAGTGGAAGTCAGCAATGGCACCAATCCGTTGCTCGCCACCAGTTTCCCGCTTCTCAGTAATTTCGTCCAGCCCGTCACGGGTGGGGAAGCGGGGGAGGGGTTGGATCTCACCGGCACCTTTGTTTATGCCTTCAACGTCGGCTCCGGCACGCCAGCAGGACTGATCCGGGATGCGGACTTCACGACGCAGAACGCACCCGGTATTACCATCGCGGCCAATGGAAGCATCGAAAACTGGAGCACGCCTCTCTTCGGGGACACGGTAGAAGACCTGGCCTTGAACACGGTGTTAGCTTCCATCCGCCATGCCGGAGCGAACAAAGCGCGAATCACGGTGACCCTGACCGGCCTGACTGCTGGAAGACCTTACAAACTGCAGGTGCTCGCCCTGGAACGATGCTGCAACCGGGGCTTCGATATTTATGTGGATAACGTGCTCAAGGTTGATGAATTTGCGCCCTACACGTGGCAGGATAATGTGACCTCCCAAACCATGGGAGGGGTGGCGGTAATAGGCTTCCTCGCCACCGGCACGTCCACGCAGATTGTCCTGGATGGGGCCACCGTCTCCACGCCAGCCTACACGGACCGGAATCCGATTCTCTCCGGCATCACCCTTGAGGCGCTCACGGGGGCAGATGCGGATGGGGATGGGTTGCTCGATTTGTGGGAAACGGCCAATTTCGGAAATCTGGCACAGGGACCAACGGGCGATCCTGACACCGACGGTTTGAATAATCTGGGGGAATTCACCAACGGCACCAATCCCAATCTTCCGGATACGGACGGAGATGGCCTGAATGACCGGGCAGAGTTGATCACACACCTTACCGATCCCAGGGTATCCGACACCGACGGCGATGGCCTCAGCGATGGATCCGAAGTGAACGTTTCCCTCACCAGCCCAATCCTCAAGGACACCGATGGCGACTATTATGCCGATAACGTGGAACTGGCCCAGGGCACCAATCCCAACAGTGCTGCAGTGTATCCCATCTTCACTACGCTCGCCGCTTCGTTTACCGGCGGAGATCCAGGCGAGGGCCTGGACATGACGGGCAACTTCCTTTATGCCTTCAATGTGGGCACGCCCGGTGCCGCTCCTGGTCCGGTGGGAGATGTCAGCTTCACCAGCGATGCAGAGCCGGGTATCACTCTGGCCACCGTCAATGAGATTCCACTTTGGATTACCCCGGAATATGGGGATTCCTCCAATGACGACAATCTGGAATTCGTCATGCAGTCCATCCGCTGGACTCCTGCCCCTGGCACGGTGGACCTCGATCTGGCGGGGCTCACGGCGGGCAGGGTTTATAAATTGCAGCTGTTCTTTGGCGAAGGCGTGAATCCAACCCGCGGCTTCGATGTGGAGATCGAAGGGCTGCAACGGGTGGATGAGTTCAGCCCTGGCAGTGCCAGCAGGGGTGCGGTCATCACCCATACCTTCGTCGCCGGCGATGACACGCTGAACCTGGTGCTCAATGGCAACGGTGTGACTACGCTTGGCATTACGGACCACAATCCGATCCTGAATGCCGTGACCCTGGAGGAACTCATGCTGCCGGATACAGACAACGATAACCTGCCGGACATCTGGGAGCTGCAGTTCTTCGGCAATCTGGCCCAGGGGCCGAATGGGAATCCTGACAACGACGGTGTGACCAATGCGCTGGAACTGGCCGCAGGCACCCGGCCCAATGCAGCGGATACCGATCAGGATGGCGTCGATGATGGCCAGGAATCTGCCGCAGGCACCAACCCGAACGCTCCCGACACGGACCGGGACGGCCTTGGCGATGGGCAGGAAATCCTGGTCACGCATACCAATCCGCTGGCAGCCGATACGGATGGCGATGGCTTCATCGATAGCGTGGAGCTGCTGGGCGGTTTCGACCCGAACCAACCCGCCAGCGTTCCGATGCCCACGGTGGGAACTTTCACCGGTGGAGATGTGGGCGAAGGCCTCGATTTGGATGGGACTTTCCTCTATGCCTTCAACGTGGGCACCAACGGCGCTGGCGGTCTGGCCCGCGATGCCAACATCACCAGCGACAGCGCGCCTGGCATCACGGTCTCTGCGGCCAATCAAATTCCCAACTGGCACAATCCGAATTATGGCGATACCGCCAATGATGACGTTATCGAAAAAGTCATGCAATCCATGCGCTGGATGCCCGCTCCGGGTATAGTGGGGGTGGATCTGCAGGGAATCGAACCCGGCAAACGCTACAAGCTGCAACTGCTCTTTGCGGAAACCGGCACGGCGCGTGGATTTGACGTCAACATTGAAGGGGCCACGTTTGTGAACGATTTCTTCCCAGGCCAGGTGCAGGGAGCAACGAACACCCAGGGTGCAGTCGTCACCCTTGAGTATATTGCCCGTGATACCGTCCTCAACCTTGTCCTCAATGGAAACACCACCAGTGCCGGGGATAAAAATCCTATCCTCTCAGCAGTCACCCTGGAACTGGTGCCTCCGGGCGTGCCGTTTACCTTGCAGGTGGTCTCTATCACTCAGGCGGGCGTCAGCTTTGCGGTAACGGGGGCTCCTGGCAAGACCTATGCATTGGATTACAGTCCCAATTTGCAGTCCTCCACCTGGTCCGAGGAAAATGATGCCGTGACCTTGAATGCTTCCGGGGTGGGCACGGTGACCGATATTTCTGCTGGCCACCGCAGCGGGGCCACGGGCTTCTGGCGCTTGCGGGATCCGCTCCTGAAGCCGGCTCCATAGCGGCGATCCAGCCGCCTCACTCCCGGTGCCGGTGCTGGACGAATCTGTCCGGCACCGGCATTTTTCTTTTCCCTGCCCCCCTATGTTTTTCCGACGGTTCCTTTGCGTTCTGCTGCTGGTCCTGCTGCACAGCAGCCTGCTGCTACGGGCGAATACCACCGCCCTCCTGGGCAACGTCAGGCAGTTTTCCGGTCCGGGCGATCCTAATCTTGATCTCCTGGGACGCTTCGATTATGCCATCAACTTCAGCCCGGATGATCCGGTGCGGGTGGTCAATGGAGTGTCCTTTACTCCGGACAACAAGGTGATTGCCGGCGCGACGTTTATTTCGCCACAAAACATCGCCGGCTGGCAGACCAAGCCAGAATTTGGGGCCACGGCGGATGCCAACGCGTTGGAGGAAATCATGTATGACATCCGCTGGGCGGACAACGGCAGTGGCCAAAAGGTCCAGGCGACCTTGAAAGTCACGCCAGGCCTGGCATACAAAATTCAGGTGCTGATCTCGGGCAATGGTCCGGAAAACCGCCGGTGGGATATCCGCTTCAATGGCTTGAATGCGGTGGATGAGATTACTTCGTTGGGAGCCAGCCCGGGCCAATCCTATGCGCAAAACCGTTCCACCGTCTGGACGTATGAATTCACTCCGGCCGGTTCCCAGATTACCGTGGAAATGGGAAATTTCTTCGGCGTGAACGACGGGGGAGACCGCAATCCCATCTGGCAGGCCCTCACCTTGGAGCGGGTCGCCATCCCGCCCACGCCGGAAGCGGTTTCCCTGAGTGCCGATCAATTTTTCCCCACTCAAACCGCTTATATTGGAAAGTTGGCAGTCACCGATGAAAAATTCGGAGCCACCCATGTGATTTCTTTCGTGGGTGGCGTGGGCGCGGCGGATAATGCGAAATTTTCGCTCAGCGGCTCCCAGCTTCTGCCTGCTCCGTTCAACTTTGCCAGCGCGCCCGCAGGCAGCACCTATGCCATCCGCCTGCGGGCCACGGATGCGGCGGATCCGGCGCGTTTCATGGAGCAGAATTTCACCGTGACGCTGGTGGCACCGCATGGCCCGGTGGATGTGACCCTTAATGTCACTTCCCTGAATCGTGGGCTGATCGCCGGACAGTTAGCTGGTGTGATTAGCGCCGTGGATGCCGATCCGTTTGATCGCCCCCTCTTTTCCCTCGTCCCGGGTGAGGGCGCAGAGCAGAATTCGCTCTTCACCCTCACCGGCCATGAGCTGCGCCTGGCCGCTGCGCTGCCTGCGGGCATCGCAACAGTAAGCTTGCGGGTCCGGGCGGTGGATTTGGCAGGACTGGGCATCGAACGCATTCTCCTGCTTCCGCTGGTGGACCCGCAGATTAGCATCAAAGAAGTGCTGGCCGTGGCGACCAGTGCCTCCCTGCCCTTGGATGAAAATGCGCAACCCGCCGACTGGATTGAACTACACAACGAAAAAGCCCAGGCAGTAAATCTGACCGGCTGGCATCTCAGTGATGATCCCGGAAATCCTGGGAAATGGACCTTCCCTGCCCTGACGCTGGAGCCGGATGGCTATCTCCTCATCTTCGCGGATGGCTCCAACGCAGTGCCTGCCGAGGGGCCAGTCCACACCAACTTCAGCATCAGCCAGGGCGGAGAGCGGCTTGTGCTGGCGCGGCCCGACCTGACCATTGTCAGCGACGTGCGGGTTCCAGAGCAGTATCCCAACGTCACCTGGGGCGTGGGGGCGGGCGGCCCGGCCACCGGCTATCTCCTCACGGCAACGCCCGGGGCGGCCAATGCCGGATTGGCTGCGCCAGGGCGCAATGAGGTCCTGTTCAGCGTGCCGCACGGTTTTGCCACAGCGGCGTTTCCTCTCGTCCTCACCGCCACCGCTGCGGACTCTGTGATTCACTACACCCTCGACGGCACGGTGCCCACGGCGGCGGCTCCAATTTACCAGGGACCGATCACGATCACGCCGGTGGCCGGCACCGTGCAGTCCGGCACGCGTATCGTCAGGGCCGTGGCCCGGCATCCCGGGGCGGCTTACACGCCGGTAGCCACCCAGACGTATTTGTTCGTCAATGGAACCACCAGCCCAACTATCAACGGCATTGTGGGCCAGAGCAACTTTTACAGTTCCATCCGGAATCATCCCGTTTACAGATCCCAGATCGATGATGGCCTGCTCTCCCTGCCGGTCGTTTCGATCATCAATAGCGCTGCAGATCTCCCCTATTGCGAGACCGGGTCCAGCCTGGAGCTGTTTGATCCTACCGGCGCAGAAGCGGGCTTTTCCACCACGGCTGGCATCACCCGCACCGGCACCACCAGCCTGGGCTATGCCAAAGGCAGCCTGAGCGTGCGCTTCCGGGGGGCGTATGGGGCGGGCCGGTTGAAGTATCCGCTTTTCGCCCATCATCCTCACGATGCGCAGGGCGCCGCCAGCGAGTTCCAGGAAATCCGCCTGCGCAGTGGCTCGCATGACACCATGTCCTGGGCCGGCACCGCTGAAAACCCCGGCGTGCCCTACGGATCGCCTCCGGTCACGCGGAGTGGCGATGCGCAATTTGTGAGGAATATCTGGATTGAGGATCAGCAACTGCTCATGGGCCAGCCCGGGAAGCATGGCCGCATGGTCAATCTGTTTGTAAACGGCAACTACCACGGCATCTATCATATTCAGGAACACGCCGACGATGACTATATGGGAACCTACTTTCCCGGGCCCACCGGAGACTTTCATTACACCGCAGCCGGGGTCACAGGCAGTCAGCATGGGAACGATTCCTGGAATGCGGCCTGGTCCCAGATGAAGGCTTCCCTGACGGATTACACGCAGGCCAGGCGGTGGGTCGATGCCCCGAACCTGGCAGATTACATGCTGCTCCATTTTTATATTGGGAATGACTGGGATTGGTGGACGAACCATAACTGGAGTGCCGCCGGACCACGTTTGCCGGACCAGGGGGGCTGGAAATTTTTTGCCCAGGACCAGGACATCAGTCTGCAGGATGTGAACGCCGACTGCACCGACCAGGCGGCCCCCGATAACATATTTAATCTGCTCATGGCCCATCCGGATTTCCGGGTGCTCTTCCGTGACCGGGCGTATCACCATCTTTTCCACGACGGGGTGCTCACTCCGGCGAAGGCAGCGGCATCCTACCAACTGCGGACCAATGAAATCAACCTCGCCGTCGTAGCCGAGACCGCACGATGGCAGCCTGCCAGCAGCGTGGGCCCCTTGCCGTGGGACCGCGATGGGGAATGGACCGTGGAGAAAAACTATTTGATGAACACCTGGTTCCCGCAACGCCCGGCCAAGCTCCTGACGCAATTGCGCTCGCGGGGCTGGTATCCCGTTGATGCGCCGGAAATGAGCCAAACGGGAGGGTCGGTGTCCCCCGGTGCACCGGTTTACCTGACCGGACCAGCCGGAGCCACCATTTACTACACAGTCGATGGCAGCGATCCGCGCCTCCCGGGTGGAGCGGTGAATCCCACCGCTGAGGCCTACCGCTCCACCCTGACCAATCAGGTCCTCATCCAGCCGTATGACGACATTCCCGGCCAAGGCGCGGTTTGGAGCTTTTTGGTTGGGGCCCTTGATCCCGGCCCTGATTGGAAGGAGCCGGGCTACGATGCCAGCGCCTGGCCGGCGGGAGCTTCCGAGTTAGGCTATGGCGATGGGGATGAAGTCACCAACACGGGCAGCGTGGACACCGATCCGGTGAGCCCAGGTGTGCAAAAAAACATCACCACGTATTTTCGCAGGACGTTCACTATCGGCAATCCAGCTGCGGTGGCTGGTCTAAACCTGCGTTTAAAAAGAGATGATGGAACGGTGGTCTATCTCAATGGCCGCGAGGTGTTCCGCTCTGCGATACCGAACGGGTCGGTCGCCTTCAATTCACCAGGCAACCTCGGCGTTAATGTCGCGGATGATGGCAACACCTGGTTCCCCAAAACGCTGGTGCCTGCAGACTACACCCTGAATGCCGGGAGCAACCTGATCGCGGTGGAGGTCCACAATGCGAGCGCGGGGAGCAGTGATATCAGTTTCGATCTCGAACTGGCTGCCACGGTCGCGGCAGCGGCCCAGCCTATCGCTATCAATGGCCCCCTGGTCATCAAGGCCCGTGCGCTGGCCGGCGGAGAGTGGTCGGCTCTGAATGCCGCGTCATTTTACCTGACCGGAACCCAGGCGGCAGACCCCAGCAACCTCACCCTGACGGAAATCCAATACCATCCGGAAGGCGGCGGGGAGAATAATAATGAGTTCCTGGAATTCACCAATACCGGCCCTGGTGCGTTGAATCTGAGCGGAGTGCAAATCACCGGAGCAGTCACCTTTACCTTTCCCGCAGGCCTGGTGCCCGTGCCTGGGGAGCGGGTCGTCGTCATCAAAGACCAGGCCTTGTTTGATGCACGATACCGCACCGTGGGGTCGCCATGGTATCATGCGGGCATCCGCGTCGCCGGGGTCTGGAATGGATCCCTCGCCAACAGTGGGGAGGAAATCATCATCCAGACTGCTGGTGGGGCTCCGCCCGTCCGCTTCTCCTATGAAGATAGTGGCTCCTGGCCAGGCCGGGCCGATGGCAGTGGCAGCTCCCTGGAGTTGGTGGATCCGTCGGCGGCTCCCCTCAATGCCGCAGACAAATCCACCTTTCTTGGCAGCGCGGACCATTGGCGGCCCTCCTCAGAATTTCATGGCTCTCCCGGCTATGCAGGCCTCGGGCCGGACCGCCGCGTCGTGATCAACGAAGTGCACTCCGCTCCGGCCGCCCCGGAGGTGGATTTCATTGAGCTGTTCAACACCAGCGCCAGCCCCCAGAGCCTCGGCGGATGGTTCCTGAGTGATACTTCGGCGAACTACCGGAAATACCGTTTTCCCCCCGCCACCAGTTTGGCTGCGGGGGACTATGCCCTGCTTACAGAAGCCCAGTTCAACCAACCAGCGGACCCCAACAATCTGGTCCCCTTCAGCCTCAGCAGCACCGGCGACGATGTGTTCCTGCTGCAGGCCGACTCCGCAGGAAATCTCCTGCGCTTTGCGGACCGCGTCGAGTTCCGCCAAGCCCCTGGCGCCTTAAGCTATGGCCGCTGGCCCGACGGCACGGGTTCCGTCGAACTCCTTTCCCAGCCCACTCCCGGAGCGGTCAACACCGCCGCGATCCCAGCCTACGCCGGGTGGATGGACACGGCCTTTCCCGCCGGCACCCTGCCGGCGGATCTCAGCCCCGGTGCCGATCCCGATCATGATGGTCTCACAAACTTCATGGAATTCGCTGCCAGGGGCGATCCCCTTGCCCCCACCATCTCACCCTTGCGGCTAACCAGCAACGCCCCGCTGCAATTTGAGTTCACCCTGCGCCATGACGTCCGCGGGCTCATCCAGGTCTCGCCCGATCTTTCCCACTGGGACCCCTCCGAGGCCGAAGTGCTGCGCCTCTCGACGGTCAACCATCCTGATGGCACCACCACCGTAACCGGCCAGCTGACTTCCACCCCTGGAGTAAAGCGCTTCGTGCGCCTTGGAATCTCGTTCTGATAAAGCCGGGGTAATTCCTGACCCGGATATCTTTGACCTTGCGCTACCGGATTCCGCCTGCTTTCCACAGCCCGCATCTGCTATCCGGCCGGAACTTGACCTCCGTTCCCTTGACCTGCGATAGCCAGCTACTGCCGCTGGCTCTGGCTCTGGCTCTGGCTTTGGCCCGGCAGCAATCCTGACATTTCCCCCTGGGGGATGACGTCCACCATCACTTTCGGCTGTTGGCCACCGCCGCCGAAGGTCACACCGCGCAGCGGGGAGACATCGGAATAATCCCTCCCGCGGGCGAGGCGCAGGTGGCGGTGGCCCGGGATGCAGTTGTTGGTGGGATCAAAATCCACCCAACCTGCCACGGGACAATAGACGGAGATCCAGGCATGGGAGGCGTCTGCTCCCACCAGCCTTGGCTTGCCGGGAGGCGGGGCGGTTTCCAGATAGCCGCTGACATAGCGCACCGCCAGCCCGAGCGAGCGCAGGCAACCAATGGCCAAGTGGGCAAAATCCTGACAAACTCCGCGTTTTTGCTTCAGCACCTGTTCCACCGGGGTGCTGACGGTGGTCGCCAGGGGGTCGAATTTAAAGTCCCGGAAAATGCGCGAGGTCAAATCCCGGGCGGCGGCAAGCAGCGGGCAGCCTGGGGTAAAGCTAAGCCGGGCATAGTCCGCCAGGGCGTCACTCACCGGCACCTGTATGGTAGGAAAACGGAAGGGCTGTGCCTGCAGGTGCCTTCCGGAAGCATCCTCTGCCAGCAAATCCACCACCTCCTCCCAGGGGGGCGAGGCATCCAGATTGGTCACCACTCCTGCAGAGGTCTCCACCACGCTGACGGCCTCCACCGTCAGCACATCGTAGGCGGCCTGTTGGGCAAAAAAAACAAAGGCATTGCCAAAGGCGTCGACCCGTTCCTCCCGCACGCCGGGGGGCGGAGTGATAGTGAGGGTATGCTCCAGGCAACGTTGCCCGCCATCCTCCAGAGGACGCAAGCGCGCTAAATGGTGGGATTCCGCCACCTTGTCCGGGTAATCGTAAACCGTGCGGTGCCTGACCGTATACTGCATGATTTTCCCCTGCACCGGAATGCCCCCTGCCGCAAAGCCAAAACCACCGGTCAGCGGCCGGGGTGCTTTGGACGGGGGCTTTTATTTCTTCTGCGCCTGCAGCACGGGTTCCACCGTGGGCAAAAGTTCCTGGGCGAGACGGGTGGCCCCGGCATCAGTGAGGATCACGTCGCTGAAGAAATATTTGGTTTCCCGGGGCACCATGCCATTCAGATTGACCCAGGGCAATTTCGAAGACGCGGCAAGGTCGCTGGCGGCGGCGGCATAACGGGTCATTTCAAGCTCGACCCAGGCGGGCTCCGGCCGGACGACCCGGGCTTGTTGGGAGGTGTCATTTTTTAGAGGCACCAGAGCGAGCAGGTTTTCTTCAAGGCTGAAACTGGCTTCCGCTCCATGCAGGCTGGCTTCCCCGGTCATGATCAGGGTGGTGCCATGGCGGGAGCATAGCTCCTGAAGGATTTTCCAGCCGTCCAGGTATTCCTGCAGCGGATCCTTCGCCGGGTCGCGGGGAGGCAGTTGCTGGGCGGTCATTTCGTTGACCTGCTTTTTCATTTTGGTGAAGGTGTCCTTCCAGTAGTTGCTGCGGCCGATATTATTTTGAATTTGGCTGGCTTCGGTGCGGCGTGTTGACCAACGGAAAAACCGGGCAATCTGACTGACCCGGAGGATGGCCTGCTTCCAACCGGCGGGACGGGAAGGTTCTGCAAGATTGCGGCCTTTGCCGGGCAGATATTCGTATTCAATGGGTTGGCCGACCACATCATCAAAGCCAAAGTTCCCGATCACCACGTCCGGTTTCCAATCCTCCATGATGGCAGCCGCGACGGGAGTGGACGCGACAATTCCGGTGCGGTCCTGCCCCCAGGCAGCCACTTCCACGGGGATACCCTTGGCTTCCAACTGGCGGCCCAACTGCCCCCACCAGGTGTCACTGGCACTTTGCAGCAGGCCGAAAGTGCCGGATCCTCCGAGGCAAAGGATGCGGAGCCGCCCGGCTGGTTTCGATCCCGGGGCATAGAGATAGCGGGTCAAATTTTTATCAAACTCCAGCCGGACATCAGGTTTCAGCCCGGGCAAATCATTGGAAAGATTGATTTGTTTCAGCGGCTCGAGGGGAATTCTGATGAAAATCCACAGGATTAACTCCAATCCCAAAAACAGGATCACGGGGATGAGAAGCAGCCGGGACAGTAGTTTGGAGGACACTTTGGATAGTTAGGTTGTGACGGAACGCTGACACCAAAGCACAGGCGAGGGATTTTGCCAAGCTGCAAGCCAGAGGGATCCACAAAGGATCGCCCAACCCCGACGGCATATCACGCCCCGGCAGAAGCCGCCAGCGCGCGCTGATCCCCAGGGATGCTCTGGACTCCCTGAAAGTTCCTGTGTATCCTCTGCAGTGAGTGTTTTTTTCGCCGGTCTTTTCGGTCAGTTTCTCTACAAGCCTGTCTTGAGCCCAGTGATCCGCATCGTCTGCGGGCTGATTGCGATTCCCCTGTTCCGGTTTCTCCTGCGGCGGGTGCTGCGGGTGCAGACCTGTGATGCGGAACTGGAGCGGGATCTGGAATACTGGTTCCGGGGGGCGATTTTGCTGCTCGCAGCCACCGCCAACCTGGAAGACTTTTTGTTCGGATGGACCCAGTGGCACCAAAACAGCCAGCCATGGTTGACCATGCTCCTGCGGCTGCTGCTCGCGATCGGGGTGGTTGAAACGATGCCTGACGAGGATTTGTTCGCCCTGGTCCACCGGGGTCCACCCAAACTCCGGTTTGGCCCCGGTTTTTTTACCAGCGCCTGGGAAAAAAGGCGGGCTCTCCTGAAGGGCTGCTGCGTGGTGCACCTGAAACGCTCCTCCCCGGTTTTTGTCATCATGTGCGTGGTCTTTGGCGGGCCAGCCGGCACCCTGGATTTCAAGGTTGGCTGGTGGTGTTATGGATTGGCGGTGGTCCAGTATTTGATCATCGCCCTGATGACCGACCGGGACCGGGCGGCTCACCTGCTGGAGGCCATCGCGGCGGAGCAGCCCCGCAGTCGTGGCGGGTGCCAAACGGACGCTGCCGGGGAACGCGCCGTGCTTTCAGGCGAACGGGATTGAACCTGAAAACAGCAATGGGAAACCACGGATTTTGTGTCCTTCCCGACTTTTGGTTCAAATTCCGCTGCCGGCTCAGCGGCGTTCGCTGGCGGCGATGCCTTCCGCCGAGGTCATCATTTCGAGGAAAATTTGCTCCAGTTCCCGTTCGCCATGATGGGAGCGCAGGTCAGCCAGCGTTCCTAACGAAATCAGTTTTCCGGCTTGGATGATGCCAATCCGGTCTGCCAATTCTTCTGCGATATTCAGCAGGTGGGTGGACATGAAAACCGTGACACCAGCCCGGCTGCGGGCTTTTAGCTCCTCTTTCACCACCCTGACGTGGACCGGGTCCAATCCCACCATGGGCTCGTCGATAATGATGACTTTGGGATCATGCAGCAGGGCTGCGGCAATGGCCAGGCGCTGGCGGGTGCCGTGGCTGAGGTGCTCGATCTGTTCGCGGGCATAGGGACGGAGGGAAAATTGCTCAAACAATTCCCCGGTGCGCCGCATGGCCAGGGATTCATCCACTTCGAAAAGGTCGGCAATGAATTCCATGAATTCGAGGGCGGTCAGCTTGTCGTAAAAAACGGCGACATCCGGGACAAATCCGAGCGATTTACGGGCGAGGAGTGGTGCTTCCTGCACGTGGTGCCCACACAGCCACGCGTCCCCCGCCGTCGGGCGCAGCAACCCGGTGATCAGTTTTATGGTGGTGGTTTTACCTGCGGCGTTGGCTCCCAGAAAGGCAAAAAATTCCCCGGGTTCAATATCCAAATTCAGATTTTGGAGGGCTTTCAGGCCTCCATAATGCATGGTAAGGTCTCGGGTGCGAATCATGGGGGAGCGGGGGAGGGAGGACGGAGGGATTCCGTCAGCAGGCGATAGGAAGTGGGCGTTTCCACTTGAACGATTTCGCCGGAGTTTTCGACACAGAGCCGGAAGCCTGGTTTGCCGGGCGTGCCGATTTTTAGAATATACCCCTGCCGGGTGGTGCCGCCGAGATCGAATTCACCCTGCCGTGCCTCAATTTCCACAAGGTCAGTCTGAGCCCTGGCCTGTTGTTGGATGATGCTGAATTCCGACGGGGAAATTCCCAAGGTGCCCAGGAGCAGGGCAATCATGGGGCTGGATTCGAGCTTGCCTCCGGTCAAGACCGTGGAATCAAAGAGAACGACGTTGTTTTGTTTCAAAAGCACCACGGGTTCCTTTTCTTTGGCCTTTTGGGAAATCATCAACATGATGCCGGGGTCTCCTGTTTTCAGGTGCAGCTGCATGGCCAGGACATTGCCATCGTGATCCAGGTCCGCCCAGCTCTCCAGGGTCAGCGTGATCCCGGAAAAGGGGGCCCGGTCCAAATGAATCCGCCCATTCAGACGCAGTTTCATTTTCTTGCGCTGATCCAGTGAGGTGGCTACCGCCTGCACCGTGAGGCTACCGACGATGCGTTGATCATCATACACGTCCAAAGAGGAAGACTCTCCGCGGGAGGTGATCAGTTGAAAAACAGCCCCGGGGCTTACCTTGGTGAGCTGGCTGTCCGCCGGAAACCAGATGGACTGCATCAACAGACCCGTCATCACGATCCAAAATCCAAAGATCGAAAGGGTAAGAATGCGGGGCAGCACGGGGTGATTGCGATTGGGGTTGTTCCGGATGCCTGACGTAGACGAAGGAAAGTGGAATTCAGTTCAGCAAAATGAGCAAAAAAAGGGGTGGAGATTGCTCTCCACCCCTTTTTCAGAGAATTCGATATTAGCCAACATAAGAGCCTGCTCCAGAGAAGGGAACGACTCTGGTGCGGCTCCCGTAGACCTTGATCTTGATCTTCTCGGTCACGTTCGGATAATTGTTGGAAACCCCGTCAAAGCGGACGGTGCTTCCTGAGCCGGGAGGATTTCCCACACCCGTCAGGTTCAAGCCCGTGCTCACATCCCCTGGGACGGCGGGATTGGCAACGTCACGGCGGGGATCCTGGAAATCACCTGTGCTCTTCACGTCGATGACGGTGGTGACTTCGGTGGCATTGCCAAAGAAAGACATCTGGCCCTTCGCCCGGAACCGGACGGTCTGCTTGCTCTTGGTGATCTTTCCATTCCAAGCGCTGTTGGCAGCGGCAACATTGGAGCCGGCTGTAGGAGTGCCGTTCTGAACTCCAAAGGAACCACCGCCTGCATTGGTGTAAAGGTTCGTGTAAGAAGCCCGGTTGTTTGGATCGGTGGAGGATCCGTTGTTGTTCCCATTGGTCACACCACTCACCGTTTTGCTGTCGAAATCGACAAAACCGTAACATTCGCCATAATAAGCCATGCCGCGATGGTAGACGATGGAGTCACCGAAAGGACTGACGTAAGATTCATTTCCTTGGGAGAATTTGAAAATACCCGAGGTTGCAGAGCCGCGGATGGTGCCACCAAAGATACCGCCATCAAGGCCGTCGTAGGTGTTGTTGCTGTAGGGACCGCCTACCCATGCGAGGGCAGTGGCTTGGGAGAATAGACCGATGAGGGAGAGGTAAGCGCCGAATTTTTTCATAGCTGGGAGAATCATGCGCGGGGTGTGCGCTGCGATCAAGAAAAAAGTTTCCAAATGTAAAATTTATTTCAGAGGCCGCGACGGGAATGGGGTTCACTGCAAAGTGGAAAATTGTCCATGCAAGGCCATCGCTTACCGGCTGAGGTCGTTTTGGCGGAGGATTTTGAAGCCGTGGGTTTGCATCACGTCGGCTCCGATTTCAATATCCTCAAGGTGCAGGGCGAGGGCGGGCAATCCCCGGCCGCTGACGAGCAGGGGATAGGCAAAATGGATATTGGTCTCCGCTTGGAGGAAGGCGGTAAGGCAAGTGCTCAGGGCTTCCGCGCCTTCCTTAAGCTGGACCACCAGCAAATCACAGGTGCTGAAGGGGATGCCCCTTTCGATAAAGAGAGTCTCCACGGTCTCGGGATCGCTGACGATCAGGCGGGCCACCGTGACATCCACGGAGTCCTGCAGGCTGAGTCCCAGCACGAGCACATGGGCATCCCCGAGGAGCCGGACCACGCTTAGCAGGGCACCAGCGCGGTTGATAAGGAAAACGGAGAATTGTCTGACGTAGGGGCCGGCTGAGGCAGTATCGGTATCCATGGAATGATTTAAAGGGGTGGGGCGGGAAAAGGGAGTGAAGCTGCACTAGGGCTTGGGTGCAACCATGGCCCCTGGCACCGGGGTGTCTTCTTCCTGAATCAGTTGCCCGACGGCATCGCCCAAAATTTCCCCGGAACGCCGGAGCCGGGCGGCGGGATTGGAAACACTGCTGGCGCTGCCATCGGCGGGCCAAAGTTTGGCGAGACCTGCCAAGCGTTTGTGGAGGAGGCGGAGGCAACGGTTGGTTTCCGTCTCCGGTTTGCTCAGGAGAAGCAGGCGGCGGTTCATTTCGGCGATGATCTGGGGACTGCCGATGGCCAGCTGGTGGTCCTCCAGGCCACGGGCCAGCACGACGGCGTGGCAGGTTTGAAAGGTGCGCAGCCATTGCCCGATGTAGGCGAGTTCAGCCAAGGGCCCATCTTTTTGGCTTCGGAAGTAACGGCGTTGGCCGCTGCTGAGTTTTTCGATGCCAATGCCCAACCTGGACCAGTCTGACTGCTCTGCGGCTCCCAGCACTTCGGTGCGGAAGCCCCCCATGGATTCGGCAATGCCCAGGGTTTTTTCGATGGTTTCCTCATCCTGGAGCAGATTGCGGACCTGCTGGCTGTCCCGTGCCTGTGCCGCCAGAAAAAGATCCGCCACCACCGCCCCCAGGGCCATGGCCGCCTGGGGCCGGCCGTTGAGACAGCGGGTGACGGTGGGACGGTAAAGTTGACGCCACTGGGGGCGGGTGGCATCAGAGAGTTTGTTGTAAAGTTCAGAGGGAAACTCGGGCAATTTACCCGTTCCCTGGGAAGGGGCCACCGTCGCTGGCTCATCTGATCCTGCCAAGGAGGAACCGGAGCTGGACCTTGGCCCAGGCTGCGCGGTGCCGGCTGGGGATGTTCCTGCGGTATTACCCGATGTCCCGGCCCCTAAAGGCAACACCCCCAACAGCGCTGGGAGACACAGCAGAAGAGCACGGGAAAGGAGGGAGTGGAGGGGCGGATAAAACATGAGGACGGGAGTCAGCGCCGGGCCCTGACGGCAATGTGTTGAAATCGTGCAGGGCTTGAGAACGCTTTCCGGAAGCAGATTACACGCGGTTGGTCAGAACTGCAATTCCTGAAATGCCCCCGCAGACCAAGCTGATCAAGCTGCTGGAAGGCCGGCGCGCTGCTTTTCATAGCACTTTTCAGGGTTTCGGAACAGGAATCATCCGGGAGCTGTTGATGGCGTCCAGCCAGTTGTTTCCGATCAGATCGGCAATCACAATACTGCCGGGAGCACCCGCATCAGCCTCCCAGAGCAGGTAAAGATTCGCCGCCCGCCACTCCGCTTCCGGGGTCATGGCGGCCAACCGTTGTCCGGTGCGGGAGGCTTTGGCCACATAGCCGTGGATCAGGTCGG
The DNA here is from genome assembly GCA_945900785.1 of Akkermansia muciniphila. GTDB lineage: Bacteria > Verrucomicrobiota > Verrucomicrobiia > Verrucomicrobiales > V1-33 > CAIZWU01. The sequence continues at coordinate 35,202 of CAMDJM010000003.1, forward strand.
GACTGTCCCGGTGGGAAATGTCGTAGCACAGATAATCTTCGGCAGGGTATTTTCCGCCATACCCGTTCGAAGGCCTCATCTGCACCCGCATGGATTGCGGGGATTCCGGTTTTTTGGCCAGAAACTCCTCCCACGCCATGGAGCCATAAGCCACAAAGTTTTCCCAGTCCAACCGCCCCCCTTCGGGGGTATCCTTCATCAGAATGCTGGTCAAGGTGCCATTTTTTTCGACACATTGCAGGATAAACCACCATTCATTGCCAGCGCGCTGCGGCGGGCTGACTTCGTAGGACAAAATGACAGGATCCTTTTGATGGCGTTCCTCATAATAATCCTTCAAACGGCTTCCGACCCGGTCCGGCTCCAGGACCCAGGGCAATTTCCCCGCAGGATCCCCCGCTGCCAAAAAAGCATCAAACGATTTGCGGATCGCGGCCTGTCTCTCAGCATCCGGAGCCATTTTCTCCCCGGCAGACACCAGTGCCGCCCGGGTGGAATTTTGGAAACGCAACACCCCCACGGCAAATTTCCACAACAAAAGCCCCACCGCACAGCAGGTAAGAAAAATAAAAAAACGAATCCCGGCTTTCCCCTTCCCCTCAAACCACAGAGCCGGGGCATCAGCCTCACCCTGCTTTTTGCCGTTAAGGGGGGGGACATCTGTTCCCCGGGAGGAAATGACGCGCTCCACCGGAGTATCGTTTGTGGCCAGCCCCGCCGCCATACTGGTGACTGGCCGGATCACGAGGCGGGTAAATGATTGGGTCCCATTCCATCTTTTCCGTTCCATCGGCACGCGGTTGCCATGCGGGCCCTTTTGGGGCGTTTCCGTCGTGGAAGCGGCAGGGGGTTCAGAAGAAGCGGAACAAACCGCAGGGGCTGGAGGCCGCTCTATCCTGATTCCCTCCCCCTCACTTTGCCATGGAACGGCCTTGCCTCGCCTTACATCGGTTTCGTCCGGTGTTTTCCCTCCATTCCGGTGCAGCAGTTGATGGAAATCCACCTCCAAATCCAAATCCCGCCCCATCCCGCCCAGAACTTCTTCCGGCACAGTCAATTTCATCTGTTCGTAGAGGGATGACAAAGGATCAGACATCAGCTGGGAAAAATATCGAAGTGGACCAAAACACAACCACACCGCCTTATAACCCGCGCAAAAAAACGAGCAACCGGGATCCATAGGATAGCGATCCGGGCGGATGTTTATCCGTTGCAAGAAAACCGGATGCACGGACGCTCCCCCTGCTGGAATGCGCCAGCCGCGTTTCCTGCTGATCTGCCATGTCTCCCTCCCGATTTGTCCGCCGTGCCCTCGCTGGCGCCCTGCTGCTGCTGACGGCACTCACCCCGTCCATGGCCTTGGCCGCTGCGGCACGCCTCACTCCGGCTCAGGAAAGCAACCTCCGCAAAATTCTCCCCAAAACCTTCGCCAAGCTGGAAAAACGTGAACCGGTTCAGGTCCTTTCCATCGGTGACAGCATCAGCACCTTCTATCAGCCGCCCGGCTTCCCCCGCTATGATTCCGCCATGGCCTGGCAGGGCCGCCTGCTCAATTTCCTCGGCGGTTACTACTTCTATCACGGCGTCGTGGACGTCGATCCCCACCGCGAAATCACTTCGAGCCAAAAGGAAGCCACCGCCGCATGGACCCGCTTCAGTGCCGAATCCGACCTTTGGCAACGCACCAAAAAAGGGGAAGCTCCCCAGGCCCCGGATGCCCTCCGCTTCCTCGCTGACCAGACTTCCCCTGTGACCATGAGCGTCCCGGAGTTGATCCGCCGCGGCGTTCCCACCGGGCAACAAATCGTTCAGGGCACCGCCATCCAAATCCACAACCTCGCCCGCGATGGCTCCCAGGCGGCCCAAGCCCTCGAAGCTCTCGGGCCCGACGCCTTTCCTCCGCCCCCGGCAGCCAGCCCTGACCTGGTCACCATCTGTTACGGCGTCAATGACGCCGCCGGTTCGCTCCCTCCAGACGCCTTCCGCGCCTTTCTGGAAGAAGCCGTCACCCTGTGCCAAAGCCGCAAGGCAGAAATCATCCTTGCGGCCCCTCCGCTCAGTTTTGATCCCGCGGACGCCCGGGCTTCCCTCGGCCGCACCCGCCCCTATGCCCAAATCGTCAAAGAAGTCGCCACCGCCAGGGGCACTGCCTTTGTCGACCTCGGAGCCGCGCTGCTGGAGGCCCCCTCCGACCTCGCCAGCCTCACCGCGCCGGACGCTTTTGCCGCCGCCATCGTCCCCCTCGCCCGGGCCTTCTCCTACCGCTCCGACGTTGCCGACACCCTCCACCCCAACGCCAACGCCACCCTCCACATGGGCGAACGTGCCGCCCGGCAGCTGCTTAATGGGCCCACCGAAACCACTATCCAACTGACCGGTGCCATCGATATCACCAGCGCCACCGGGGCCACCGCCCAGCTCCGCCTCTTCAACGCCAGCACCAGCCCCCGCACCGTCGTCCTCAGCCCCCTCTCCTTCACCGGCTGGCAAATTAAACCGGGCACCCCCGACATCAGCCTCAATCTCGCCCCCGGAAAGGCCCGACGCCTCTCCCTTCCCCTCATTCCCGCTGCCACCGGCCCCTCTCCGGATGCGAATCTCATCCGTGCCTCCTTCATCCTGACCGATGACGACCTCCAGCAAATCGCCGATGCTGCCCTCCCCACGGTCCCCCTCTCCCTCGCCTGGCCCACCGGCCGTTACGATGGCCTCTCAGGCGATTTCCTCCTCCCTGCCACCCTCACCAACCAAAGCCCCAATCCCGTGCAGGGCATCGCCCGCCTCCATTGGCTCGGCAAAACCTCTGAAATCCCCTTCAAACTCGAGCCCAAAGCTCACATCCCCCTGCCCCTCCGCCTTCCCCTGCCCGACTCCGCCACCACGCCACGGCTTCAGGAAACCGCCCGGCTCGAACTCCAACTCCCCGACCGCACCCTCAGCTTCACGCACAATATCAGCGGCCTCCCCTATCTCGGCATCGAAAAACGCCTTCCCCTGATCTCCCCCGATCAGCCTACCGCCGAGCCCGATTCCTGGGTCACTCCCTTTGCGGATGCCGGCGGCCTCTACTTCATCATGGATTTCCCCGCCACCTCCAGTCCCGGGGCCGCCAACACCGCCTGGGGCATCGTCGATCTTCAACTCGATGGCCGCAACGCCAGGGAAAACGGCACCCCCGGCTTTGTCGACCGCCTCACCGCCACCATCCCGTGGCAGGACGGCCCCGTCGCCCTCCGCAGGATCCGGCCCGCCGTTTTCGGACACACTTATCACTATGATTATCATCCTGATGGCTTCCGGGTCACCGCCACCACCAAGGCCGACGGCACCCGACGCATCGAATTCAACGTCGCCCGCGTAAATCTTATCCATCACGAGTGGTCGCTCGATGGCTCCGGGCAAAACACCCTCGGCTGCAACCTCCGCGTCTCCCGCAACGATCCCGCTACCAACCAACCCAGCCCCGCCGCCACCCGCGTCATCGCCCTCCCTGGCTTTGGCGGCACCGATGCCCGCAGCCTCACCGTCCTGGAACTCTCCCGCACCCCCGCCCACCGCTGGTCCCTGCGGGTTTTCTAGAAAAACCGGAAAAATCTCCCCACCCCCCTCACCGTCCAATCACTCCGTTTGGACTTCCCCACGAAAAACCCTGGACTCCCTACACATTCTCCCTCATTCATCCGTCCCTCCGATCAATCAACCTACATGGAAAAGAAATTTAACCGCCCGCGTCCCCGTCGTCCCCGTGGCCCTTCCGGCCCGCGTCCCGACGGTGCCGACGGCACCGAAACTATGGACACCTCATCCAACTCCCCCTCAGGGCACCTTTCTCCCGAAGTCGTGCAGGACATTGCTGAAGCCGCCATGGCCAGCAAAGAAGAAGAAGCCGCTGCCGCCGCCGCTGCTACTGAATCCGAAGCCCCTCCGGTAGAAAACGAAGCCGCCTCCACCGACTCCGGCCCGCCCGAAGTGCGCATCCTCCCTGGCGAATCCCTCTCCGGAGACGCCGCCCGCCCCCGCGAAGCCCGCGAACCAAGGGAACCCCGCGAAGCCCGGCCCCGGCCCGACCGATCCGAGCCCCGCCCTCCCCGGGATGACGCCCGGCCCCCCCGCGAAGACTCCCGCCCGCCCCGCGATCCCCAGGCCCAGCAACTCGCCGCCCAACAGCGCCGCGAAGCCGAACAAGCCCGCCGCGACGCCGAGCAGGCCCGCCGCGAACAGGAACGCCTACGCCGTGACGAAGACCAACGCCGCCGCCAGGCTGAGCAGCAACGCCGCGAAAACCAGGACCGCGCCCTCCTGCCCATCGACGACCTTTGCCAAAAAGCCTGGCAAATCTTCCTTGCCGAAGTCGGCGAAGAAGGCGTCGAACTCTTCCCCGACAACGAAGCCCGCGAACTCAGCCGCCGCAGCTTCCGCCTCGCCGAAATTTTCATGCAGGAAGAACTGCGCGTCCGCCGGCCCCCAGCCCCGCCCCAGCCCCAGGCCCCGCCCCCGCGCGAGCCCCGCCAGCAACAAGGCAGCCAAGGACAAAACGGCCAATCCAACCAAGGTGCTGCCGAAAACCCACCTACCGGGAGTCCTGCAGAAGATACTCCGGCCTCCTCTGATCCGGAAGCCTCCGCAGAACCCGCGCCCGCAACCACCGGGCCCGCTCCTGCCCCTGAAACCACCGAGGCCCCCGCGTCCGAAGCCAACGAATAAGGAACGCCGGCGGTCTCCGGAAAACCCGAAGCGTCCGCTCCCATTTCAACTCCAATCCCAAAACCCGCCCGGTCCGCCGCGGCGGGTTTTTTTTGCCCTTTACCCGCTAAAAGGTGAGTTTCGAAAGTTGACTGAGAGTTCACGAGCGGCGTTAGAGAGTTTTTACGATAAGCAAAAAGCTGGGAAAACACACCACTTTCCTGAAACCCTCAACCCTACCCTTAACCATCAACCATCAACAACTCCCCACTCCACCTTACCACAACACATCCACCCAGCCCCACTGCAGTTCCGGCCCCTCCACCGGCGCGAACTTCAGCTTCAGCAACACCCCACGCAGCACCTCCTCATCCAGTCCCGCCGAAGCCACCAGCGACAGACACGACGTCACCTCCCCTGCAGCTGAAACGCTCAGCAAAAAAGAACCTGCTCCCTCCTCGGGCCACTCCTCCGCCTGCATCACCGCCGGCCACACCGGCCCTGCCACCAAACCCCGTCCCACCAGACCCGTCTGGAAACCCAGTTCCGGCAAGGCCCGCTCCACAGCCCCTTTTCGCACCGGTGCTGGCCGTTCCACTTCCGTCACCGGCCAAGGCGGCAACAGACCAGCGGCACTGCCCAGCGCCGACGGCAAAGCAGCCCCGCCCTCCTGACCGGGCATCGGCTTCAAAGCGGGACGGTGATTTTGCCAAGTCGGCACATACCCCTTCACCAAGGCTGCCAGAGCCTCCTCATCCCGCGCCATCGGAGGCAGCGCCCGCCCCAGCAACGGCCACTGGTCCTCCAGCCCCTCCAGCACCCCACGCCCACCCTCCTGCATCCTGGATAAAATAACCGCTTCCCGCACCGGCGGTGCCTGCCGCGGCTCGGATTCCGACACCACCTGGAACAAATAAAACGCCAGCAAATGTATGACCAGCGCCACCGCCAGCCACAGGGCCAGACGCGTCTTCCTCCACCGCACCGGCCGCCAATCAAATGTCAGCGCAGTATCCCCCGCCATCACCAAAGGCGACGGCCGCTCACCGGGAGGAACCTCAGGGGACATCCCCCATATAGCCAGCCCCCATCCCGCTTGTCAAACCGTAGCCGCAGCGGAAACCTCCGGCCCCGCCCTCCGCAGCGCCACAACCCGGGTGCAATCACAGCGGCCTTGCGGTGGCCTCGCGCCACTCCAGAACCGGTCTGGATTTAAACCGCGAATTCTGGTGCGGCTCGAACCAGCCGGAAGTGCGTTGGCTGGAAGCACAATTGCGCACGCAGCGCTATGATGTCATCATTGCGCTGCACGAGGACGACACCTCGGATGGGCTTTATGGATTTGTCAGGGGTGCCATTCCCAGTGAACACCTGCTGCAGCCCGCCCTCGCAGCGGCATCCCGGTTTCTCCCCCGCAATTTAGATGACAGAATTGACGGCTTTGCCGCGGAGGAAGGAATCATCCGGGAAGAATACACCGGGATCCTTAGCGCTCATCCGGAGCAACGCCCCCACGCCCTTGAAATCGTTTTTGAGACACCGGGTCTGACACCTCCTGAACTGCGCACCCGTTGCGCAGTCCTCGCGGTGCAGACGATCCTTGCAGAATACCGGAAACTGCTCACCTACGGGACCAACCTCTACCTCCGGGTCCGGGAACTCTTTGTGCAAAACATCAACTCCCCTGCTCCGGCTCAACCAGACTGGCGGACGCTGATCAGGCCAGTGCTTTATATTGATGAACGCTCCTCCCTGACCCAGTTGCTGGCACTGTTCCTCGACCGCTCCGAGATCGCCGCTCTGGTGGTGCTGCGTCCTTCGGTGCGTTATTGCCGGCAGACGGCGGCGGATTATTATGCGGAGTCATTCCAAGGGAATCCTGACTATTATTCCTCTGATTACCGGGTGTCGGCGGAGGAGACGCTGAATCTGGAACTGCAGATGCGCATTCAGTTGATCCCGGACAAGCTGGCGCTGGATCTGGGCTATGAACGCTATAAGACCCGGGGCACCGATGGGGGCACTTCCCAATCGGCCTATCCGGACGCGCACTCCTTTACCGCAGGTATTCACTATCAGTTTTAATTTATCGGGAGTTCACCGGGAGTTTTTATATGACGGCGAGCGGACAAACCCTCCGTGACCGCTATGTGGCGCTGCGCCCGGCAGCGGTGGGCGGGGGGGGGGGTGGCAGTTGAATTTACGGGGCTGGGTTCGGCCTGCGGCTTGTTTTTTGCCGCACCGGATGAAGCGGCTGCCGTTTCGTGCGGGAAGAATGCCCTGTTATGGCTGGCACGGCTTGAGTCCCGCTGGTCCCGGTATTTGCCGGATAGCCAGCTCAGGCTGATCAATGCCAAGGCGGGCGGGGACTGGACGAAGACTGATCCGGAGCTGGAAGTGATACTGGATCTTTGCGCTTACTATCATTTTTCAACCCAGGGGATTTTTGATGCCACCTCGCTGCCGCTGAGCCGGCTTTGGGACTGGCGGCAGCCGGAGCCGCAGGTGCCATCGCCGCAAGCCGAGGCCGCTGCGCGCAAAGGGCTTGGCCAGATAATCGTCCGCCCCGGCATTCAGTCCATCCACCCGTTCTGTCAGGTGACTCCGGGCTGAAAGCAGCCGCACCGGCGTCTGCAAGCCCTTCTCCCGCAACACCCGCAGCACGCTCAGGCCATCCCGCCCCGGCAGCATGATGGTCCAGCACGATTCCATCATACCCGCCCTCCAGCGCCATCTGCAGCGCCTCATCCCCGCGCAGGGACACCTCCACAGCAAAGCCTTCCGACTGCGACGCCTTCCGCAGGAAATCCGCCACTTTCACCTCGTCTTCGACAATGAGCACTTTCATAATTTTCAGTCCAATAGCATTTTTAAAAATCAAACTTCATCAGGGCCCCGACGGACCGGACGCCGCCATCGGCACTGGCGGCGGAGCTGGCGGCTTCACCCGGTAGCGGCGCTGCAGATACAAATCATCCGCCACCCGGAAGAGCGCCTGACCATTCCTGGAAATGGCCTCGCCAGCCGCATCCAGCGCCTCCATGGGCACCAGATCATCACTTTTCAGCCTCCCGCTGCGATAACCCGTCACCTGCTGGTTCAGCCCGAAAACCACCAGCCGGTCCGGCTCAAAAATCCCGATGGACCGGTTATGATGCATCAGCACCCGGCCTGGCCCGGTGCCCTCCTTCAGCAGATCCCGGCCAAAAAACATCGAATCGTAGGGCCGTCCCAGCAGCCCCAGAATCGTGGGCGAAACATCCAACTGGCATCCCAGCTCCGACACCCGCCTGGGCTGCGGCACCACCGCCGGTCCCAGCACCACCATCGGAATTTCATAACTCTTCAGCGGAATCGCCTGGCTCCCATACACCCGTGCCCCATGGTCCGCCACCACCACAAAAATCGTGTCCTTCCAGAACGGCTCCTTTTTCACTTTTTCGAAAAAATCGCCTAACGCCCAATCCGTATATTTCACGGCATGCTTCCGGCTATGCGCCTCCGGATCCTCCGCAATCCGTCCCGCCGGATAGGTAAAGGGCAGGTGATTCGAGACGGACATAAACGACACCAGAAATGGCTTCCCCGTGGCATGCAGCGCCCGCATTTCCAAAATCCCGCGCGCATACAAATCCTCGTTGCACACGCCCCACGCGGTAGTGAAAACCGGGTTCTCAAAGTCCTTCTGTTCGATCAAACGGTCCCAGCCATTTGGCACCGTGTAGGACTTGATAAAATCGAAGGTCCCACGCCCGCCATAGAGGAACAACGTTTGATAGTCATCCCGCTTCAGCACCCGGGCCAGGGTCTCCACATTCTCCGTCCGGTCCCTCGCCAGGATGGAATCCCCCGGGAGCGGAGGAAAGCTGGAGAACACCCCTTCAAAGCCCCGGATCGTGCGGTTCCCATCCGCGAAGAGCCGGTCAAACACCATCGCTTCTTCCCTGATTAGCTTATCCATCCGTGGCGTCAGAGTTTCAGGCTTGCCATTCTTTTTCACGCGGCCCAGGGAACCGAAAAACTCGCTCCCCAGAGCTTCCTCCAACAGGACGCACACATTCAGGTGCGGCTTCGTCACATCCCCGGGGATCCGCCGCTGCAGCGAGGCCCGTGCGGCATCGAACCACGCCTCATCCGGACCCGCAGCCGGCACCGGGGGAGCCGGCGGAGCGGTGAACTCCCCTCCATTTTTCCCCAACAACTCCCGCGCCAGCCGGTAGGCCTCATCACGGGGCAGGGTCCTGTAAAAAGCATCATAGGGCAAATTCCGCGTCAGCGCTGCGGACAAGCCGGACACCGCGCCATTCGAACCCAGTTCATTCACGATCCGCTCCTGGCTGAATTTGATCTCCAGCAAAAACACCGGCACCATCATCACCAGCGCCGCCACCGGCCAGACCGGCACCCGCCGCCAGCGGCCCGCCACCGGAGCCACCACCGGCCCCGCCCAGCGCAGCGATGCCCAGGTCATGAGCCACCCGAGGCCCACACATGCCAGCACGATCTGCACCAGTGGATAACTTTCCCACAGATTCGTCACCACCTCCGTCGGATAAATCAGATAGTCGATGGCCACGGTGTTAAACCGGGAGAGGAACTCATCAAAGAAAAAACCCTCACTGATGAACAGAAACGCCTGCACCACCCAGCCCAGGCCCACCACACCCATCAGCCACCACCGCGCCTGCCCCGCCCAGGGACGCCGGCGGAACGCACACCAGATGGCCAACGGAGCCACCACGGCCAGCGCCACCACCCCATCCAGCCACAGTCCCATCGCCAATGTCTTCACCATCTCCCCCAGGCCCATCCCTTCCGGGCGGAAGGCCACCATCAGACCCACCCGCAGTCCCGTCGCCATCACCAGCAGGGCCACCGCATGAAAACACGGGAACACCCACCAGCGGCGGCGGTCCTTGGCTGCGTCTCCGCTTCCTTCATTCACTTTCAATTCATCCATCATCCCTCCTCCATAGCCGGGATTCCCCAAAGAACACAACCAGAGCGATGACAATTGTGTCATTTTTGTTTCCCGCCCCGGACGTGCCGCATTCCCCTTTTCCGCAGGAATCCGCGCCCACGAATCCATTTACAAGCGCCCGGCTCCTGCCAGGGTGCAGCCACATGAGCAAAGCCGCAGCCCCTTCCCAGCTGTCCCCGGTGCGGGACTTCCCGGACCGGGTGCCTGCCATGCTGGTGAAGGAACTGCGTCAGGGCCTGCGGGCGCGGCTCTTTGCCGAAGCCATCGCCGGGTTTCATCTCCTGATCATCGTGCTCATGCTGCCGGTGGTCAGTTTTGCCAGCGGCACGGAATCATCCGGGATCCAACGTCTCGTCTGGTGGATTTTCGCCGCCGTGCTGGTGCTGCTGCTGCCCCTGCGTGGACTCTCCTCGCTGATTTCAGAAAGGCGCGATCACACGCTGGAGACCCTGCTCCTCACCAATCTGAAAGCCGGCCGCATCGTGCGGGGGAAGTGGCTCGCGATTTCCGCCCAGGTCCTCCTCACCGGACTTTCGGTGCTCCCTTACATTCTGGTGCTCTATGCCGGTGGTGGCCTTTCCCTGCCCGCCAGCATGCTTACCCTGCTGCGCCTCATCATGGCCGGCCTCCTGCTCACCGCCGCTTTTGTTTCCCTCTCATGGAACCCGTCCTGGATGCAACGCGCTGTCCCCGGCCTGATCCTGGGATTTTTCGTCATGAACGAATATGCCTGGCCAGTGGTGGCCCTGCTTTACGACTCCAATGCGGCCGCTGCCCTGAATGCTCCATGGCGGGGGCCGGCCGAAATGATCGCGGCGGCGGCCCTCATCTGCATTCTCCTCTCAGGTGCCGCCCAGCGCCTCGCTCCCGGCGTGGAAAACCACCAGAACCTTCCCCGTCTCATCGCCCTTTTCCTGCCATGGCTCGCCTGGTGTTTTCCAGATCCTATCCTGATGCAAAGCGCCCTGATCGCCCTGATCCTGGTCTCCCTGACTGCTCTCACGGAAGACTGGCCCCTCGTGCTCCCGCCCGGAACCGGCTGGCAGCGGCAGCCGGGGATGGCCGCCGGTTGGCCCCATGGGGTCATCTGGGCCGTCACCGCCTGGGGGACCGCCATGGTGCCATTTCATTGGGGCGCGGATGCCGGGCTTTTTTCCCCTGCCCTGCGTTGTGCGGCATGGCTCTTCTGTGGACGGCTGCTCCTCTGGTGCGGCCGGAAAAAATGGAGCCGGAGCCCCTGGTGGCTGGCGGGCACCGCGCTGCTTTTTGCCCTCCTCCAGTCCGCCCTCGTGCTGGGCGGGCAATTGCTGCACCTCGATCTCCTCACCAAACTCTCCACCGCCATCCCCGTGCCCCTGACTCTTTTCCAGCCGGGCGGCATCTCCCCTGCCCTGCCATGGATCGCCGCTCTTGCTGGCGGTGGCTGCCTGCTCACCGCCCTGATCACCCTGGCCCGCCAGGGCCCCTCACCGGAGGAACCCGCATGACCCCCGCCTACCTGCCAGATCCCACCACCGTCAAGGAAGCCCACGCCAAAGCCCGTGCCTGGGCCTCCCTTTTCCGCCTGCCCCTCCGCCAGCAAAACTGGCGCGGCATGACCGGCAACTACAGCGGCATGGGCACCGGCAGTTCCCTGGATTTCCAGGATCACCGGGCCTATGCCCCAGGCGATGACCCCCGCCATATCAACTGGCAGGCCTACGCCAGGACCGGGAACTACTCCATGAAACTCTTCCGTGAGGAAGTCCGCCCGGTCATCGATCTCGTCTGGGACGTTTCCCCCTCCATGTGGTTCAATCCTGACAAGGCCACCCGCGCCGCTGAACTCATGGCCTTCACCGTGGAAGGAGCCCTGCGCGCCGGCACCACCCCGCAGGTCTGGCTTTGTCAGGGCAGCACCCTCCGGCCCGTGCCCCCGGAAGCTGCCGTCGCCGGACTCTGGCCCGCCCTCGTCCCCGCGCCCGACCCCGCCGATCCCGGCGGGCTCCCCCTCAACCGCATCCCCTGGCGGGCCCGCTCCCTCCGCCTCATCGTCAGCGATCTCCTCTTTCCCGGCGGCCCCCAGGGCTCCACCGCCCTGCTGTCAGGACAACAGGCCCGCGGCGTCCTCCTCGTGCCCTTCTCCCCCTCCGAGGCGGATCCCGGCTGGGATGGCAATATCGATTTCGAGGATGTCGAAAGCGGCCAGCGCCACCCCCGGCGCGTCGAGGCCAGCCTGCTGCGGCGCTACACCAGTGCCTATGCCAGACACTTCGCCCTCTGGAAGGAAGCCTGCCAGCGGCACGGCATCGCCATGGCCCGCGTGCCCTCCGGCGTCCCCTTCACCCAAGCCCTGCAACTGGAGGCGCTCCCGTCCGGAGCGGTCGACCCATGGACGTGACCCTCGCCCATCCCTGGGGCCTGCTGGGCCTGCTCGGAGTGCCCGCCCTGCTGGCCATCCACCTCCTGCAGCGCCGCGCCGTCGTCATCCCCGTCAGCACCCTCTTCCTCCTCGAATCCCTGAACCGTGAAAGCGAAGGCGGCCGCCGGGTGGAACGCCTCCGCGCCTCCGTGCCCCTCTGGCTGCAGCTCCTCGCGGTTCTCTTCCTCACCTGGCTCCTGACGGATCCCCGCTGGCTGGACAAAACCAGCGTGCAGCGCATCGCCCTTGTCCTGGATGGCTCGGCCTCCATGAGCGTGGCCAAACCTTCCCTCCTCGATTCCCTCCCGGACGACCTTTCCACACTGGCCAGGGCCACTGCCCAATCCGAAATCCACCTCCTCGACACCCGCATGGAAGCCGGTCCCCTCTACCATGGTCCAGCCGGACGCGGCATCCGGGAAGCCCTCACCGCCTGGCAACCCGCCGGAGGCAGTCACGATCCCCTGCCCGCCCTCCGCCTCGCCCGCAGCCTCGCCGGACGCGATGGCCTGGTGCTTTACGTCACGGATGCCGAAACGCCCTCCCTGCCCCCCGGCGTGCGCCTCTACGCCAGCGGCCGTCCGATCGACAATGCCGGCATCGCCGGAGTCAGCGTGGAAGACAACAAAGGCCAGGCCGAATGGCGCGTCACCCTGCGCAACTACAGCACCACCCCTCAAACCCGCGAACTCCTCGTCGCTTCCGGCAAAACTCCCGTAAACCGCGAGTCCATCACCCTCCCCGCCCAGGGCCTGATCCAACGTCAGGGCCCCTTCCCCGCCGGCATGGAGGAACTCACTCTCAGCCTCACCCCCGACGCCTTTCCCATGGATGACAGCGCCCCGGTGCTGAAACCCCAACCCAAGGAGGTCACCGTTACCCTCCCCGCCGACTCCGGACCTGGGGGCGATCTCTACGCCTCCCTCCTCAACAGCCTCCCCGCCGTCAAAGTCATCACTGACGCTCCCGCCATGCCCGTGATCGCTTATAATCCCCTGAACCCCGCCATCCCGGACGGTCCTGCCGTGATTTTTGTCAGGGATCCCAAACCCAGCGCCACCGTGCTCCCCGGAGCCCTGCTCGTCGAGGCGCATCCCCTCACCGATGGACTCGGCTGGCAGGGCCTGATCTGTCAGGACTCCATCCGCCTCCCCCTGCGGCCTGAGGACGAGCCCCTGATCTGGATCGGCGAACGCGCCGTCGTCTTCCTGCGCACCTCCGGTCAGGCGCGGCAATTATGCTTCAATTTTGACCTGCGCAAAAGCAACGCCCGGCGCCTCCCTGCCCTCGTGCTCACCCTGCACCGCTGGATGGAAGACTTCCGCCGCCAACTGCCCGGCAGCGAAACCACCCTCTCCGAATGCGGTCAAATCCTCTCCGTGGCCGCCCGTCCTGCCCCGGCCCCGGACCTGCTCACCCTGCGTCCCACACCCGGCCCGGAAACCACCCGCCCGGCCCGCGAAGCCCCCCTGCTCCGCGCCCCCGCCTTTCCAAGCCTCCTCGAAGTCTGGCAAGGCAATGAACGCCTCCTCCGCACCGCCTCCCACTTTGCCGATATCCGGGAAGCCGACTTCACCAGCAAACTCACCCGCCACGACCTCGCCGGAGCCACCAGCACCGTCACCCTGCAGCACAGCCAGGAAGACCCCGCCTGGCGCGCTTGGCTCCTCGCCCTGCTCGCCACCACCGGCCTCACTTGGTGGTGGCTCGCCCGCCCCCGCCAAAAAACCACCCAGCCGGTAACGGCTTGATTCCAGCCCGCTTTGGCCATCAGCCCATCCTCCCTCCCACCTGCCGTTGGCCTCACTCTATTTCAATGTTCAATGTTGGACGTTCAATGTTCAATGTTAACACTTCAACTCTCCCCCATCAACCCTCCCTCATCCCCTTCCCTTACTGCTCCGGCACCAGCCGGTGTCTTACCTCGCCCAGCCAGTCCAATCCAGCCTCACGATCCGCCTTCCGGTCCCGTCTCCCCGACCAGCGCAAAAACGCTTCCGCCGTCTGTCCCACCACCGTGCACTCCTCCGGCGATGCCCCCAAAACAACCATCCGCTCCTCTACTTCTGCAAGAGAGCCAGCCGCCATGGTGGCACAAGATTTAAAGACCCGATTCATCCCCTAAAATTTCAAAAACTTTCCCGGTCTGCAACTTTTTTTAATTTTCACATCCGTGATAATCAGTGAAGTTTAACCATCCATTGAACCTGAAAACCATTAAAATTTCTTGCAAATCCTGTTGGGTCGGATATGCTGTTCCGCTAGAAACCATATTCATTGGAAATCAAGCACTTAACCCCAACCAACCCGCCAAATGAAGCCAATTCCCCAAATGGATATCCCACCAGATCTGGTGGCATAATAGACTGTTCGCCTAACTCCTGAGCGCTTTGAGTGTAGCCATGAATGTTCTACCGGAAGCATCCCAAGCATCCCCTCGGATGCTCATGATTGCTGCCTCGCTCCTTGGCACCGCATTGGCCATCTGTGCCATGAACTATCCATTCATGGTTTTTGGCACCAGACAGTTGGCCCAGTTTCTTTGGTTTGCTGGCCTCGCTTCTGCTGCGGGTTCCTCGATCTTCCTGCTTTGCTCGGTTGGTAGATATGCTTGGCTGACGCATCAGGGGCGGTGCTCCATGCGTCTTCTGGTAGCGTCACTCGTTGTATGCTTCGGATTTGTCGCACTATGGACTTACTACTTCGACTTCATCGCACGAATGCCATGAACAGAATCCACCTCCAAACAAAGGCGAACAAAACGGATGCAGGCAACGGCTCGAAGGCTATCTGTCGTGTCAGCAACGTCTTGCGTTCGCCGTCGCCTGATCCGAGACGTTCTGCAAAGAAATGAAGAATATCCTCCACCTGCTCATAGCGTTACTACTTTGCTCGTGCGCGTCCGTGCCAGACAATCCAAATGCGGAGTTGGTGATGGGGCCTGGGAGCGTTATTGAGGCCACAACATCACAGGGAACCATGCAGATTTCCTACGTTGATCGATACACACGAAGATACATTTGGGATGGTTACGACAAGACATTCAGGCATCAGACAAGACAGAAGAGATGGTATGGCAGCCTCGGGATGTATCGGCCTACTGGAGACGGGACGATGCATGCAGTGCTAGAAGAGGGCCAACAGCATTTCTCCAATTACACGGAAGCGAGAAGTTGGATAACGGAGCAGGAGAGATTCACGGATTGTGTTTGGACGCGGGATGGTCTTGTAGTCGGTTGGAAGCAAGAAGGAAGGCCGGAAGACGGCTTTCTTGCGCTCCATGTCGACGTCTGGCAGATCTTCATTGGCGGTAAGAAGCCAAGTTTGCCCGGTGCATCACCAAGCAAAATTCGAAGAACCGCCAACCCATGAATAAGAAGCAGAACAAGGCGCGGCTGGGCAACCCCTACCAGCTCGTTGATTCGTCGGAGTTTTACCGTAACTTTAACCTCAACCATCGTTTCGACGCTCGCCCCCGCTGGTAGGGTTGCCAGCGCTTTGACGTTCGCCTAACTCCAACCCGCCATGACACCCGATTTCCATGAGATTGAGTCTGCGCTTGAAGTTAGTTATCCGCCGTCGTTTCATCGCTCTATCCCGTCCTTCTCAGGTTACATGGCAGCCGCCTCATTTGAGAGACAGTTTGGTTCGAGCAGGCTTCTGATGACGACGACGGAGATTGCAGCCATGCGAAGCTCAGTTCCGATAGATTTCCTGCCATTCATGATCGAGACTCATCCATCATGGCCGGACGTTTATGGATTTGACCTGACCACTGCTGGGCCAGAGCATGGGGTAGCGGTATGGAGTGGCCATGCTTTTGTTGCCGATTGGCCTCATTTCTCCGCCTTCTTTGATTGGGTTCGAACTCGATGCACTTCATCAGAGGATTCTTTTCACAACCGACCTTCGACATGACTTTTGCCAACCACACCAACGCACCAAGGGCGAATGACCATGGTTATCATCGGGCGAAGCCCCGATGATAACGGTTGTTGAACGATTCGCGGTTGGCCTTTGGGCATCGTCCGATTCAGGACCGGTTTGTGGCCGGGGCGTCAGTGGGCAAAGCTTCCCGGCGCTTCTCCTCACTGAATTCCGGTTTTTGCTTCCATCGGGTCAGGCTGGACGGGATGAAGGAGGCTTTGATCGCCGTCGTGACTCCGGGAGCGGGCTCTGTTGGTGCCTGGAAGCAAAGGCTGGGCTTGGACTTCCAGGGCGATAACGCAAAATCCACGGCTTCGGGGCATGATCCGCCAGTGCCGGGCCTGACGGATTTTGATGGCGTCAGGACCGGCTGGGCGGAAATTAGATTTGCCGGTGACTGCTTCATGCGGGGATGGCGGTGGCGCAGCAGTTTACCGGTGGTGGCGGCAGCGGCGGCAGCGGCAGCGGCAGCGGCAGCGGCGGGGGCAGCGGCGGGGGCCGGGCGCGGGCGCGGGTGCGGGTGCGCAGGGCGTGGAAAAAGATCATAACGTGACCGCAGCAGGGACAGAGGATCTCTGCCTTGTCAGAGAGAGACAGCACCACGTCGCCCGCCCGCAGGAGCTGGCGCACCCGTGCCGGGTAAATTGCCAGTGCCGGGGAGAACAGCCGTCCCGGCTGTCCCGCCCGGCATCCTGCCGGGTGCCGGAGCCATGGGCATTCAATGCACCGGTCCATGGTATCCTTGCAGTGGGTTTCTGCCATGGCACCGGCACCGGGTGGGACACCCGGCGGGACAGGCGGGACGCCTGTTCTCCCCTCATGCCGCCGCACGCGGGTGAACCCCCGCGTGTCATCTTTCGCGCCGCGCGGAAGCCTTCTCACCTGTCCGCGAAGCGGCTGATTGATCCCTTCGCAACGACGGTTGGCGCTATGGCAGAACGTCAGGATTCCATCCGCGCCGCACGATGACTGAAGCGGTGGAGCCTAGAGCGGTCTTGAAGTGAACTGTGGGGGCACCTCCCGGACGCGCTGGAACTGAAGTGCGGCTGCGCCGGGTGCTTTTCAAGTGGAGGGCGGGGGCGCCCTCCACGACACGCGGGGCGCGTGTGCTACCCGTTGCTGTCGCGCCGCACTCCTTTGAACTGGACCTGACCATTGAAACGGGCTACAGACGGATAAGATATTTTGGAGGCTGGCGGTCTCCCTGCGGTCGGCTCTTTCAGAGCAGCGGTCGCCCGCAACTCCTTGACTTCCGCTGGTATTTTGGTAGTCATTTTCATGATTTCTGGTTTTCATACAGGGGACTTGAACCTTATTTGGACTTTGCCCATGCTGGGCACACACAAGGCGCGGCTGGACAACCGCCGGGGCTGCTCTGCCGGCCTCGCCTTCCGTAACTTTAACCGCCATCCCGTTTCCACGCCCACTCCCGCCCCAGCGGTGCCAGCACTTGAACGTTAGGCCATTCTGCGCCCACCTACTATGAGACACACCGAACGCCACCGCACTCACCGCATTGGCTGGCTCCGGGCCGCCGTCCTCGGTGCCAACGACGGCATCGTTTCCACGGCCAGTCTGATCGTCGGTGTGGCCGCAGCCGACTCCAGCCGGGGCAGCATTCTCGTTGCGGGCATTGCCGGCCTGGTAGCAGGCGCGATGTCGATGGCCGCAGGCGAGTATGTCTCCGTCAGTTCCCAATCCGATACGGAGAATGCGGACATGGAGCGCGAGCGGGAGGAACTGGCGACCGCCGGAGTCCACGAACACGCCGAACTGGCCGCCATCTATGTCGGGCGCGGACTGGAGGTGGCGCTGGCCGATCAGGTCGCCACCCAACTGATGAAGAAGGACGCCTTGGGCGCTCATGCGCGTGACGAGCTGGGCATTTCCGACACCCTCAGTGCGCGGCCTGTTCAGGCCGCACTGGCTTCCGCTGCTACCTTTGCGGTCGGTGCGGCCATGCCACTTCTACTCGTCGTCGTCGTTCCTACCTCCGCGCTTGTTTGGACGGTTACGGCCAGTTCGTTGTTTTTTCTCGCGCTATTAGGTTCGCTGGCGGCTCGCGCTGGCGGTTCCTCCGTCTTGCGCGCCACCGTGCGCGTCACCTTTTGGGGCGCACTGGCGATGGCGCTCACGGCGGGAGTCGGCGCTTTGTTTGGGGCGGCTTTATGAGACGCTTTTGCGCAAATGCCGGGGTGGATTTCAAGTGGAGGGCGGGGGCTCCCTCCACGACACGCGGGGCGTGTGTGCTCCCCTTTCAACTCGACATGCCCCGTGAACCGATGGCCTGTGGATAGCCCTCACCCGGTCTGGGGGGGACATCAAATATTAATTTTTCCCGTAAACCGGGAATTTTCGGGATAAGTCACAATCGGGATAGCATTCCCGCAGACGACGTGATAAACCGGTGGCGTATCCATGAAAGAATTCGCCTACATCCACGAGGAAGGAACCCTCCCTGCCCCGCTCGACCAGATCGCCTTTTTCGAGTCGTTCCAGGGGCGGCACCTTAATGATATGCTGTATTCCAGCTATTTCATCCAGGCCGACCCCGGCGACGAAGTGATCAGGGAAGGACAGGAGGATTCCCGCATTTTTGTGCTGCTGACGGGCTCGCTGGAGGTGATGAAAAATGGCGAGCCGCTGGCGCAACTGAAGGACGCGGGCGAGATTTTCGGCGAATTGGCGGCGGTGACCAATGAACGGCGCACCGCTTCCGTGGTGGCCCGCGCGAATACGCTTTGTCTGGTGATTGACCAGCAATTCCTCCGGGAGATCAAACCGGAGGAGGACAATGCCAGCTACTACGCCGCCCTCTACGGCTTTATCTCCCGGGTGCTGGCGGAACGGCTGAAGAAGGCCTCGGTGCTGATCACGCGGCTGGAGAAAGAGCTTGAGGAAACCAAACCCAAAAAATAAGGTCGCACTACGCCGCAATCCCGTTTACCATACCCTAATGAAGAAAATCGAAGCCATCATCAAACCTTTCAAATTGGAAGAAGTCAAAGCCGCCTTGTCAGAAATCGGAATCCAAGGCATGACCCTCACGGAAGTGAAGGGATTTGGACGCCAGAAGGGTCACACCGAGATCTACCGCGGCAGCGAATACACCGTGGACTTCCTGCCAAAGGTAAAGCTGGAAATCGTGATCGACGATTCCCTGGTGGACCAGGTGGTGCACACCATCGTCAAGACGGCCAACACCGGAAAAATCGGGGATGGCAAGATCTTTGTTTCTGCGGTGGATGAGGCGGTGCGCATCCGCACCGGTGAACGTGGGGATGCCGCAGTGGCGACGGGGGACTCCATTTCCTGACCGTCGGCTATCCCCAGCGTTATTTTGCCCCGGGCCCGGAAGTTTGTCCTTCCGGGCTTGTTGCATTTTGCGGGGCCGCTGCGGTCCGGGCGGTCCGGGCCGCTTTGACCGGCTTGGCACAGTGTTGCCTTTGCGCTGGCGCGGAGCCTGAAATGCCCTCTATCTCCCTGTCATGGATCCTCTTACGCATACCGTGCTGGGTGCTGCCTGCGCCATCGCCGGAACCCGGCTGAAAACCTCCCGCCGGGCGGCGGCGCTGGCCGGGATCGCCGGGGGACTGCTGCCGGATGCCGATGTCGTGCTGCGTTCGGCGTCGGATCCCTTGTTTGCCGTGGAATATCACCGGCATTTCACCCACAGCCTGGCTTTTCTCCCGGTCATTGCGCTGCTGGGGGCACTGATCGCCAGCGGCTTGCTGCGCCTGGGCCGGCATCCCACGCCCTGGCGGGGGCTGCTGCTGCCGGCCTTCCTCGGGGGGCTGAGCCACCTGTTTTGTGATAGCTGGACCAGTTACGGGACCCGGCTGTGGTGGCCCCTTGATCAGACCCGGGTCTCGCTGGACTGGATTTCGGTGATCGATCCCCTGTTCACTGTGCCACTGGTGGCCTGCATCGCGCTGGCGCTGCGCTATGCCAGCCGGAAGGCGGCCCTGACAGGATTGGGCTGGGCCATGATCTACCTGATCTTCTGCACGGTCCAACGCGGGCGGGCCGCCGGGGCGTTGGATGCCTGGCTGGCCACGTCGCCCCTGAAAGCCGTGATCCGCCGGGAGCTGAAACCCTCATTTGGCAATGCCATCGTATGGCGCGCCCTGCTGCAGGGGGAGGGGCAATGCCACGTCGTGGCCATCCGCTGTCCCGTTCCGGGTGGGCCCGTGGTTCTGCCCGGCACTTCGCAGGTGCTTTTCAGCACGCCAGAGGAAGCGGCCGCCGCGCTGCAGATTCCCCCTCAATCGACCCAGGCCAATGACATCCGCCGGTTCTTCCATTTTTCCGACGGCTGGGTCGGGCGGCATCCCTTGGATCCGCAGGTGCTGGGCGATCTGCGCTATGCTGCCGTGCCCAACGAAATCAGTCCCCTCTGGGGAATCGGCCTGAACCCGGCGCAGCCGGACCAACATGTCTCCTTCCGCACCTTCCGGGGCAATATGACCCCCAGCCTGGAACGCCTCTTCCGCCAGATGCAGGGCCGCAGCGGCCCGGCCCCCGCCTCCTTGCCTCCCGCCCCGCGGCTTTTTCATGAAAATTGATATCGTAACGCTCTTCCCTGAAATGTGCCGCATCCCCCTGGGGGAAAGCATTCTTGGCAAAGCCCAGGCCCGGGGCCTCTGGGAGCTGGGCGTGCATGACATCCGGCAATGGAGCACGGACAAACACCACCGGGTGGACGACACCCCTTTCGGCGGCGGCCAGGGCATGGTGATGCAATGCGGGCCGCTTTTCGCTGCGGTGGAAGCCCTGCGCACGGCGGAAACACGCGTCGTCCTGATGACGCCCCAGGGCCGCCGGCTGGACCAGCGGATCGTGGAATCCTTCACCGCCTGCCCGCATCTTATCGTGCTCTGCGGGCACTATGAAGGCATTGATCACCGCGTGGTCGAAGCGCTGGTGGACGATGAAATCTCGCTGGGCGACTACATCCTGACGAATGGTGCCATCGCGGCCAATATCTTTGCGGATGCGGTGGTGCGCCTGCTCCCTGGCGTGCTCGGCGATGCCCGTTCACCGGAGGACGAATCCTTCAGCGCCGCCACCGGCCTCCTGGAAGCCCCCTGCTATACAAGGCCGCCGGACTTCCGGGGCCTGAAGGTGCCGGAGATCCTGCTGGGCGGGCACCATGCCAAAATCCTTGCCTGGAAAGCCGGACAAAGTCTGATCCGGACCCGGGCCCTGCGGCCGGATCTCCTGCCAGGCAGCCCGCCGCCATGATCCTCACTTCCCGCCGGCAGTGACCAGCTTCCCGAGGGCCTGACTGATCCCCTCAGGCTTGGTGAAGGATTGGCTGACCACGAACTTGCGGCAGAGGTGGACGGTGGTTTGCCCTGGGACGGCCGCAGGGATGCGGGCCAGTTCAGGATTCATTTTTGTCAGCCATGCCTGGGCCTCACCATCATCCAGGTAAAGAATCACCCGGCCCACCGGCGCGGTGCGGCGGAGTTCATCCAGCATGGCCGCCCGGTCCGGGGCATTGGCAGGACCGGTGACCACCACTTCGATAAACGGATTGACCATGCCATCATAAGCCTGGAGCAGCCGCAAAAAGGTCGCGGAAACCCGCATCATCAGCCCGCTATACAACTCCACGACTTTGTTGGCCTTTTCCAGATAGTCCGCCCGGCCTGTCAGGTGGCCCAGCCGGACCAGATTCATGGTGGACACCGCCACCGGGGCGAACTCCGTGGTCTCATCCACCGACTTCATCCGGTTGAAGAGCAGGTTCTGCTGGGGCCCGTCAAAGAATCCGCCTTCCTCGGGATCCCAGAGCAATTTGATCTGCTGGTCCTGCAGTTCCACCGCCGTGCGCAGCCAGCGCAGCTCTCCCGTGGCCTCATACAGTTCCAGCATGCCCCGGATGAAATGCGCATAATCCTCTGCATAACCTGGAGCGGAGGACGGACCGTCGAGGAAGGCGTGCCCGAGGGAACCATCCGCGCGTTTCAGCCGCTTCAGCACAAAATCCGCTGCCTTGATGGCCCGGGCGACAAAGGCGTCATCGTGATAAACCCAACCGGCCCGTGCCAAGGCGGCGATCATGGTGCCGTTCCAGCTCACCAGCACCTTGTCATCCAGCAAGGGCCGCAGGCGTTTCCCCCGCGCTTCCAACAGTTTTCCCCGGGCCTCCTGCCATACCGCGTCCAAGTCCGCTTCCGGCTGCTTCAACAAGCCTGCCGCTTCTGCCAGGGAGCGCTCGCGTTTCAGCACATTTGCCTTGGGAAAGCGGGACCGGGCCGGGGAATCAATGGGGATATTCCCCCGCTCATCCAGCCCAAACAGAGCCTTCAGCACAGGCATCGCGGCGGATCCGGCAGCCTGCTCCACTGCGGAAAACTGCCACACGTAAAAGGCACCTTCGCTCATCTCCTTTTCCTCCGCTTGGATGAGGCTGCTGGAGCCTTCCGCGCAGTAAAATCCCCCCTCGGGATGAGCCAGTTCCGCGTCGGTATAACGGAAAATTTCCCGGACGGCCGTTTCGTAGGCCGGCCGCTCCAGCACCTGCCCGGCATTGACCAGCGTCTCTGCCAAAAATCCCTGGTCGTAGAGCATCTTTTCAAACTGGGGCAGCGCCCAATAGATGTCCATGCTGTAACGGTGCACGCCCCCGCCCAACTGATCATACACGCCCCCGCGGAGAATCGCATCCAGTGTCAGCGACAACATCTGCCGGGACTCCTCCGCACGCCCCACCCGGTCCATCCCCAGTCTCTGCGCATAGCCCAGCAGATAGTTGATGGACTGCGGCTGGGGGAACTTCGGCGGAGGGCTGAAGCCCCCATTCACCGGGTCATACACGGCCCGCAGCTTTTCAAAAGCCGCCCCCAGGGCCTCCGGCGTCAGGGGGGCTGCCGGGGACTTCCAATACGCCCGGTAGTTTTTAAAATAATCCTTGTAGGCAACCTCCGCCTGACGCTTGATGTAAGCCGGATCCCTTAGGAAATTATTGGCCACATTCTCCATGGCCACGCTGAAGGCCACAGTCCCATTCTCACTGAGGATGGGGAAATACACCCCGCTGAAAACCGGCAGCCCCTCGGGCGTCAACCACAAGTTCAACGGCCAGCCGGAATTCCGGGAGGTCGAAAACACGTAGTGGAGGTAACTGTTATTCACATCCGGACGCTCCTCCCGGTCCACCAGCACGTTCACATAATGCCGGTTCATGAATCGTGCGATCGCCGGATCCCTGAAGGATTCATCCTGCATTTTCTGCGACCACGGACAGCTCGTGTAGCCGATGGAAACAAAGACAATCTTCTGTTCCTTTTTGGCTTTGGCAAAGGCCTCATCCCCCCAGGGATACCAGTCCACCGGATCCTGGGCATGGTGGCGCATGAAGGCGGACTGCTCATTGATCAGGCGATTCGCGGTCCCCGCCTCAGGCAGGGGGCCGCTTTCCTTGCCCACGCTCACCTCCAGCTTTGTCGTGCTGGGCGGATCCTTTCTGCTGCAGGAAGTAAAACCCAGCGCCAGCAAAACCGACGCAAGGGAAACTGCCGGAAAACCTTTTCGTGAATGATTGAAAAATGACATAAAAAAGTAGAAAAGCCCCATTCCATCCGGGGCCGCGAACGAATATCATACCAAGTTCAGTCCGGTGCGCAATCTCTTTCAAGGGTCAACTTTCCCCCTGCCTGGCTCCCTTCCCCCGTTTTAACAACCATCCTCACCCTGCCCCGGAAACGACCTGCCAGCGCCCAGCAGCGGATTTAAATAAACATGCCCCAACTTGCACATTCCTCCCCCATCGCCCATGATTGGCCATGAAGTATTCATCCGCTGCCCGTTGCCTGGTTGCCAGCGCCACCTCCCTCCTCCTCGCCTGCTCTGCCCCGGCCCGCCCCGCCCTGCCCGCCAGCGGCTGGACGATCGAACAAAACGCCCAAACCTGGACTTCGACGGGGTTTGAAGAAAACGAAGACCTCAGCGGCATTGCCTCCCTGGATGGCAAAAACATCCTCGTCGGCAGCGATGAACTCATCGCCGCCCAATCCGGGGTTTTGGATAAAACCGCCTTTTCCCTGAAAGCTGGGGACTTGGTTCAGTTAATGCAAAATCCCTCCGGAAAAAAAATGGAGATTGATATCGAAGGCGTCGCCGCCGCTCCGGAGGAAAATTGTTATTACGTCACCGGCTCCCATGGCACCGGCAAGAAAAAAGGCGATTATGAAGCCTCCCGCGCCTCCGTTTTTAAAATCCCCACTGACCCCGCCACCGGAGCCATCCTCCCGGCCGGCATCCAGCGCGCCAGCCTTATCCCCTGGGCTGAGCAGAACGAAACCTTCAGGGAATACACCAAAAAACCGCTCCAACTGAACGGCTTCAACGTCGAAGGCCTCGCCTGGCGCGCCGGAAAACTCTACTTCGGCGTCCGCGGACCTAACATTCAAGGCAGCACCTACGTGATCGAAACCACCACCGCCTCCCTCTTCAGCGGCAGCAGCAGCCTTCCCGCCTGCACCGTCCACACTCTGCCCGTAGGCGAGGCCCGGGGCATCCGCGAACTGCTCTCGATCCGCGATGGCTTCATCATCCTGACCGGCAACGCCAGCGCCGAAGCCACCAAAAAATCCCCCACCACCCAGGCCCGGATGGCGGACAAAGTTTTCGATCTCTTCCTCTGGCAGCCTGACAAAACCCCAGCCCTCTCCACCATCGGCGTCGTCCCCCGTCCCGGTGCCAAAGCCGAAGCCCTCCTCCTCCTTGAAGACACCCCCACCCACGCGGACCTCCTTATCCTCTTCGACGGCACACCCAACGGAGCCCCCCAGTCCTACCGGATCAGCAGAAATTAGAAAATTGGAAAATTCAGAAATTGGAACATTGGAAAATCCTGACCTCTTACCGCTGACTTCTGACCTCTGACCGCTTCCCCACCTTTCTCCGGCATGAAACACCTCACCCTGATCCGCCATGCCAAGTCCAACCATGACAACCCGCAGCTCACCGACTTCCAGCGCCCTCTCAGTCCCCGGGGCCTGCGGGATGCGCCGTTGATCGGCGCTCAGCTCAAGAGCGCCTTTGCGTTCGCTCCCGACACCATCATCACCAGCCCCGCCCTCCGCGCCGCCACTACCGCCTCCATCGTCATCCGCACCGCAGGCCTCGATCCCACGCTCCTGACCGAAGAACCCCGCATCTACGAAGCCCCCCTCGGCTCCCTCGTCAAGGTCATCCACGGCATCTCTGACAAATTTCACCACGCCGCCTGCTTCGGCCACAACCCTGGCTTCGAAATGCTCGCCAACTGGCTCTGCGGCAGCCGCGTGATTGATTCCCTCCGCACCGGCGGCGTCATCATGCTTTCGCTCGACCTCTCCGCCTGGTCCGCAGCCGACATAAAAACCGCCACTCTCCTTACCTACTTTTACCCCGCCCAGATTGGAGGCGGCAAGGACGCTCCCGCTGATGCCCCCTGACTCCACCCTGGCTCTTGGCGGCCAGACCCTCCAACTCCTTCCCGAACGCTGCGCCTTTTGGCAGGAAGCACGCACGCTCCTTCTCGCCGATCTCCACCTCGGCAAAGCAGCGCACCTCCGCCACCACGGCCTGCCCATCCCCGAGGGACACACCGCAGACGACCTCGCCCGCCTCACCAAGGCTATCCAGCGCACCACTCCCCGCCATGTCATCTTCTGCGGCGATTTTTTCCACGCCCCCACCGCGCAATCCCCCGCCGTCCTCGAACTCGTCACTGCCTGGCGCGCCACCCATCCTGAGATCACCTTCACCCTCATCACCGGCAACCACGACCGTGACCGCGCCCTCCCCCCGCCCGCCTGCGGCATCCGACCCGCCGGCCACTTCCTGCACCAGCACCCCTTCCATTTCATCCACGATCCCGCCCACGCCAGCGGTCCACCCGCTATCACCATCACCGGTCACCTCCATCCCACCGCCGCTCTGAGCGCCGCCCCCGGCCGGGCCCTCAGCGCCCCCTGCTTCTGGTATCAAACCATCCCGCAAATCCTCGTCCTCCCTGCCTTCAGCACCTTCACCGCCGGTGTGCCCATCCGACCCGCCTCCCACGATACCATTCACGCCATCCACAGCGGAAAAATCTCCCCGATCCCCCCTCACCTCTGCCGCAGGAAGACCTGATTCAAACCCGTCAGCTTCCCTTGGCCCACTCTCAACTCCTCCCACAAGCGTATCGCTTATGGAACAATCCGCACAGGTTGGTCTCAATCCCCCAATCCCTGAAAAACCCACAGCTTGACCGCCGTGTTCTTATGGCGACCATCCCTTCCTCCTCTTCCGTCGCACCCGCGTCCCCTTTTCCATGCATCTCCCCCTCTCCAGCCTGCCCCTGCTTCTGATCACGGCCCTCCCTGCCGCCGCTGCTCCGGTCGATTTCTCCCATCAAATCGTCCCGATCCTTCGCGAGCACTGCTCGGAGTGCCACACAGGCAACAAAAAGAAAGGCGGCCTCAGCATGAACGACCGCGCCAGCTTCCTCGCCGGCAGTGAAAACGGCCCGATCGTCGAACCCGGCAATGCGGCCAAAAGCCGCCTCATCGAAGTCCTCCATCCGCCTGATCCTGACGATCAAATGCCCCCCAAAGGCGGCCCGCTCCCTCCTGAAAAAATCGCTCTACTCCGGGCTTGGGTGGACGAAGGCCTCACCTGGGAAGAAGGATTCGCGTTTCAAAAACCCGCCTACGAGCCCCCCCTCCGTCCCCGCCATGTCGATCTCCCGCCCGCCACGGATGGCCGCGACCACCCGATCGACCGTCTCGTCGACCACTATCTGGCCAAAAACAACATCCCCCGCCCCGCCGCCCTGGACGATGCCGCCTTTCTCCGCCGCGCCTCGATGGATCTCAATGGTCTTCTGCCCGAGCCAGCTGCTTTCCTAGCCTTTATCGCTGACCCAGCCCCTGACAAACGCGCCCGTCTGATCCGCAGCCTGTTGGGAAGCGACGTCGCTTACACCGAGCACTGGCTCACCTTCTGGAACGACCTGCTGCGCAACGACTACGACGGCACCGGCTTCATTACCGGAGGCCGCAAACAAATCACCCAATGGCTCTACGCCGCCCTGCTGCAGAATAAACCCTACGATCAGTTCGCCCGCGAACTCATCGCTCCCACCCCGGAAAGCGCCGGCTTCAGCGAAGGCATCAAATGGCGCGGCACCGTCAGCGCCGGCCAGACGACCGAAATCCAATTCGCCCAGAGCACCAGCCAATCCTTCCTCGGCATCAACATGAAGTGCGCGTCCTGCCACGACAGTTTTATCGACCGCTGGAAGCTCAGTGAAGCCTACGGTCTCGCTGCCGTCGTCTCTGAAAAACCCCTGGAACTTTTCCGCTGCGACAAAGCCACCGGCAAAATCCAAGGGGCGGCCTGGCTCTTCCCCGAACTTGGTGACATCGATCCTGCCAAGCCCGTCCACGAGCGCCAGCAGCAGATGGCCGCCCTGATGACGCATCCCGAAAACGGCCGCTTCACCCGCACCCTGGTCAACCGCCTCTGGCATCAGCTCCTTGGCCGCGGCATCATCTATCCTGTCGACGCCATGTCCACGCCGCCGTGGGATGCCGATCTCCTCGACTGGCTCGCCGTCGAATTCGCCGCCCAAAAATACGACCTTAAAAAAATGTTGGAGGTGATCTGCCTCTCCCAGGCCTATCAATCCAAATCCCAGACCCTCAGCCAGACCACCGACGCCGCCGGCTACCACTACGCCGGACCCCGTGCCAAGCGCCTCACCGCCGAGCAGTATGTTGACGCCCTCTGGCAACTTACCGGAGCCGCCCCGCAAAAACCTGACGCCCGCGTCGTCCGCATGAAAACGTCCACCGCTGCCGCCACCGGCGGACCGGTCCCTGCCAAAACCGCCACATGGATCTGGGGATCCTCCGCCGCGCCCGGCAACACCCCGCCAGCCAACGAAACCATCAAACTCCGTTACACATTCGAATCCGCTGCAGACCATCCCACCCTCGGGGCCGTCATCAGCTGCGACAATGAATTCACCCTGCTGGTAAACGGCAAGGAGGTCAGCCGCAGCGCCGATTGGATGCAGCCCCAGACCCTGCTCCTTCCCAAGCTCATCAAAAAAGGCAAAAACGAGATCCTCGTCACGGCTAAAAACGGCGGAGATGGCCCCAACCCCGCCGGCTTCTTTTTCCAAGGCCTGATCCAGCCCACGGAAGGCAGTGCCATTCCTATCGTTTCCAACGCTGCCTGGGAATGGTCCACCATGATCCCCCTCGAATGGAAGCCCGCCGTCATTGTCCCCACCGTGCCCGCCTGGGCTGAAAAAATCGACCAGGCAGCCACCGGCCTGCTGACGGCTGCCTTCGAAAGCGGCAGCCAGATGGTCCGTGCCAGCCTGCTCAAGAGTGACTTTCTGATGCGCACCCTCGGCCGCCCTAACCGCGATCAAATCGTCAGCCTCCGCCCCAATGACCTCAGCACCCTGGAAGCGATCGACCTCTCCAATGGCAGTATTCTCGCCGGCTATTTGAGCAAGGGAGCGGAAGCTCTCCTCGCCCGCCCCTGGAAAAACCCTGACGAACTGACCGCCTGGATCTATCAATTCGCCCTTTCCCGCAATCCCACCCCCGCCGAGCTGTCCACTGTGCGGGACCTGATGCCCAACGGCCCCGACGCCACCTCCCTGCAGGATCTCCTCTGGGCTGTTTGCATGCTCCCCGAATTCCAACTCAACCGATAAAGCCCCCTATGAGTGCCCTCGACCTTGATCAGCCCGAATCCCTCGCCCGCCGCGACTTCCTCAAGCGCCTCTCCGCCGCCTCCCTGGCCACCCTCTCTGGCAGTGCCCCCCGCGCCAGTGCGGAGGCCATTACGCATCCCACTGCCACCGCCGACGCCTGCATCGTCATCTGGATGGCCGGAGGCATGGCCGCTCCCGACACTTGGGATCCCAAGCGCTACCTGCCTTTCAAAGTCGGCACCAAAGTGGCCGATATCCTGAGCACCTTCCCCGCCATCGACACCTGCGTCGATCAGATTAAGATCTGTCAGGGCCTCGAAAACATGGCAAAAGTCATGGACCGCGGCACCCTCATCCGCACCCATACCCTGCCTGATCTGGGCAGCATCCTCCACTCCCGCCACCAATATCACTGGCACACCGGCTACGTCCCCCCGCAGACCGTAGCCGCCCCCCACATCGGTGCCTGGATGTCCAAAGTCATCGGCCCGCGGAATCCCGTCATTCCCGCCTTCATCAACATCGGCCAGCGGCTCGAAGGCGTAGGCGAATCCGAGGAAGTCAAAGCCTTCACCACCGGCGGATTCTTCGGCAATGAACACGGCCCCATGAACCTGCCCTATCCGGAGGAAGCCGCCCTCGCCGTGCGCCCGCCCAAAGGCATGGAGCCAGCCCGCTTCGAAAACCGGAACCGCTTCTTCCGCAAGTTGCTCGACCAGACCCCTAGCCGCGATAAAATGGGCGACTACCAGCAGGAGTCCATGCTGCGCTCCCTCGAAAACGCGCACCGCCTGCTCAATTCCAAAGACCGCTCCGCCTTCGATATCACTCTCGAACCCAGGGAAAGTTACGACGCGTATAACACCTCCCGTTTCGGTCAGGGCTGCCTGCTCGCCCGGCGCCTCGTCGAATCCGGAGCCCGCTTCGTCGAAGTCACGACCGAATACGTGCCGTTCCTCAACTTTGACACGCATGCCAATGGCCATACTACCATGGAACGCATGCACAAGGAAATCGACGCCCCCATCGCCCGCCTCATCCTCGATCTCGAAACCCGCGGCCTGCTCGACCGCACTCTTGTTATTGTCGCCAGCGAATTCAGCCGCGATATGATCATGGAAGGCAAGCCCGGCTCCACCGCCGGCGACCAGGCCGGCTACCAAGGCGATACCATCAAGGAAATGACCCACTACGGCCAGCACCGCCACTTCACCGCCTCCTCCTCCGTCCTGATGTTCGGCGGCGGCATGAAGCGTGGACACCTCCACGGAGCCACCGCCGAAGAGCGCCCCTTCCTCGTCACCAAAGATCCGGTCACCATCCCCGACCTCCACGCCACCATCATGACCGCCATGGGCATCAGCCCCAAGACCATGTTCGAGGTCGAAAAACGCCCCTTCTACGTCACCGAAGACGGCAAAGGCCAGGCCGTGAGAGACCTTTTCGCCTGAAGCGGGTGAACTTTGCGGGCTTGGGGATCAGCGGGGATCAGGCGTCGCGGGCAAGCAGGCTTTTGCTGCGGCCCTTTTTGACAGGTTCGGGTTCTTCCTCGCGGGTGAAGAGGGAGCGGACGTCTTCGAGGTCGAGGTTGCTGGCGAAACTTTCCTCTCCGAGCACGCCGGTGACGAGGGCTTGCTTTTGATATTGCAGGCGGCGGATCTTTTCCTCGACGGTGTTGGCGGAGAGGAGGCGATAGGCGATCACGGGATTGGTCTGGCCGATGCGGTGGGTCCGGTCGATGGCCTGGCTTTCCACGGCGGGGTTCCACCAGGGGTCATACATGATGACGTAGCTGGCAGCGGTGAGGTTCAAGCCGCTGCCGCCCGCCTTGAGGCTGAGCAGGAACACGAGCGGTTCCTTGCTGGTCTGGAATTCGTGAACAACCGCCTGACGGTCTTTGGTCTGGCCGGTGAGCATGACGTAGGGCCGCTCTTCGGCATCAAGGCGGGCCTTGATGATGTCCAGCATGCTGGTGAACTGGGAGAAGACGAGGACCTTGTGGTTGGCTTCCTTGAGCTGGTCCAGAAGATAGAACAAGGCGGTAAGCTTGGCGCTGGGGGTTTCGAGGTATTTGTCATCAATCAGGCCGGGGTGGCAGCAGATCTGGCGGAGGCGCATGAGCCCCTGGAGAATCACAAAGCTGTTTTTGCGCAGAGCGGCGTCGTTGTCGAGGCCGAGCAGGATGCGCTGCATGCGCTGCATTTCGGCGTTGTAGAGTTCTTCCTGCACTTCCTCCAGGGCGGAATACATGTCTTCCTCGGTGCGGCTGGGGAGGTCGAGGGCGACCTGGCCCTTGGTGCGGCGGAGCAGGAAGGGACGGAGGCGGGCTCCAAGACGGATTTGGGCACCGGTGTCCTTGCGGCGGTCGAAGCGGTCTTTGAAATATTTCCGGTTCCCCAGCACACCGGGCATGGCAAAGGCCATGAGGCTCCAAACATCAAGGAGGCGGTTTTCGATCGGTGTGCCGCTGAGCACGAGGCGATGGTCGGAAGTGAGTTCCCGGGCCGCGCGGGCGGCCATGCTGTCAGGGTTTTTGATCTGCTGGCCTTCGTCAAGCACGATGGTGAGCCAGTTGGTGGCCTTGAGCTTGTCCCCATTGACGCGGAGTTGGCTGTAGTTCAGCACCATCAGATCAATCTCAGTGCCCAGCTTGGTAACATCCAGTTCGGTTTTGTCACGCACGACCTGCACCCGGAGGGACGGCGCGAATTTGATGACTTCGCCGGCCCAGACATCGAGCACGGATTTTGGAGCCACCACGAGAACGGGATCCACCAGTTTGGGCGTGCCGCCATTGGCCGCAGCCAGGGCGGCGGCTTCGGCCCGCTCCCGCAGCCAGAGAATCCAACAGATGCTCTGCGCGGTTTTACCGAGACCCATGTCATCGGCGAGGATGCCGCCGAAGTTATTGGAGGCCAGATAGGCGAGGAAGTGGAAGCCTTCGATTTGATAGGGACGGAGTTCGAGCTGGAACCCGGCAGGCACCGGCGGACGGATCTTGAGCTTGAGCCGGGTGGCGCGGTCGCAGACGCGGTTCCAGGCTTCAGGGTCGAAGATTTCCTTGGCCCCAGGCTCGGCGAGCTGGAGGACGTGCATGCGGTGGGCTTCGCCTGACAAGTCATAGACATCAAGGCCGAGCTGGTTCACGGCGGCTTCCTGTTCTTCGCTGAGAGTCATTTCCAGGCGCAGCCAGCCGCCATCCGGCATGCGGACAAAGCCGCCCCGGGCTTCCACGAGATCGCGGATCTGCTGGCGGGTGAGGTCCATGCCTTCCACTTCCACGAGGACTTTGAGGTCGAACCAGTCGATCTCGCCGGCTTCTGTAATTTCGAATTTAACCGAGGCTTTGACCGGATCGGCGCGGAGGGTTTTCAGGTCGCCATCGAGTTCGACCGCAACATTGGGCGGCAGGGCATCGAGCCATTTGACGAATTTGTCAGGAAAGGTTTTGGTAAGGCGGACTTTAAAGAAGCGGCCGGAGGCGTCCCAGCCGAGGCCAAGGTCCGCCAGCTGGCCAGGAACCGTATGGAGGGCGCGGCGGTCGAACCAGGGCAGGCGGCCATCTTCAAAACGGCGGGTTTCCTCAAGACGCCAGGTGTCCTTTTCCAACACCTCGCGGCGGTAAAGATCGTCGTCGCTGGCACTGATTTCCGCCTGCACCAGCTCGGAATCGGCGGAGGGGCCTTTTTTGGTCAGCTTGAGCTGGAAGAGCGGATTGAGGATGGCTTCCACCGCCCGCGCTTTCAGGGCTGGGGGCAGCTCGATGTCGAGGCGGCGCAGGAAGTCGACGCCCGTTTCGCTTTCCACGATTTCGCAGGGGAGATCGTAGCGGGGCATGGCCTCGCCGCTATCCATCCAGGGACGGGGCCCGCGGAAGACGGCTTCGTCAGAAAGATAGAGATCGTGCGCGCCTGGGAGAACGGCCAGGCCATAGGGGATGGCTTCGCCATCGGACATGGTGAGCTGCAGGCCATAGCTCCGCTCGCCGGATGAATCAGGGGCCGGGTCGGTGCAGGTCCAGTGCAGGGGCTCCGGGACATGGAAGAAGGGCTGCTCATCCAGAGTGACGAGACGTGACGCGAGAGCCTGCTGGCGGAGGAGCTGGCCGAGGAACTCGCGGGCGCGGCTGTCGTCCAGGCGCAGCACTGGCGCGGGTGCATCGCCGCTGCCCCAGTAGGCACACCATTGGCTGAAGAGGGACTCGGAGGTATCATCCAATAGCAACATGCCCTGGGCGAGGGTTTGGCGCAGGCGGGTGACTTCAAGTTCGCCATTCACCGTTTCATAGGTGCCGGAGCCGGGGGCACGCTGCTGGAGCTTGGCATCGCGGGTGGTGACGAGGAGGCGGAGTTCCAGTGGCCGGGGCGGCAGGACCGGGGCCATAATGACGCGGTCCAGGCGGGCCTGCCAGGTAGCCATTTCGCGTTCTTTTTCCCAGGCGCGCATTTGCTCCTTGGTGGCTTCCTTTTCCGTGATGACATCAAGAAAGGGCGGGTAGGTCAGCTTCTTTTTCTCAAAGGCGGCGGCGATATAGTTCCAGAACTGGAGGATATCCGCCGGGGGCTCGGGCCAGAGGGTGATAGGGTCGTAGCTTTCGACCGGCCACTTGGGGTTCAGCCGCACGAGGTCAGTGTCGTAGAGGGAGTGCTCCATGACAAAGCGCTTATAACGCTTTTCGAGTTTTTCCACAAAAAGGTCCTCCATGGGCAGCAGACTGCGGCCCAGTTTTTCCTCAATGAGTTCGAGCAATGAAGCATCGCCGACTTCGTTGGGAGAATCCGGGAGGAGTTCCCCGCGGGCGAGCCGCTCAATCATGACGGCCGCGATTACAGCGGGGTGCTGCTGCTCGGGGCCGCTCAGTTCCCACTCCCAGCCCAGGACTTCGCGCTTCAGGCGGACGCGGTAGACATCGCCGCCTTCTTCCACGCGGGCGCTGATGAAGGCGGGGCCGCCGAAGATTTGTTTGACGGCTCCAGCGCTGCGGAGGCGCTCCGCTTCGGCGATGATAGGTTCGGAAAACCGGGAGAGAAAAGCCTGCGTGACGCGGTCGGGTTCCATGGAAAAAAAGGGGGGAGTCTGAAAAAAGGGCCGGATTGGGAGCGCGTAAGCTATCACGCGGGATCGGCGTCGCGCAATTCGTAATGCGCAAAGTCCTGAACAGATTTTCAGCTTGCCAAAGGCAGGGGGAAATGGCAGGCGCGCGGCTTTCCGATGGGGAGGAGGAGACCACCCGCACCAGCACCGCCGCGCAGCCCGGAAAAGACGCGCCACCCGCAGCAGGAACCTGCATTGCCGCTCGACTCCCCGGGAATCAGTGCAACAGAAGCAGGCTGATGACAGATTCACGATTGGATTTCCGGATCGAGGCGGTGGCGGCGGGTTCGCGGGCGCGGGCTGCCCGCTTCCGCACCCTGCACAATGAGGTGCTGACACCGCTCTTCATGCCGGTGGGCACCCAGGCCACGGTGAAGGCCCAAATGCCGGAAGCGCTGGAGGAAAGCGGCTCACAGATCCTGCTCGCCAATACCTATCACCTCCTGCTGCGCCCGGGACCGGAGGTCTTTGAACGCCTTGGCGGGATCCATGGCTTTATGAGATGGAACCGCTCCGTCCTGACAGACTCCGGGGGATTCCAGATTTTCTCCCTGCCCCACTCGCGCTCCATGAGTGAGGAAGGCGCAGTTTTTGCCAGCTATGTGGATGGAAAGACCATCCTGCTCAGCCCGGAGCGCAGCATCCTCACGCAGCGCAGCATTGGCAGCGATATCATGATGGTGCTGGACCAGTGCATCCCCTCCACGGCGGACCGGCGCAGTGCCCGCGCGGCGCTCGGGATCACGCAACGCTGGGCCCAGCGTAGCCTGGCGGCCCGGGGCGATTCCCCGCAGTCTCTCTTTGCCATCGTGCAGGGCGCACTCTATCAGGATCTGCGGCAGGAAAGCGCCGCCGGCCTGGTGCCCCTGCCCTTTGATGGATTTGCCATCGGCGGCCTCGCGGTGGGTGAGGAAAAAACGGAGCGGGAAGACACCTGTGAATTCACCGCAGGACTGCTGCCCCCTGACAAACCCCGCTATCTGATGGGAGTGGGCACGCCGCTCGACATTCTGGAAGCGGTGCACCGCGGGGTGGACATGTTCGACTGCATCATTCCCACCCAGGTGGCGAAGCGTGGCACCCTGTTCACCTCGCGCGGGGTCATCCAACTGCGCCGCAGCGTTTACAAATTCCAGGACACTCCGGCGGACCCCGCCTGCGCCTGCCCGGTCTGCCACAAATACAGCCGGGCCTACCTGCACCACCTCACCAAAACCCAGGAAGCCCTGGGATGGCAGCTCATGGGCCAGCATAACATTTGGTTTTACCACCGGATGATGGATGAAATGCGCGCCGCCATTTTTTCAGGAACCTTCCTGGACTACTACCGGGAGAAGCGTCAAATCCTGGATATCGAGGACATCGACTTCCCCACCCCGGCTGCCGCCCGCCCTGCCCCGCCCCGCCCGCTGGTGCTGGGAGCGTATGAGGTGCATACGGCCATGGAAGGCTTTTCCAGCATCCGTCACATGGCCTCCGGCGAGATCATGCACTCGCGCACCCCGCCCATGGTGGAAGCCCAGGCGCTTTATGTCGATCAGGCCCATCTGTCAGAACGCGCCCGCCTGCTGCCCGGGGAATCGCCGGAAACCGCTGCCCCTCTGGTGATCTGGGACGTGGGTCTGGGAGCCGCGGCCAATGCCATGGCCGCCCTCCTGACCTACGAAGCCCAGGCGGCCACCGGCCCGGTGCGCGGGCTTCAGATCATCAGTTTTGAAAACGATCTGGATCCCCTGCGCCTCGCCCTGCGCCACAAGAAACGCTTCCCCTATCTGGAGCATGGCGCGGCAGATGCCCTGGCCATCCGGGGGGCCTGGCACTCCCGGCGGTTTCCCCGGCTCTCCTGGCGGCTGATCCGCGGGGACTTCGACGACACCCTGACCCAAGCTCCGGCCCTGCCGGACTTCATCTTCTACGACCTCTGGTCCGGGCGCACCCAAGGCGGTGCGTGGAGTGTGGCGGCCTTCCGCCGGCTCCTTGACATTTGCCAGAGCAAGCCCTGCGCCCTCTTCACCTACACCACCTCCACCGCCGCCCGCGTCGCCATGCTGGCGGGCGGCTGGCACCTCGCGCGCGGAGCCGCCGCAGGAGTGAAGGCGGAGACCACCATCGCCATGACGCCCTCCGCCGCCCCCGGCCCCTGGCCCCCCCTCGGCACCGCCTGGCTGGGCAAATGGGAACGCTCCCATGTGCAATTTCCCGACGACCTGCCCCTGGCCGAGCAGGCGGCATTCGCCACCCGGATCCGGGAGCATCCGCAATTCCGCCCACAGGAAACCGGAACCCGCTGAATCAGGCCACGTGATCGGGCTGGCGGGATTCGAACCCACGGTCTTCGTTCCGAACGAGGCGCGCTACCAAACTGCGCTACAGCCCGCAATTTCCTGGGTAAAGCGCCTGCGGGTCCTGCCAGTGGGCACCCTGGATGAGTCAAAAATCGCCAACGCTTTTGTCAAAACCCACTCCCAGGCTGAAGTCTACCGCCTCGAAGCCATGGAAAAAGTCTTCGGTCCCCTCGAAGGCGAATACAGCGCCTTGCATCCGATCCCACCCGCAGGCATGAGCGGGATCATGGAAATCACCGACGCATGGCTCATGGAGATGGGCGGATGGCAGGAAATGAAACGCGCCCGGGCTCTCTACGCTGCGGGGACGGTGCTCCATGCCACGTTTGATGGCACCCGCCTCACCGGCACTGTGCGGGATGCCGGGAAAGACCTCGCCACCGGCCTGCTCCTCCGCAGCCGCAGCGACATGGACAATCTCTGCACCTGCTTCCAGGCCAAGCGCCACGGCACCCTCTGCGCCCACGCCCTCGCCGTCGGCACCGCCTGGGTCCACCGGCAAGAAAAACAACCCAGCGCGCCAGGAGCCGCCCCCCCCAGCTCCGACATCCCGGCCCGCCCCACCGGCCCACCGCGTATCCAACCCGCCACCGCCCCCGGCCCGCTGGAGTTTTGCTTTCCTCCCAGCTTTTTTACCGCCCTCCAGCGTCAAAAACTCGGCATCACCGTCCGCCCAGCGGATCCAACACATCAGTCCAGTCAATCCGGTCAGCCCACTCAGTCCATTCAGCCAATTCACCCCACCGCCGCCGACCGCCCCCTGCTCCTCTGGCTAGGCTCCCTTCAGCAAAAAACCGTTCCCCCGCACCTCTCTCTCTCCGGTGCTCCGCAGGTCACCGCCGCCCTCGCCGCCTTGTCCGGACACCCCCGCCTTTATCTCCAGGACGGCTCCAAAAAAACCGCCCTAATTCTTCCACGGGACCCCGCACTGCTCCCCCTCGTCATCACCACCGCCAGCCCCGGAAACGTCAGGCTGGCGCTCCGCCTGCCCTCCCTCAAAACTCAAACCGCCCTGCCCACCAGTTTCCGCGAAACCGGCTGGCTCTTCGATCCTGACACTGCCACCCTCCAGGCCCTCACCCTCCCGGAGCCCTTCTTCGAACTCCTCAAGACCCTCCCCCCCGGCCGCCTGCCCGACAAACCCCGGCGCTGGCTCGCCACCCATCTCGCCGACCTCCAAAACCACTTCTCCCTCGACGCCGAAGCCTCCTCCCCCGACGCCCTCACTTTCCGTCTCCTGCCGGATCTCCCCCATTTCGAACTCCACCTCGAAGGCTCCCTCGAAAAACTCACCGCCCGCCTCCGCACCCGCTACCAGGGCGGCCCGGAACCCTTCCCCCCCGGCCTCGCGGACGTGTCAGGATTCCCCCTCGAATCCCCCGCCGATCCCTCCCTTTTCCGCACCCGCCACCGCCCCGCCGAAGCCGCCGCCATCCGCCGCCTCACCGCCTGTGGCTTCGATCCGGGCCCCACGCCCGCCAGCGATTGGACCCTCACCCGCGAAAATGCCATCCTGCAATTTTTCGCCGGCGAACTCGAGCGCCTCAAAGCCGAATGGAGCGTCACCCTCGGCACCCGCTTCACTGCCGCCACCGCCAAAGTCGAGCGCCTCGCCCCCCGCTGGACCGCAGTCCCCGGCACCGCGCCCACCCCGCGCTCCGGCACGCCTAACGACTGGCTGAACTTCGATCTCGGCTTCACCTCCACCCGCGGCACCACCCTCGACCGCCTCGAAATCGCCCGACTCCTCGCCACCGGCACCGGCCATAAAAAACTCCCGGACGGCCGCATCGCCGTCGTCTCTCTGGTCGATGCCATCGACCTCAACGAAGTCCTCCGGGACGTCTCCCCTGACCAATCCGGCGGAGCCTTCCGCGTCCGCCGCAGCCAGCAGGGCTACCTTGAACAAACCTTCGGCCAGCCCCTCACAGAACGCCCCGCCACCCCCGCCTGGCCGATCGAAACCAGCGTCCCCCCTGCCCTCCTCGCCACCCTCCGCGACTACCAGAAAACCGGCGTCACCTGGCTGCTTGATCACGCCGCCGCCGGCCACGGCGGCATCCTCGCCGACGAAATGGGTCTCGGCAAAACCCTGCAATCCCTCAGCCTCCTCACCGCCCTGCGCCGCCAGTGGCCGGACCGCCCTTCCCTCGTCGTCTGTCCGAAATCCCTCCTCGCCAACTGGCGCGCCGAAGCCGCCCGCTTCACCCCGGAACTCACCTGCCTCACCCTCGAAGGAGCCCGCCGCAAAAAAGACTTCGCCGCCATCCCCGGCACCGCCCTCATCATCACCTCCTATCAACTCCTCGCCCGCGACCTCGCGGAGCACCGCAACATCGAATACGGCGCAGTCATCCTCGACGAAGCCGGCTTCATCCGCAATCCTGACACCCAGGCCGCCTCGGCCGCCCGCGCCCTCAACGCCCGCGTCCGCTTCGCCCTCACCGGCACCCCGATCGAAAACGGCATCCGCGACTTGTGGTCCCTCACCGAATTCGCCGTCCCCGGCTACCTCGGCCCGCGCAAGGAATTTGCGGAGCGTTACGAGACGCCGCTAACCTCCGGCGGCAACGCCCCGCTCATGGCCCGCCTGCGCCGCCGCATGGCTCCTTACATCCTGCGCCGCCTCAAACAGGACGTCGCCAAAGACCTCCCCGCCAAAATCATCCAGGTCCAGCCCTGCGCCCTCACCTCCCTCCAGCAGGAACTCTACGCCGGCCTGATGCGCGAAGGCGCGGCCAAAGTCCTCGACGCTGAAAACGCCAAGCAGCAGGGCCAGGCCCGGATGCATTTGCTAACTACCCTGCTGCGCCTCCGCCAGACCTGTTGCGACCCCCGCCTCCTCAAGCTCGAACTCCCCCAACAACCTCCCGCCGACCTGTCAGGAAAAATCGAAGCCCTCGCCAGCCTCCTCGAGGAAATCCGGGAAGGCGGCCACTCCGTCATCATCTTCAGCGCCTTCGCCAGCATGCTCCGCCTTCTCCAGGAAACCGTCTGTGCCGCCGGCCTTGGCTATTGCCACATCGACGGCTCCACCACCGACCGCGCCGCCCAGGTCCAGGCGTTCCAGACCGATCCTGACAAACGCGTCTTCCTCATCAGCCTCAAAGCCGGCGGCTATGGCCTCAACCTCACCAAAGCCGACACCGTGATCCACTTTGACCCCTGGTGGAACCCCGCCGTCGAAGCCCAGGCCACCGACCGCGCCCACCGGATCGGCCAGGAACGCCCCGTCACCGTTTACAAACTCATCACCACCGGCACCGTCGAAGAAAAAATTCTCAAACTCCAGGAAAAGAAGCGCAACCTTATGGACGCCGCCCTCGACGACGACGCCCCCCTCATGGAAGGCCTCACCGACGAAGACCTCCGCAGCCTCCTGACTTGAAACTCAACCTTGGCGATACCTTCTTTTCCCATTCAGTAGGGCGCGGGTGTTCTCCAGCCTTTTTCGCCGGCAACATCAAAGAGCATGACCGGCTCACCAAAATCGTCTCCCAACACCTCCATCGCCCAAAGCTGCTGCCCCTTGGTCCAGACGATCCGGTTTCTGAATGTATCGTGGTCTGCCGAAATCCAGTCAGGAAACTCCCGGACTTGTCCCGAACTGGAGTGCAGCGCATACGTCTCAAAATACCATCCCCGATAGGATTCTCTCCCGGGTCCGTCATCGTTATGGTTTCCAACCCAATGACTCAGCCTCAATTTCCAATTCGAAGCCGGGATAGGCTTTTCAAAGTGAATTCGATGCACGTCATGTGCATTCCACCAGCTTGCGACCCCGCGGCATTCCTCCTCTGAGCACCTTTCCCATGCTGTCATCGCGGTCCAGCCCTCCAACTGCCACTTTTCGAGTTCTATAGGAGGAGGCCCAAATTTAAGGACTCCCCATGGCTGCGTCCTGGGGTTCAGTTTAATTCCCGTCAAAGTCCAATCTTCATGGACCTCATCCGGCAATATTAATCCCTCCTCATCGGGCACGACGTCCAACAACAGGTTCCCGGGCAGCCCACGCAGCAGCCCCACCCCACGCCTGTTCCAAAAGGCCAGAGCCGTTAGCCACGGTGGGCGCGAAACTGCCGAGTATATGCACGTTTCAAAATAACCATTTTCAGTCCTCCGGTCGATCGAGACAGCATACGAAAAATACCTACCACATGGAGAAAGTGTGGCATCCATGGCCTCCAGATAGCCTTTCACACATTGTCCCGGCTGAAAGGTGTCCCCAGCCCGATCCCAGCCAAAGACACAAGACCATTTCTTCGGCCCACGCCGGATCAGCACCGCAGTGGAGGCCCTGGAAGCCAGAATGAGATGAAATTTGGGCATCGTGTTGTGAGGCAAACAAACCTTGAACAGCAATCAGGCCGGGAATCCGCAAATGAAACCGGTTTCACAGCCCCAGCTCCCGCCGGCGGCTGGCGGGGAGACCTGCGACGACCAGATCGTAGGAGTGCCGCACCAGTTCCTTCACGAGGGCGGCGGGGACAGTGCCGTTTAATAACACGGTGTTCCAGTGCCGCTTGTTCATGTGCCAGCCGGGGGTGATGCCCTCGTGGTCCTCCCGCAGGGTCACGGCCCGGTCCGGATCGCATTTCAGGTTCATCCGGGGCGGGTATTCCTCCGGGGCAGTCAGGGCGAAGACCTTGCCGGCCACCTTGAACACGAGAGTCTCCGGGCCAAACGGCAGGGTTTCCTCCACGTGGGGAAACGAGAGACACCATTCGCAAACACTAGCCAAATCCATCCGTCACGCTGGCCCCGGCATGGCCGGAGTCAAGTCCCGGATCGCCTCCCGCCGCGCTTATGCTTTTCCAATGAGTGGCCTTCCCGGACCTCCCGGATCTATGACCTGTTCCGGTATTCATCCCAACAAAAATCCCTCAACAAATCGTTGATGGCGAAACGCTCTCCCACGGCTCCAGAGGTCGTTTGAAAATACGGCCCAGCGCGCCCACCCCGCATGAACATGGACAATTCAGGCAGCACCCCATGGTCAAAACCAAAGGATCCAGTGCGCCTGGCCCTGGACATGGTGGATCAGACCTTGCAGGAGGTGTCAGCAGCGGAACGCCGCCAAACCTGGGCTGGCCTGCTGGCTGCTTCTGTTCCCCATTGGCTGGATCTGGCATTGTTCGCCGCCTTGTGTGAAACGACAAGCCTCGAAGCGGAAGGCATTTTTTTTATCCTTCGGAGGCTTCCCTGCATAAAGCCAGTCCACGCCCGGGGTGAAGGAGCCTTCCAAATAGACGATTCGATCCGCGTGCCCCTGCGCGGGCATCTCCGGACCTGGCATCCTGACCGATGGCAACGCCTCTCCCGGCATGCCTGCGCCCACTTCAAAAAACGTGGGGATTCCTCCTCCGCCATTGAGGCCCTTTACCACCGGTTCGCCAGCAATCTGGCGTCGGCTGCATGGGAATGCCAGGCGCTGGGCGACTATTTCCGGGACTACCGCCTGAACGCGGAACAGACTATCCTGGGTGAAGTTCTCACAGAACTCATCACCGCCAACTGGCTAAGCGGTCCTGCGCTGGTGGAAGCCTGGCTGGGCATCCTCTGGATCCGGGCTCTCCGGGGTGAGACGGGGCAATTGAAACGGGAAGCCAGAAAGGTGCTGGCGTTGGCAACGGAAGTCTCTCCACCTGCCCGCATCGCGGATGCGTGGATTCTCATGGGGGACCTGCGTATGACCCAGGAGCGGCCCGGAGTGGCCTTGGCTGCGTATCACCATGCCGAAAGCATCCTGAAAAGCCTGATCACCCAGGATCCCTGGCACCTCACCTGGTGCCGCGAACTTGCGATCACCTATTCCAAAACCGGCCTCGCCCACCAAAGTCTGGGCAGTATCCTAACTTCCCACGGCACCTTGGAGAAGAGCCGGATCCTCCTGGAAAATCTTTGTGCAAAAAGCCCCGGCCATCCAGGAAGGCAGCGGGAACTCGCAGCCATCGTCATCCTCCTGCAAGACTTGCACGCTTGCATGGAACTGTGGAGACCTTGGAATCCTGCCGGCTATCAGCCGTAGGTGAAATCCCGCGAAACCCACGGAAAAGCCCCATGGCCCCTGAAGCTACCTTGCGCCGGCCCTCCTTTGCAGCTCACCCTGGTTTCATGGGGCCGCGGCTTTTTTCCTCCCCCAACAAACCCCCAGCCGCCATGACGCAGCTGGGGGTCGCCTGGGGCTTCCCGCCAGGGGGGTAAGGGAATTCCCAGAGGGGGTTTACCATCATCACTTGAACCAATGGTTTCAGGCCCGGCGGCGGCGCAGCAGGGTGAGTCCTGTCAAAAGTAGCACGGAGGCGGTGGAGGCTTCCGGCACGGCCACAGCAGCAATGCTGACCAGTCCGGTGCCACCCACCGCGCCCAGGGCGGTGGCTGAGCCGTTGGCCAGATTGAGGGAATAAAGGTTGTTTTCGTTGCTGAAATAGGCTGTGCCGGCTTGATCAATATCAAAACCGGCATTCAGGCCGGCATCGAGTCCGAGGCTGCCGACCACCGTGACCGTATTAAAGGCGGGGCCGACGGAATGAATGAGGAGGTTGTCATTCACCGAGTCGATGCTGTAGAGGGTGGTGGCGGGGGTGCCGTCCACGTT
Organism: Akkermansia muciniphila; assembly: GCA_945900785.1. Taxonomy (GTDB): domain Bacteria; phylum Verrucomicrobiota; class Verrucomicrobiia; order Verrucomicrobiales; family V1-33; genus CAIZWU01. The sequence goes on from CAMDJM010000003.1 coordinate 77,946, forward strand.
GTTGGTATAGGCGGAACCAACCAGATTTACGGCAGGATCGCTGAAGATGCCATCAAATACCGTGGTGCCAGGCGTGGTGGCATTATTGGTGAAGAGGTCCGGAGCCAACCGGAAATTATTGTTCCCAGCCGCAAAAATGCGGAGCCGGTCGGCGGCAGGGTTGAAATCGATATCAGTGACCCCAGCGATGGTGCTGAGCGGGGAGACTGCAAGGACGGCGGAGGCAGTGGTGGTATTGATGCGGTAGAGGTTTCCGTTGCTGGTGGCTCCGTAGAGCACTCCATTCACAGAATAAAAGTCAATGTCCACCATGCCAGCCTGGGAGATGTTGCCGATGCTGGTAACGGTGGCAGGCGAGGAGGAGTCAAAACTGATCAGGTCGTTGCCACTGGTCAGACCGTAAATCAGGGCGGCAGAGCTGGCAGAAGGGCTGAGCACGGCACCGGTGAAGAGGAGGAGGGGCAGTAATTTCATGGGGGTCAGGTTGGGTTGGGTTCTTGAAATGATCCTGCAAAATGAACCTGCGGATCGCTGTCCAACGGGAAGCCCCCCGCCCTGGATGCGCCAGGCGCGAAAAAAATGAGGGATTTTTTATGGATTCCTCCGGGCAAGGATAAAGTAAGGAAGGTGAAACCGATACGGAATTCCATCCCACGGGTGCACAACCAGCGCTGGTGCGCCGCTTTGGCGGGGTGCGACCGCCTATCATGGCACGGAACATAGCGGTCCCGGCTGTGCTGGGTTGCTGGCGTCCCGCCGGCAGGTGCCTACAACGGTCAGGATGACCGCCAGCCAGCACCGGCGGGACGCCCGTGTTCCATTGGTGGCCGGGGATGCTATCTGAATTTTCGGTCGCACCCGTTCAGCGTCTGGCCACTTTGAGGCGGAGGAAGCGGCCTTTGCTGGTGCTGACGGGGAGGGGGGAGCGGAGGGTGATGCGTTCACTGCCGTCGGGTTGAAGCAGGCGGGCGGTTTCCAGCATGGGGTGGGGTTGCCAGGCGTCGAGGGTGGTGGAGATTTCGGGAAGGAGGAGGAGATCCGGGCGGTCGAGGCAGGAGATGGTGAAGTAGGGGGTGCCGTCGAGAGTGATGAGGCCGGGTTGCAGGGAGCCGGGGCTAACGGGCTGGTTGGGAGCGGAGCCGAGGGCGTATTCGAGGAGGTTAGGCTGGCCGTCGCCGTCGGGGTCGGCGTTGGGGCCGGATTTGGCTAGGTAATCGCTGTCGCCGGGGCGGAAGTAATTTTGCGCCCAGGCGTCCCAGCCGGTGGGGAAGCGGTTGGGCGCGCCTGGGGTGGGAGGGCCGGAGCGCCAGGATTGGCCTTCGCCCTGCCGGGTGAGGGCGGTGGCAGGAAGGAAGGAAATGCTGGAGCCGGTGCTGCGGGCTCCGGCGGGCCAGGGAGTGTCATCGTCATAGCGGAATTCCCGCACGGGCACGCCACCGCCGAAGGAGAGCTTCAAAGGCTCGCCTCCATTGTCGAGCCGGGAGGAGGAGAATTCCCCCACGACCGGCAGGCCAGGACCATAGCGGAGTTCAAAGGCGGTGCGGCTGCGGACCACGAGGCAGCTCCCCCCGGGGGGAAGTTGAGTGCCAGGCGGGATGTCCACGTTGATGCCATTGGTGAAGCGGACATCGGTCAGGTCGAGGGTAAGGGAACTGCTGCGGTTTTCCAATTCCACCCACTCAAAGTCCTGGGAGGTCCAGCCAGCGAGGGCTTCCACGGGGGTGGCGTTGGCGGGATCATACAGGATCTCGGAAATGGCAAGGTGATCGAGCAGGGGCTGGATGCCAGGTGGGGTGGTGAGGAAGGTGAGCGGCGCGGACCAGTGGCTCCAGCGTCCGGTGCTGTCCTGGTGGCGGACGCGGGCGCGGTAGGTGCGGTTTTCCCGCACGGCGGTGGGCGGGATGGCCATGGTGGGGGAGAAAGTGGTAAGGACGGGGGACTTCCAGCGGTGCTCATATTCCCAGGTGATGGAGGTGGGCACGGGCGGCACCGGCAGGATGCCACTGAGCGTCAGGTCGAAGCGCAGGTCGGGGCTGGCGGCGGCGAATTGGTGGAGTTCCACGGCGATCGTATTTTCTCCTATCACGAAGGCGGAGGCCGGCAGGGAGAGATTGAAAAAAGCGGTTTCGTTGGTGCCGGTAACATCCGTCAGGGCGCGGGTGGTGTAGCTGATGACGGTGGGGGCGGCGGCCAGGTTGGTGCGGAAAATCTCGGTGCCGTTCAGATAGACGATGGCACCATCGTCGCGTTTCACCCCCAGTTGGATGGAGGTGAAGCGGGCTGGGGCCGGGACGCTGATGGTCTTGCGGAAATAGTAAGTGGGATAACGGTTGGCGGTATCCGGGCCCCAGCTGAGGGTGGTGCCCAGGCCCGTTTCACCATAGCCCAGTTCGCCGGCTCCGCTGGCCCAGCTCGAGTCATCATAGGCGGGGTCCCGCCAGGCGGTGCCGAGGTCCTGGCCCCGGTCGTGATATTTCCAGGAAGATTTGGCAGGGATGAGCGGCTCCGGATCGGGCTGGATCGCGTTGGGGAGGTATTCAGCCACACGCCATTCCATGCCACCAAAGGTCGTGGGCCCCTGGGGGTCGCTAAAAGCGGAAGAAGTGAAGGTGAGGCCATTTGAGGGAAAACCGGCGGATCCGGAATACGTCAGGGTGGGGGTAGCGGGAATGGCGGCATCGTTTTGCAGGAAATCGAGGTAGGCATCGCGGCCCTGGAGACCGGAGATGCCGCTGTCCTTGGACGCCGCGTCCTGCGGGTCGTCGCTGCCGCCGTCCCAGGCCCCGCCGATGAAGGCGAATTTTTTCATGTCAGCGATCTTGTCAGCGATGGGGCCATCGGTCTGGCTGCCGGCGTTGGCGGGGGCGTTGGTCCAGCGGTCGCGTTCAGCGAGCTGGATCGCGGCGAGCCTGGCCTGGAACAGGTTCAACATGGGTTCGATCTGATCGCGTTGCCAGACGAGGTCGCGGAACTCGCGCACGACGTTGCGGTATTCGCGGACAAAGTTGGGGCGGTTGGGGGTGATGGCGGCGGCTTTGGAAAAGTCCTCTCCGCCGTTCCAGTTTGGGCCCCAACTGGTATCGGAGTCCCAAGGCAGGGTCATGAGTTTGCCCAAGGGATTGGCAGGATCCGGACGGAAATACCATGTGCGGTTTTTAAGGTGCTCGGTAGTGTTGGGCTGGACATCGTAGTGCCGGACCGCATCCACCACCGTGTGATAGCGATACCATGCGGGGTAGTCCACGTGGGTATTCAGCCAGTCCTCGGTGCGGGTGGAGCGCAGGTTGTTCAGGATGTTATAAAAATCCGAGCCATCGGTGACGCTGCCGCCGGCCTGGTAGCGCTGCACTTCGTTGCCGTTGAGGATGTAGCTGTTCAGCTTGTAGATATTACCCGGAGGCAGCTTGCGGGCGCTGAGGAAGCGGGAGTCGTAGTCCTCCACCCCCAGCAGGAGGCCAAAGAAATCGCCAAGGTGCTGGCCATTGATGCCGGCGGGGGCTTCATCCACGCCGTCCACCACCCGGAAGTGGAACCAGTGCGTGGCCGGGGCGGGGACGCCGAAGACCCGCCACAGCACGGAATTGGCCATCTCATACAGGCCCATGTTGGGCCCGCCGCGGGCGGATCCCTTATGGGTGTTGAGGGAGCGCCATTTTTCCGGATAGGGATTCCCCTCAAAGTCGTGGAACTGGGCGTAGTTCCCGCGGTTGAAGCGGAAGCGGAAGCTGCGCTTGCCGGCCCCGCCATAGCGGTCATTCCGCTGGCGCAGGCGGTAGCGGATGTGGTCATAAACGGTGCCGTTATAGACAAAGGCACCGTCCCAGTTGAAGGCCTCGCGGGATTCGAAATTGTTGGCCGGAATCTGGTCGGCGCTGTCATAGGCGATGGATTTTGTCAGGTCCGCCGGATTGGTGAGGAGGGAATAGACCGGGAGGGAAGTCATGACTTCCTTTGGATGCACATAGCCGGCGCGGCCGGTGACGGAGCGGGTGGCGGCTACGTAGTCCGGCACGCCACTGTAGGCATAGGCGGCGAAATTCAGCGAGGCATCGTCCGCATAGGGAACGCGCACGGAACTGCCCCGGATATCGGAGGCGGTGATGCGGTAGCGGATGAGGGTGCGGTTGATCTGGCCAGGGATGATGGCGGTGTAGATGGAATCGCTGGCCACGGCATCGCCCTGGGTGCCGTCGTCCACCATAGGGAGGGCGCTCCAGTTGGCCGGGTTTTCAAAGGCGGGATTGGCGGTGCGGGGGGTGTAAGGATTGGCGATCACCTGGGCTGAGGTCAGGGCGAGGCGGGCCGGGATATATTTGCCAGGGAGGACGAGCTGGTATTTGAGTTCCACCGGGCCCATGCCGTCAGGGTCGGTGATTTTGGCGGTGATGGTGAGGGGCTGGTTGGCCGGGGGCATTTTGGGACTGTGGTCCACTTGGCGGATTTGGGGCGGCGGGGTGGGGGTGAAGACGCTGTTGGGCAATCCCGGCGTGGGGAAGGCGAAGGAGGAGCGCCAACTGCCCCCCAGCTGGTTGTCGAGACCAGGGTTGAGCAGTTCGAGGGAATTTCCTTCCCCGCCGGCCGCGATGGGCCAGGGGAATTCCGTTTGATAGTCCACTTCATCGGCGGTGCTTCCATTGCTGTCCACGAGGGTAATGAGATCGCTGTTTCCGGAGAGCGTTCCGGCATAGGGCCCCAGGGGCTGGCGGGGCGGTCCGGTGCGGGAGGTGGGCACGAGGTGGAGGAAGGGATCGGCAAAAAAGCCATGGTCGTTGGCGTTGTTGCCGTCGGAATTGGTAATAACCAGGGTGAGAAACCGGGCCCCGGTGGGGATGCTGACATCAATGACCGTCTCGGTGCCGCCCATGGCACTCTGGCGGAAGCGCTCCACGCCATCCACGAAGATCACCACTGCGACAGTGCCCCCGATTTGCAGGCGGGACTCGCCCGCTACGGCGGTGAAAGCGATGACCTCGCCGCCCCAATTGGCTTCGATGGCGTCCAGATCATAGGAAATGCCTTTTTGGGTCAGGCCGGTGAGGAGGGAGTGGTTGATGGGATCGTCCGGATAGTGGGGCAGGTAGAAGGTGCCTTCACTGTTCACCTTGGTAGGGTCGCCCATCAGACCGGTGCTGTTCAGCCAGTAGCCGGGGGTGGGATCGCCATCGCCGGAACCCATGGCAACGGTGAGGCCGGTGGAGGAGATCCGTTGTCCACCGGCGATGGTGTTGTTTGGCAGGAAGACGCCATCGATCATGGGGTGGGCCACCAGCGAGTAGGCCCCGGGCGCGGTGGCCGGATGATCGCCGGCGCCGTTGCCACTGACATCGAGTCCATTGGCGGCATCGATCCCCCCTTCCCCGCCGGTGCCGGGCAGGGAACCATTCCCGCCTCCGGTGATGTCTGCCAGGTCCACCAGGTAGGAAGCCGGGGCGGCATTGGTGTTCATCAGGATATTGATGGCGGCCCCGGAGAGGGCGCCTTTGATGACCCAGAGTTCATCCATCAGGCCGTTGAAGCATTCGTTGTTATCCTGCTTGCGGCCGATGTTCCAGGGCCGGTTGTTTTGCACCATCTTCAGCTCGGCGGGCATTTTGCCGACAAAGGTCCGGTAGACCATGACGCCGTTGAGATAGACGCGTCCCACCTGGGCCTCCCGATCCCAGACGGCCGCGATGTGTTGCCAGGTATTGGCCTGGATAACACCGCCGCTGCCGGTCCAGACGGCGGCGGTGGCGGGGGTGGCGGAGTTATAGCGGTGGGACATCCGCGCGGCGGTATCCACGCTGAAGAGGAACGCGCCGGGGGAGGCGATGTCGGCCAGGATGGCATTGGGGGTGGTATCGGCGGGTTTCACCCAGGCGGCCATGGTGTAGCTGCTGCCCCACATTTCCGTCAGGGGAGGAATGGTCAGGTAGCTGCCCGCCACGCCGTCCATGGCGATGCCGCTGCCGCCGAAGCGCCCTTCCGCCTCCTGATTGACGCCGCCGGTGGCGGTGGCCGGTTTTTCGCCATCGGCGGTGGTGCCGGAGGTTTCGTCAAAGCTCCAGTGGGCGATGACCTGGGAGCGGGTCCGGCTATTGAAGGCCGTGTTAAAGTCGGCCAGGTTTTCCGCGACGGTGGTGTAGTCCCCGGCAGGCAGCACGGTGCCCTGGGGGAAGGTGAAGGTGACGCCATTGGTAAAACGCCAGCCGCTCAGGTCCACGGCGGCGGGTCCGTTATTGTGCAGTTCGATGAACTCCGACTTCAGGGAATTGGGCAGGGAATCCGCGTAAATCTCATTGATCACGACCCCGGCGGCAGCAGGGGCGGCGGGGAGGGCGAGGAGGAGGGCAGCAAGGAGGGACTTCATGGGGCGTGGGGAATCCGGTGCGGTATCAGGACGACGTCCGCGTATTTGGGCGCAGCTTATGAGAAGGCGTCCGGTTCCGTCCAGGAAAACCAGCAAGGATTGGGCCGCTTAGGCGCCCCGATTGGGGGAGCGGGCCGGTTTAATACACCTTTTCGCTGGCTTTTTGCCAAGCGGGGAGGTGGATGATGGTGTTGAGCATTTCGTAGGCGACGATGGCGGGGTGCTTGGTGGCGTCGATGTCGTGGACGAGATGCTGGTGGGCGTATTTGCCGGTGGAGTAGTATTCGAGGACGGGCTTGGTTTCGGCCTCGTAAGTTTGGATGCGGTGCTCAATGACATCGTCGCGGGCGTCGTCAAAGCGGTTGTCTTTGAGGGCGCGCTTGCGGAGGCGGCGGCGGAGTTCTTCGCGGTCGGGGCAGGAGAGGTGGAAGACGCCCATGACTTCGATGTGGGAGTCCATGAGGGTGGCTTGGCCGACGTTGCGGGGGATGCCGTCAAGGATGAGGAAGTCGATGTCGGGCTTAAAGTGGTGGGAGTCCGCTTGGGAGCGGATGTTGGCTTCCCAGAGTTGCACGGTGAGTTCGTCGGGGACGAGCTGGCCTTTGGAGGAGTATTCGACGAAGGCTTGGCCAAGCGGGGTGCGGGTATCGAGGGAGCGGAAGACATCGCCACAGGCAAAATGGATGAAGCGGGGGATGCGGCCGAGGATGGCGCCCTGGGTGCCTTTGCCACTGCCGGGCGCGCCAAAGATAAGAAAGGTCTGATAGGGAACGGGAGGAGGTGAACTCATGAGTGGGACGGGGGGTAAGCAGGTCGGGGGCCGGGGTGGAAGGGGTCGGGTGCCTAAGCGCAAATGGCGGGGAAAAAAACTGGAAAATGGCCCGGGGCAGAGCGATGGGCCACGATATGAGTGGAAATGGAAGAAAAATCGTGATCGCTACCCACAATACCCACAAGACGGGGGAGTTCCGGGCGTTGCTGGGGGCGGGCTGGGAGGTGGAGGATCTGACGGCGTATCCGGAGCTGCCGGTGCCGGTGGAGGATGGGGTGACTTTTGCAGAAAATGCCGGCATCAAAGCGGTGTCTGCGGCGCGGCGGCTGGGCGATGGCGTGCTGGTGGTGGCGGATGACTCGGGGCTGGAAGTGGATGCCCTGGCCGGCCGGCCGGGTATTTTCTCGGCCCGCTATGCCGGGCCTGGGGCGGGGGATGCGGGGAACCGGGAGCGGGTTTTGGAGGAAATGCGGGGAGTGCCCGCCGGGGAGCGGGGGGCGCGGTTCCGTTGTGTGCTGGCGGTGGCCCGGGGGGAGGAGGTGCTGGCGTCTTTTGCCGGGGCAGTGGAGGGGCGGCTGACGGAGGCGGCGGCTGGGTTGGGTGGGTTTGGCTATGATCCGATTTTCATCCCGGAAGGACAGGCTGGCACCTTCGGCGAACTGCCAGCAGAGGTGAAAAATGGCCTGAGCCACCGGGCGAGGGCGCTGGCGGGGCTTTTAGCGTGGCTGGACGAGGCTTGAATCGCCGGAAATCCGCTGATTTGGTCTAATAAGATGGCTTGCCCTGGCGTTGCAGCCCTGCCAGCATCGCCTAATCCCTACCCCACCTCTTTCCTATGTCTGAAGACCCGAACGAATATCAGGAGTTTCCTGAACATCATGTGCCCCTGGATTTGCCCGAGAAGCGCGAGGGCTATTGGCGGAAGCTGGGGGGCGGCTCCCTAACGATCAGTATCATCGTGCACGCGGTGGTGATTCTGGTGGCGATTCTCTGGATCATCCAAACGACGAAGCCGGAACCGGAACAGGTGAACTTCCTGCCAGGAGGTGGCGGAGGTGGCGGGGGCGGCGAGCAGAAGCAGGCACAGAAGCGCCAGAAGGCGGTATCCCAAAGTGCGCCGAAGACGCGGATTGCAGCGGCCGTTTCCAATGCGGATGCGATCAGCCTGCCGGACGTGACCAGCACCCTGACGGATATGTCCTCGCTTTCCTCCGTGAGTCTCGGCGGCGCGGGCCTGGGCAGTGGCTCGGGCACGGGACGGGGCACCGGAAAAGGCAGTGGCGTGGGCTCCGGGATCGGGAGTGGCTGGGGGCCTGGCAGTGGGGCGGGGTTCATCGCCTTGCCAAGACTGTATGCGAGCCGTTGTTCCCCGGCAGAGCGCGCCAGCAAAATGAAAGCCAATGGGGGCAGCCCGGCCTGTGAGGATGCGGTCAAAAAAAGCCTGGATTGGCTGGCCAAAAAGCAGAATACCGACGGATCCTGGGGAAGCGACCACAAGGCCGCGATGACAGGACTGGCCCTGCTGAGCTACCTCGGGCATTGTGAAACGCCGGAATCCATCAAATACGGCGAAACCGTGCTGAAAGGGATTACCTATCTGATCGATCTGGGCCGGAACCAGAAACAGAAACAATTTGAAGGTTTTTTCTCCGTCACCCCCCAGATAGTCAAAGGCACCTATGAGCACGGCATCGCGACCTATGCGCTGGGGGAGATGTATTCCTTTGCCAAGCTGGGGGAAAAGCCCATGCCCGGCCTGCGGGAAGCCTTTGAAAAAGGGGTCAACATCATCATTGATAATCAATCCCCGAGAGGGGCATGGGGCTACAAAGAGGGGACGGGATACAATCCTGCGGATGGCAACGATCTTTCCCTGACAGGCTGGCAGTTCCAGGCGCTGAAGGCGGCGAAGCACACCAATCTGAAAATCGCCGGTCTTTCCAAGGCAATAAACCAGGTGGAGGATTATTTGAAATCCATGCAGACCAAAGATGGCGGATTTGGAAATCCAAACCGGGCCGAGCACTACAATCAATGGAATCTGACAGGCGCGGCGGTGCTGGGCCTGCAAACCCTGGGTGCCGGCAATAAAGGTCCGGTAAACAAGGGCATCCGCTGGATGATGGATGAGGCCACCAAGGAGCCCCTTTCCTGGAATAAGGACGCGTATCTTTACACCTGGTATTATAACACCCAGGCGATGTTCCAAAAGGGAGGCGAGGCCTGGGAACTGTGGAACAGCCAATTCCAAAAGGAACTGCTGGCCAACCAATTGCCGGATGGCAGCTATAAGCCGGAATCCGCCGGTGGAGTGGGAGCTGCCGCCACCGGAGCCGCTGGCGCGGACGCGGATATTTACCGCACTACGCTCTGCACGCTGATGCTGGAAGTATACTACCGCTATCTGAAAGTGGGAGACCGCGACAGCGAGGGCAGCACCAGCGGGCTTCTGCCGGTCATGAACAAGTAGTGGCAACTCCTTGCCATCAGCAGCCGGGCGTTTTTCCTGAAGTGGGGGATACGCCCGGCCTTGCGTCAGGGCAGAATGCGCATTGAACTGCGGAACGCATGTTGACCGATACCCACGCCCATCTTTGTTCGGCTTCCCTCGCTGGGGAGATCGATGCCGTGCTGGCCCGCGCTGCCGCCGCCGGGGTAAGCCGGATCGTGACGATTGGTTGTGACGTGGAGAGCAGTCAGCGCGGTCTGGCGCTGGCGGAGCGCTACCCGCAGGTGTGGGCGACGGTAGGACTGCACCCAACTTACGTGACGGAAGAGCCGGCGGCCGATTGGCTGGAATCATTGCAGCAAATGGCGCGGCACCCGAAGTGCGTGGCTATTGGCGAGATAGGCCTGGATTTCTATCATCCGGAGCCGGAAGGCTGGAACTGGGAGGATTACGTGGCGCGGCAGCAGACCTGTTTTGAGGCCCAGTTGGCCCTCGCGGCCGCCTACGGGAAAAATGTCATCGTGCACCAGCGGGACCGGAGTGGCACGGCCTGTTGGGAAGCGCTGAAAACCGTCATCGCACCCTGGCAGGGAAAATTGCGTGCGGTGTTCCACTGCTGGCTGCATCCCTGGCAGGAAGCCGCAGCAGTCATTGGGCAGGGACACCTGATTTCCTTCACGGGTATTGCCACCTACAAAAACGCCCCTGAGGTCGCGGCCTGCGCGGCAGCGGCGGCCCCAGGCAGCTTCATGCTGGAAACCGATAGCCCCTACCTGGCTCCCGTGCCCCACCGGGGGAAGCGCAACGAGCCGGCTTTTGTGCGGGCGACGGCAGACTGGATCGCAACGCAGCGGGGCATCACGACCCACGCCCTTGCGGCGATGACCAACGCCACGGCAGATTCGTTTTTTGGCTGGGCCGGGCCAAATCAGGGCAACCATTCCTGGATGCCGGACGAACCTTGCCGCCAGTTCCCCTCTTCAACATCCCTCCCCTCCCCTTCCCTCCCATGCCTGACCTCGCCGCCCGTTTTGATGAAATCCGCGGGCGCATCGCCGCTGCGGCCCAACGTTCAGGAAGGGCTGCAGAGGCGGTGGAATTGCTCGCCGTCAGCAAGACTTTTCCGGCGGAGCTGATCGCAGAAGCCGCAGCCGCCGGACAGCGCCTTTTTGGCGAAAGCCGGGCGCAGGAATGCCTGGAAAAAATCCCGGCCCTGTCCCCTCAACTGCGGTGGCATTTTATCGGACACCTCCAATCCAACAAAGTGCGCAAGGTCCTGCCCCTGTGTGAGGCGTTTCACAGCGTGGACAGCACGGCCCTGGCCTTGGATTTTGAACGCATCGCCGCTGAGGAAGGCTGCCGTCCGCAGGTTTATCTTCAGGTGAATGTAGCCGGGGATGGCCGGAAATTCGGCTTCACAGCGGATTCGGTGCGGCGGGAGATCGGTCCATTGCTGGCCCTGAAGCGGGTGGAAGTGATCGGTTTAATGACCATTCCCCCCTTGGTCGCGGACCCCGAACTTTCCCGGGAACACTTTGCTGCCTTGCGTGAACTGCGCGACCGGATCGGGACCGAAACCGGCATCCCGCTGCCGGGTCTTTCCATGGGCATGAGTGCAGACTTCGAGACCGCCATCGAAGAAGGGGCCACCGTGGTGCGGGTCGGAAGTGTTCTTTTTGGAGCCCGCTGACCCTTTTTTAGTGGACTTTCGGCGTCGACAGGGCCGGGGCGTTCATTTATACGGAGCCATGATCGCAACCCGATATGCCACCATTATCCTGAGTCTTGGTCTCCTGGAGCAGCTGCATGCCGTTCAAGTATTGGGCACTACGGGAAATACCACCGCACCAGGAGATGATCCAAGCTTTGCCAATGTTGGCACCCTGAATGGGGCTTCCGCCATCTATTTGGGAAACCGCTGGGTCCTGACCGCCTCGCACGTCGGCAGTGGCACGGTGACTTTCGCAGGAACGCCCTATGCCGCGATTGGATCGGTCACCCAATTGAATAATCAATCCACCCCGGGCATGACGGTCAATACGGACATGATCCTCTTCCAGATTAATGCAGATCCCGGCTTGCCGGCGCTCACGATCAGTCCGGGGGCACCCGTCCTGGGGGACGATCTCGTGATGATCGGCAATGGGGTAAACCGCAGTGCTTCGCGTTCCTATTATACCGTGGTGCAGGGCCCCGGGCCCGGGGACGACATCTGGACTCCTGTGGGCGGTCCCGGTCCTGGCGTGACCGCTATCTTCACCTCGGCCAGCGGGAATGCGGTGCGCTGGGGCACGAACGATGTGGAAGGGATCAATCTCGACGTGTCCTCCGGTTTCGGCACGGTCCGCTCCTTCGGCACCATCTATAACGATGATCTGGCGGGACGCCCCAATGAAGCCCAGGGCGTGACCGGCGACAGTGGCTCCGCCGTCTTCCACAAGGCCGGGGCGGAATGGCAATTGTCCGGCATGACCCACGCGGTAGGCACCCTGTCAGGCTTTGATAACATTCCGGGGGGCTCCACCTCCGCCGTGATCAACAACAGCATCACGGTGATATCGGATTTAAGTTTCTACCGGACCCAGATTCTGGGCATCATTCCAGAACCGGGCAGTGTGTCCCTCGCCGCAGTGGCTGTGCTGGGCCTCCTGCGCCGTCACCGGGCATAACCTTTTTTGTATTCCATGATCCTGGTTTCCTCTGCCGCCGGGGCCGTTTTTGGCTCGCTGGCTTGGACTGGGGCGGCCGTGCTGGCGGTGCTGCAATGGGGCCTCGTGCCCCACCTGCTGGCCCAACGGAACAAGTCCCCCAACGCGACGCTTGCCTGGCTCTGGGCGATCCTGCTCTTTCCTGGCATTGGGGGGATCGCGTATTTTTTGATGGGATCCGAGCGGGTTTACCGCCGGCGCCTGAGGCTGGTGCACGAACTGGAATCCAAGGCCGGTCCCCATGGCGCGGTCGTGCCCTGCCAGTTCCTCAGCCGCGTGCCGGAGCTGGAGCGCATCAATGGGTTTGCCTCCACCGGGGGCAATGAAGTCAAGCTCCTCGTGGATGGCACTGCCTTCTTTCCAGACCTGCTCCGCATCATCAGCGAAGCCCGGCACCATCTGCATTTGGAGTTCTATATTTGGAGTGCGGACCAAACCGGACGCACCATCCGCGATGCCCTTATCGCCGCCGCCCGCCGCGGGGTGGAAGTGCGCGTGCTCGCGGATGAAATCGGTTCCGTCCGCACCACCCGGTATTTTTTCCGGAAACTGCTCAAGGCGGGGGGCAGATTTTCCTGGATTAACACTTTTTCCCCGCTGAAGGGCCGGCTGCACCTGAACCTGCGCAACCACCGCAAACTCGTCATCGCCGATGGCTCCGTCGCCCTCACGGGCGGCATGAACATCTCCGATGAATACTGGAATGGCGGTAAAAAACCGCCCTGCCGTGACATTCATCTCAGGATCACCGGTCCAGTTGTGACCCAACTGGCGGAAGTCTTTGCCCAGGACTGGTATTTTGCCAGTGGCGAGGCCCTCCTCGACCCACCCACCTATTATCCTGAGCAAGCCCCCGCAGGCCCCGTGGAAATGCAGGTCATTCCCGGAGGGCCGGACAACGATCTGAATGAAATCCAGCTCAGTGTTCTCGCCATGCTCAACCGGACGCAGGAACGGCTGCGGCTCATGACCCCCTATTTCGTGCCGGAGGACGCCGTGCTGTCCGCCATCCAGCTCGCTGCCATGCGCGGCATCAGGGTGGAACTCATGGTGCCCGCTCATGGCGACCACTTTTACCTCACCCAGGTGACCCGTTCCTCCTACGAAGACCTGTTGCCGCATGGCGTGCGCATTTTTGAATACCTGCCCAGTTTCCTCCACGCCAAGCTGGGCATCATGGATGACCACAGCGTGATGGGTGGCAGCGCCAATCTCGACGTCCGCTCCCTGCGTATCAATTTCGAGCTGAACGTCGCCTGCTACAGCCCCGCCCTGGCGGGAGAACTGAACGCGCTCTTCGAAACCTATCTTCTGCAATGCAGGGAAATCACCATGGAAAGCCACGCCGCCCGCCCTTTTCACCACCGCCTGCTGGAGGTCATCTGCCGCCCCCTCACTTCCCTGCTTTAGTGACAGCGGCGTCCGCCCCGCTCCCGGCTGAAGTGACGAAATTGTGACGGCATCAAAAAGGTAAAAAATCATTCTGCGACGTTTTTTCGGACATGGATTCATCCATTTGAATCCCCCCTATGAATACCCCCCCGATGACCCCGCCTGAAGAGACGGCGCTGCAGCCCCTGCGAGAAGTGGGCACTCAGGATAAGTCCCAATTTTGGGACATGGAAGACGTCATGCAGGCCCTGCGGGTCGCCAACCGCCGCGGCATTCCCCTCTCCGACCTTTACGGTCACCACCGGGTGCCGCTGCAGGAGCTGCTGAAAGCCAGCTGATTCCTCTGCCCATGCCCGGAGCCATCGAATAAGCTCCGCAAGCATCCGGCCTTGCATCCCTGCCTATTCCGGGCACCTCATCATTATGATGCTGCCCCTGATCTCCCTGAGCGACCTCCCCCCGGAAGGACGTCAATTTTCCGGAGAAATCCGCCCGGATCTTTTCGGTCTCCCGGGCCTCTATGATCCCCTCTTCGTTCCCCCACTGAAATATGACCTCACCGTCCGCCGGGATGATGGCGACGTTATCGTTGAAGGCTCCCTGTCGGCCCGTTTCAGCCTGCAATGCTCGCATTGTCCGGCCCGGCTTTTATGGCAGGTCAGGATTGATCCCTATTTTTCCTGTGAAGAACAGGAAGATGACACACTGGACTTGACAGCACAGGTTCGCGAAGATATTCTGCTGACCCTTCCCGGCTACCCCCGCTGCGAGGAGTCCAATGTCGAACCGCAGCCCTGTCAAACGGAAGGCGCCTTCGCACCTGAAAGCGAGTTTGTCCCGCTGGCAGATGAAGCAGCAATGGAATCTCCCCGCGCTGACATCTGGAAAGCCTTGGATCAACTGCCTCCGGGCGGCGCTCCTCCCGCTTCTTAAACTCCTATTTTCCATCCTTAACTCCTCCTTCCCATGGCTGTTCCAAAACGCAAATCCTCCCGCAGTAAGCAAAAAATCCGCGCCGCCTCCCACCGCTGGCACGCCCCCAAGCTCAATTCCTGCCCCAGCTGCGGCTCCGCCGTTCCTTCCCACATCGTCTGTCCTTCCTGCGGCACCTATAAAGGCCGCAAAGTGATCGAAGTGGCTGAAATTGCGTAACCGGAATACCCGGCTTAGCTTCGATAACATCTCTGGCAATATCAGGGCGGATTGGGAAACCCCCATATCCGCCCTTAATCGTGCCGGGGCGTCCTGCTCCCTTTTCAAAATCGGGAAAGGCTTGCGCCCCATGGGGTTGGCACGCCGTGGGACAGGGCAATTCATTGCGAACAACAGGCTGCGTGACACGTATATGTATTTATCCCTTCCTAAACCAATGATCCCCCCCTCCAAACGCAACCTTTTCGCGCAGACCACCGTTTGCGCCGCCGCCCTTGGTGCGGCTTTTCTTGCCGGTCGCGCCACGGTAGACCGTAGTGCAACCCCCAGCGCACCGGCTGGAACTCAGGCAAAACCCCGCTCCTCCATGCTGGCACCTTTGGAATTGAAAGCTGATGCTGCATCCCCGGCTTCCAGCAGTGCCGCATCGCAGGATCCCAACGCCCCAGACCCGGCTACGCGCCGTGCCTTCCTCCTGACCCCGGAACAGGTCAGCGCCCGCCTGAAGGCCATGTTTGACAATGCCGATCCCGTCGCGCGCATGAGCGATTACCTCGATCTGCTGAAAACGCTCGATACCAACGAAGCCCGCAGCGCTGCCCTGGCCACCCTCATGGAGAACTTCAATCCCCGCGAACGCGCCCGGGAACTGAACATGCTCATGACCACCTGGGCTGATTCGGATCCTCTGGCCGCCCTCACCGCCGTCAAGGACAACAAGGAGTGGACCGGCCAGATGGCTGCTTCCACCGTCCTCTCCAAATGGGTTAAATCCGACCCCGACCAAGCGATCGCCTGGGCGACCGAAAACGGCAAGGAAGCCAACAACACCGATACCGGCAACTACTACATGGTTGGCCTGATCGGCACCCTTGCCAAAACCGACCTCGACCGCGCCGCCACCCTCGCAGAAAGCAGCATGAACCGCAGCCGCGCCCGGGGCGACGCCATGGACCGGGTCCTCGAACAATCCCTCAAGCAGCGCTCCGCCGCCGCCACCCAGGCTTGGGCCACCGGACTGGCAGAATCCCCCTTCAAAGACGGTGTCCTCAGCCGTCTCGCCGGTCAACTCGCCTCCAAGGACGCGCCCTCCGCCGCGGCTTGGGCCAGCTCCCTGCCGGAAAACGAAGCCAAACCCCGCGTCCTCTCTGAAATCGTCGACCGCTGGTCCCGCGAACAACCCAACGAAGCCGGTGCCTGGCTGAACCAATTCCCTCCCTCCGCGGCCACCGATAGCCCCCGCGAAACCTTTGCCCGCCAAGTTCACGAAAAAGACCCCGAAGCTGCCATGGCCTGGGCCAGCACCATCACCGACGAAAAACGCCGCGAACGCGCCACCAGCGACCTCATTAAAAGCTGGGTCGAGCGCGAGCCCGCCGCCGCCCGCCAATGGGTCGACATCACCCCGAATCTTCCCGAAAAAATCAAGCAACGCTTCGGAAGCAAACCCAACACCTGATTGCCCACCAGAAAGGCAAATTCACGCCCCGGCGGAAGCAGGAGCGGTTGCGGTGACCACCGAACGGCGGTGCAGGACACGCCCTAACAAAAATCCAATCAGGGCCAGTAGGAGAAAGGTGGCGCTCCAGACGAGGATCGCCGTGGTCCGGGTGGAGTCAGCAGCAAGGACTGCGCGGAGGCTAATCAAATAGCCTGGCAGAGTTACCGCTGCCTGATAGTTGCTGCTTTGGAAAAAATAACTAATAGGATAGCCCGCGAGGCCGCCAGCGACTGCCGCCATGCCCGCCAACCCGTAAGGCCCCCCGGCCGCATCTGCGGAGAATCTTCCGCCCCCTGAGATCAGCAGAGTGGCAAAGCCGAAGCCATAGAGCGCGGCCAACTCCGCCCCAGGTTGGGAGAAGTCTCCATGCTGAACCTGGAAAAAAGCCACCCCCATGGTGAAGAGCAGCACGGCGGCGGCAAAGCGGGTCAGGACCCCGCCAATCAGCAAAGCGCTGCAAAAAATTTCCGCAAAAAGGGTCAGGATCAGCGTGGGATACTTGCCGATACCCAGGGGATTCGGAAACTCCGCACCGTTATGCAAATAGCTGAACTTTCCCCAACCATGCAGGAGGAGCAGCGACAGCCCCAGGACCACCCTGAGAAACAAAAGAGCCAGATCTGCACTGCGCGGAACGAAATTAAAGTTGATGACACGGAGGGAGGATTTCATGGGAGGATAGGATCGTCCAACCCTCACTCCGCAGAAAATGTGCCGGGCCGGTTTTCCCCGTCCGTCCGGACTCAGGGGCTGGGGATCCCACTGCATTTCTCCATTCGGAAGAAGAGAGTTTATGGCATAATGCGAGAGAGGTGCTGAGTTTCAGGCGAAAATTCCGTCGTTGATGCCGTCGGTGATCTCCCGATAAAAACGACCCGGTTCCCAGTCTATTCCGGCAATCCACCCATCTATCATTTTCACGGCAGGCACAATGCCTGCCCGCTTCCCCGTCACCCGGCAGAGCACAACTGAATGGCCTCCAGTAGTTTCTGAAAGTTGATAGGCTTTGCGAAATGCCCGTCAAAACCGGCGTCATGGCAACGGGCGCGGTCGCCATCCTGCGCATAGCCTGAGATGGCGATGAGAATCGCCTCACGGAAGTCGGGCTCGGCCCGGAGAAGGCGGGCAAGTTCGTAGCCGTCGAAGCCGGGCAATCCGAGGTCGAGGAGGAGGACTTGGGGGTGGAACTCACGCGCCCTTGTGAGCCCATCAGGCCCGGTGTGGGCACAGCTCACTTCACAGCCGCGCCGCTTGAGCAGCTGGGCGAGGCCTAGAGCGGCGTCCTGGTGATCGTCGACAATGAGCACGCGGAGAGCATTGGGTAGTGAGGCAGAACCAGCCTCGACTTCGGCAGTTGCCGGCACAGTCCCCGTTTCCGTTAGCAGCGGCAGCCGCACGGTCACAGTCGTTCCAACGGTCCCGGCGCGGCTCTCCACCGTGATCCGGCCGTGGTGCATTTCGACCAGTGATTTGACGACGCTGAGGCCGATCCCGAGTCCGCCTTGAGAGCGGTCGAGCGTGCTGTCGGCTTGGCGGAAAAGGTCGAAGACATGCGGGAGGAGATCGCTGGGAATGCCGACGCCGTTATCGGAAATCGTGATGATGACTTCAGCGCCTTCGCAGCGCGCTTCAAGGCGGATCGTGCCGGTTTCGGGCGTGTATTTCGCGGCGTTGTTCAGGAGGTTCACGTAGACCTGCTGAAGACGCGCGGCATCGCCGGTCACGCGCAGATTGGAACCGATTTCCTGGATGAAATGATGGCGACCCTTTCGCACCAGCCGCTGCACCACGGCAATGGCACTTTCCAGCACCTTTTGCAAATCCAGCGTCTCAGGCCGTAGGTCAATGCGGCCGCGATTGATGCGTGCGACGTCGAGGAGGTCATCGACCATGCGGGAAAGTTGCGCGCTTTGGCAGTCGATGACCCCGGCGGCCCAATGGCAGGCGTCGTGATCATCGGGCGTCTCGTGCGCGATTTGCACGGCGTGACGGATCGCGGCGAGCGGGTTGCGCAATTCATGCCCGAGCATGGCGAGGAATTCGTCCTTCCGCTTCGCTTCGTCGCGGATCGTCTGTTCCGCGTTTTTCCGTTCGGTGACGTCCAGATTGGTGCCCAGCACCCATTCGGCCGTGCCTTCGTGATTCGCGCGCACCGTCTCCACGGCGTGAATCCAGCGGCACTCGCCGTCACTGCGCCGCTGGATGCGAAATTCCCGCGTGCTCTGCCCGCCACGGCGGATGGTTTCCTGGAGGATGGCCTCGTTCTCCGCCAGCTCCTCGGGCAGCACTGCGCCGCGCCAGTCCTGGTAGTGCACGAGCCGATCCGGCGTGGGCTCGATGCCATAGATCTGGAACATCATCGCATCCCAGCGGATCGCGTTCGTAACGGCGTTCCATTCCCAGATGCCGACGCCGGTGGCTTCGGCGGCGAGGTGCATGCGCTCCTGGCTCGCCCGCAGCGCTTCCGCGGCCCGCGCGCGCTCGGTCACTTCTTGGAAATAGCAGACCACCCCGTGCTGGCCGTCCGGCAGAGTCACCCGCTGCATCTCCCATTCGTAGGTCTGCTTGATGCCGACGTCGTGACGCTGCTCGGTGAAAGGCGGAGAAATAAAGCGTTCACCCGTCGCCAGCGTGTGCCGCAATACGCCTATGATCGTGCCCCCCACTTCCGGCCCCCAAAGGATTTCGACCACTTCCTGAAAATCGCGACCGATGAGCGGATGCACGGAGCCAAAGGCCGGCATCGCCTCGGCATTGATCTGCCGCATGCGGAACTGTGCATCCACCACATACGTCCCCATCGGCGCCTGCGCGATGAGGGTGGAAAACACCGCGGCATTTTCCCGCAGCACCTCCTCGGCGCGCTTGCGCTCGGTGACGTCGCGGAGAACTCTGGATGTGCCGATGACTTTGCCGGCCGCATCCTTCAGCGGCGCAATGGTGATCGAAGCGGGAAACTCCCGCCCGTCCTTGGTCAGCCGGATCTCTTCAAACGTTCCCCCCAGCTCCCCGTCGACAATTTGTCGCTGGAGCCCGCGCTCCGCTGCCTGCCGATCCGCTGGCATCAGCCGCATGATCGAGGTGCCCACGATCTCCTCGGCGCGGTAGCCGAAAATTTGCTCTGCCCCCGGATTCCAACTGGTGACGATCCCGTCGAGATCCTCGCTAAAGAGCGCATCGTGCGAGGAGTGGACGATAGCAGCCAGCCGCGCCATGGTCTCCTCGGACTTTTTCCGGGCGGTGATTTCCTCCACTACCCCACCGAAGCCGACGATTTTCCCCTCCCCGTCGCACACCGGATACCAGCTCTCATTCCAATAGCGCTTGCTGCCTTGCGCGGCAGCCGTCTCGCCGCAGAACTCGTGATTGCACACCGCCTCGCCCGTCCGGAGAATTAGCTCCGTGATCGCGCGCACGGACGCTTCCAGACCCGGCACGACCTCGGCCAGCGCCCTGCCGAGGTGCGCCGCAACGGGGATACCGTTGAATTCTGCGAGCATGTCATTGATGCGGACGTAGCGCAGCTCGCGATCCAGCATGCAAAAACCAATGGGGGCCCGCGTGAGGAGAGTATCGAGGAGGACGTTGGATTCACGCAGCGCCTCCTCCGCGCGGGAGCGTTCCACCCGCACGTAAATGCGTGCGGCCAGCTCGGTGAGCAGCTCCACCTCCTCCGCGGGCCAAGCATACGGCTCGGCGCGGAAGGCTTGGAGCACGAATCTCCAGCGCCCGCCGGTCACGTAGCCTGCATTCACCAGCGCGCGGATCCCCAGCGCCTCGAAGTGCTCCGCAATCGCCGCCGTGCGCCTGCCATCGCGCAAATTGGCGATCACCAGCGGTGCGCCCGATGCCAGCAGCAGCCGCTCTTCCTCGGGGTGAAAGTCCGACAGGCGGTAATCGCCCGCCAGGTTCCGCGTGCCTGGCGCGTGGTGATCGTGCAGCACCGTGCAGGTGTCCGCCGCTTCATCCACTTCTGCGAGGATGCAATGGACCAGGCCCAGATGCTCCGCGAGCCGCTCGCCGACCGCACGCATGATTTCCGTGGAGGAGGTGAGCGGGGCGAACACTTTCTGCATTTGCGCCAGAAAGACGAGATGGCGCTCACGGAGCTTGCGCGTGGTGATGTCGAATATCGCCAGAAGCGCCCGGGCGGGGCGGGCTTGCTCGAAAAAGACCTGCTTGCGGACGCCGTGCCAACGGACTTGCCTGTCGGGGCGGATGATACGGTGATCCATCGCGAACTCGCCCGTGCCCTTCGGGTCGTGAGAGGCGGCGATGAACTTTTCCAAGGCGGGTCGGTCATCCGGGTGGAACAGTGCATGGATGGTCGCGCGGGAGACGACCGACGGTTGGGGGGGAAGCCCGAACATCGCGGCCGACTCGGGGGAGAGATGCACCTGATCCGTGGTATAATCGATCTCGGCGACCGCCAGCCCGGCGACCTGTGCGGCGAGGCGGAACCGCTCCTCGCTCACGCGCAGCGCCAGTTGCGCACCATCCCGCGCCTTCACCATCGCGAAACGCTCCACCGCATTTTCCACCGTGCGCGTGAGCGAACCGGGCGTGATCCATTCCTTTCCGATGTAATCCTGCGCACCCGCCCGCAGCACGTCTGCGCCAGAGTTCGAATTTGCGCCCGTGACGACGACGACTGGGCACGGAGGCAGGAACGCCGCGCCCCGCAGGTCTGCGAGAACATCAAGCGCGTTCATGTCCGGCAGATTAAAATCGAGCAGCACACAATCCGGCGGTGCGCCCGCCTTTTCCCTCACTGCGCGAAGTCCGGCACCGCCTGTCTCCGCCTCGGTGAAGCGGTAATGTCGCTGCGATCCGCGCAGCAGCATCTGCCGCAGATCGGCCCGGTCTTCCGGGCTGTCTTCAATGATCAGGACATGAAATGGGGCGGTCGAATTCATGGGATGTGTTGTGGGGCGGCGGGGAGCACGACACTGCCGAGCCAGTAGTCGAAGATGCACCGCAGCGTTCGCAGATGGGCGGGAAAGCTGACCGGCTTCGTATGATAGGCATTCACGCCGTTCTGGTAGCAAAAATCCAGGTCGCGCGGATTGTCCGACGTGCTCAGGACGACGATCGGCATCGTGCGCAGCTGCCCATTCCCACGGATGGCGCGGAGCACGGCGCGGCCATCTTCGCCGGGCGTGTTCAGATCCAGCAGGACGAGCAGCGGCGCAGTGCGGCGCTCGCGCTCGCAGTCGGCGAGGAGGCGCAGACACTCGCCGCCGGTCGCAGCACGGCGGATTTCCTGCGGCAGTGACGCCTCGCGCGCGGCCTGCAGCACGGTGTCGAAATCTTCATCCGAGTCTTCGACCACGAGCACAAATCCAGTGGGCGGGAGAGTCATGGCGTGGTGTCTGCGCCGGGGGCGAGGGTGAAGAAAAAGGTGGTGCCCTCGCCCGGCGTGGACTCGAACAACACGCGGCCGCGATGCTGGCTCACGAGCTTTTCCACGATGGTGAGGCCCGCGCCGGAGCCGCCGCCGAATTCGTTGCGACCGTGCAGCCGCTTGAACATGTTGAATACCGTCGTCTGATGCCTCGCCTCGATGCCGATACCATTGTCGCGGACGTGGAACACGTTGCCTTGCACGCCGTCGGGCGAGTAGCCGATGTGGATTTCGCGGTGTGGCTTGTCGTTATATTTCAGCGCGTTCGCGATCAGATTTGCGAAGACCTCGCGCACGCGCATCCGGTCGGCGAGCACGGTCGGCAGCGGGCTGGCGACGTTGATTTCGGTGGGCGTTTCCTGCCGCCGCGCGGCGACGATTTCCAGCGCTTCGGCGACGACTTCATTGAGGTCCACGTTTTCAAACTGCAGCGTGGTGCGGCCCACGCGCGAGTAGTGCAGCAAGGAGTCGAGCAGCGAATCCATCCGGAGCGTGAGCCGCTGCAGTCCTTCGAGTCGCGTGCGTGTTTCCACGTCGTCGGCAAAGGCGCTTTCGAGAAGCTGATGTGCGTATTTCGAGATACCGCGCAGCGGTTCCTTCAAGTCGTGGCTGGCCACGTAGGCGAAGGCGTCGAGTTCCTCATTGCTGCGGGTGAGGTCGGCGTTCACTTCTCTGAGCCGGTCCGCGCGCGTGACGACCAGCTCCATGATGAGCAGCCGCAGCCGCAGGGCCGCGTCGATCTCGCTCGGGTTCCACGGCAGAGCACGCTGGCGCACGGATTCGGTGAACAGCTCGAACGATTTTCGTGGCGTGAGTCGTGGGCCGTGCGGGCCGGTGACGATCGGCTTGTCGCTCGGGTCGCCACCCCATTTCACCGTTTGGATCGTTTCGGGCCGGAACCAGACGATGACGTTCCCCTTTCGCCGTGCCAGCGGCAGCGCCAGTAGGCCGCTCGCGATGGCCACATCGTCCGCTGCACCGGGAAAATCGCGCGCCAGCGAATCGGTCGCATACACGGGCCGCGTCGGATTTTGAAACTCGGGCCGCGCGTCGAGCCAGATTTTCAACGCATCGAGATGAGCCTCTTCCGGCGTCGCGCCCACGCGCCACCAGCGGTCGCTGTGATACATCGCCGCGCCAGTCGCATCCATCGCGTTGAGCAGATTCGGCGAGCCGATGGTCATCGACGCAAGATCGAGGTCCAGCGACGCTTGCGCGATGATGCGGTTGTGCACTTCCTCAAGCCGCAGCCGGTAGTGCAGCGTCTCGCGCTGCACCGCCGAGCGCAGTTGTAGCGAGGTGACTTGAGCGAGAAATTCGCAGCCCGCCCGCACCTGATACGGGAAGCGAGTAGGCGTGTAGTGGTGGCAGGCGATGAGGCCCCACAGCTCCCCCTCAATGAGGATGGAAAGCGTGAGCGACGCGGCGACACCCATGTTTTGCAGATACTCCACATACATCACCGAAGCGCCGCGCAGCGCGCAGTGCGTCATATTGAGCGGGCGCTGTGTGGCGGGGTTGATCAGCGGCACGAGTTCCATCACCGGCTCGGCGGCATCCGGCAGCGGGCGCAACCAGATTTTTTTGAAAATCTCGCGCGCAGGCCGTGGGATGTCTTCCGACGGATAGTGCAAACCAAGCCACGAAGTGAGACCCTCGCGCTTGCTCTCCGCCACCACCTCGCCGTGGAAATCCTCGTGAAAGCGATACACCATCACGCGATCCAGCCCGGTGAGCGCGCGCACCTGCTCCGCCGCGATCTGGCAAAACTCCGCCAGCGTCTGCGCGGACTGCATCCGCCCGACAGATCTTTTCACCAACGCATAATAATCCGGCTCCGGCTCCGGCTCCGGCTCCGCCGCCGCGCGTGCCGTCGGCTCGCACTCCAGCACCGCCACGCCATCGACGAGATGCACCGTGAGATCCAGCGCAGGATTCGCTTTGCGGGCAGGCAGGGTGAAAACGTAGAGCGGATTGCGCTCCACCGGCTCGCGGTCCAGCACTTGGCGCAACCGCCGCACACCCTCCTCGCCGAGCACCGTCGTCACGGGCTGCCCGAGCAACTCCTCCGGCGTGCGCCCGAAGTGCACACCCACGTTTTCACTCACCTGCAGAATCGTAAAATCGCCCGGCTGCACGACGAGCATCGCGCCATGCGCCTGGATGCAACCCGGCGTCTGCACGGGTTCGCTGTCGCAATTTGTGAGTGAAACGCCGTGGCGCTTGATGCTGTAAGCACCGCCCGCCCACGGCAGCGGGGGATCGGCGGGCGCGGGGTTGCTGGCGTGGTCTGCATAAGGAGTTTTCATAATGGGTGGATTGCGTTGGCTTCGTGGGGTGATCGCAAAAAACCTTCGACTGCTATTTTTAAGGAATGCGCCGCGTCGGGAAACAGCCAGCGCTCCAGCGTCTCGAAAGTCCGCGTCGCGCCCGCCACGATCTCATCCTCGCCGCCGAACTTCTCCGCCGCCGCCGTGATTGCTTCGCCAAACGCCTTCCACCGCGGCCCCGTCTCCGCGCCATACCCCGCGAAAAACGCCCCGCCCGATTCCGGCGTGATCCCGAGATTCGCCAGCAAATGCCGCGAGATCACCTGCCCGCCTAGCGTCGCGCCCTCGACCACATACAGACAGCCGAGAACGCGCGGAATCGAGTCCAGTTCAGGCAACTCCAGGCACTGCGGAATCCTAGCCTGCTCCTCTGCCCCAAGCCCCAGCGCCGCCAAATCCTCCTCCAACCGCCCCACCTTCCGCCGCTCCGAAAAATCGAGCGCGATGTCTTCCCCAAAAGGCATGCTCATCAACCGCTCCTCCAGCGGCAAATAAAACCCGTAGAACCCAGCGACAATCCCGAGATACTTCACGCGGGAAAGGTCAGGGTTAACCAACGGCAAGCGCGCTTCCAGGCGCGCATGGACTTCACTCGTTTCATGGCGGAGGCGTTTCAGGATCATAGGCGGCAGAGTGTTTGTTTGCACCATTTTTAACATTGCATCAATCTTGCGGGCAGCCCGGCGGGATGCGCCTCCACGTGTTGAGCACCGGCGGTGAGCCCGATGCCGGAAAGCCTCTGGTATCGAATAGGTCTAGCAGCCTGTCGGACTTAGTCCTAAAACCTTAAAAACCTGGGTATTCAGATTTCGCGGCCGTTTGAAGTCCCTGTTTGCTGGAAAACCTGGCTCTTATAGCAAAGAATTCCTGGCCCGGGGCCGCACTCTGCGCCAAAGTCTT